>NZ_JBVIMH010000001.1:0-415405 GCF_055579945.1 Kitasatospora sp. NPDC032150 | reverse complement strand
GGCGCGGGTGGACCCACCACCAACCGGCTGAGCATCCCCCCCACCACCCCCCCCCCCCCCCCCCCCCCCCTCCCCCCCCACCTCCCCCCCCCCCCCCCCCCCCCGGGACCGGCCGGGCGCCGGGTCAGACGGCGGCGAAGAGTCCGCGTCCGAGCCAGTCGGCGTTGTCCCTGACGCCGGGCAGCGCGAAGAAGTAGCCACCGCCGGTGGGCGAGATGTAGTCGACCAGCGGCTCGTCGATGAGCCGGGTCTGGGTGGCCTCGAACTGCCGGACCACGTCCTGCTGGTAGCAGCAGAAGGCCAGACCCATGTCGAGGTCGCCGACGCTGTCGATGCCGCGGTCGTAGTTGAAGCCGCGGCGCAGGATCCGCGAGTCGTCGGTCTTGTCGGTGCGCGGGTTGGCGAGCCGGATGTGCGCGGTCAGCGGGATGGCGTTGCCGTCCGGGTCCTTGGCGTAGTCCGGCGCGTCGGTCTCCTTGGCGCCGTCCAGCGGAGCGCCGGTGTCCTTGCGGCGGCCGAACATCTTCTCCTGCTCGGCGAGCGAGACCCGGTCCCAGAACTCGACCAGCATCCGGATGATCCTGATGACCTGGTAGCTGCCGCCGACCGCCCAGGCGGGCTCGCCCATGCCCTCGGTGACCCACACCAGCTTGTCCATCGCCCGGGAGGAGGTGGTGTCCGGGTTGGCGATGCCGTCCTTGAAGCCGAGCAGGTTGCGCTGGGCACCGTCGGGGCGGCTGGAGCTCTGGAAACCGTCGATCCGCCACTTGATCTGCATCGCGCCGCGGGTGTGCCGGGCGATGTCGCGCAGGGCGTGCAGCACGGTGTCCTGGCTCTCCGCGCAGATCTGCAGCGAGAGGTCGCCGTGCAGCTCGGCGTCGTTCAGGTTGTCGTTCGGGAAGGTCTTCATCGGCGCGAGCTTGACCGGCTTCGCCTTGGCCAGCCCGAAGCGGTCGTCGAAGAGCGAGGCGCCGACGCCGACCGTGACGGTCAGGTTGTCGGCCGGCAGCACCGGGCCGAGGATGCCGCTGTCGGAGGGCGGTGCGCCGACGCCGAGGTCCTTCGGGGTGCCGCCCCCGGTGAGGAAGCGGATCCGGTCGGTCAGGGTGTGGAACAGGTCCTCCAGCGCCTCGCGGTCCTTGGCGACGACGTCGCAGGAGACGAAGATCGCGTGGCCGGGGGCCGGCGTGGCGATGCCGGCCTGGTGCTCACCCTGGAAGGGGACGGTCCTGGTCTTGGGCCGGTTCGGGCTGTCGGCGGTGGCCGGGGTGGCGCCGAGGGTGAGCGCACCCCCGGCGACGGCGGCGGCACCGGCGCCCGCGCCGAGTGCGGCCTTGACGAAGCTGCGGCGGTCGGACCCGCCGAAGCGGAAGGGGCAGGAACCGGTGACAGCGGGCTGGTCGGTCATCAGGCGGCCTTCCGGATTTCGAGCAGGGTGGGGACGTTGGCGAGGTCTTCGAGCAGCTGACCGGTGGCTCCGTTCAGCTGGCGGCGGGCCGTGGGCGCGAGCTGCGCCACGGGGGTCCAGCTGCCGTCCGGACGGTGAGCGGCGCCGAGCAGGCCGTTGAGCTGGATCATGCCAGCGTCGATCCTGGTCAGCAGCTCGGGTGCGCGCGACTGGAGCAGCGGCTGAAGGACCGTCAGCAGTTCCCTGGTGCCCGCGACATTGGCCTGAGCGGTCGCCAGGTTGGTGCCGCTGCCCTGGTCGGTGTCCCCGGTGAGCTCGAACTGGAGGGTGTTCTCGAGGATCTCGTGGGTGCGCAGCGGGAGGTCGGTGGGGTCGAACTTCTGGGTGGGGAAGGCCTTGCCGAGTCCGTCCACGTCACTCACCAGCCGGTCGACCACGGGGGTGAGGTCGGCGGCGCTCTGGTTGTGCCACAGGCCGTACTCCAGGCGGAGGAAGCCGGCGAAGTCCTTGTCCTGCGCCTTGTCGGCCAGGCCGTCCGGACGGCCGTCGATCTTGCCGTCGAAGTCGGCGAAGGTGCCGTAGGCGGCGCCGAGTGAGGCGTACTGGGTGTGCGCGGTGACCCAGTCGGTCCGGGCGGCGTCCAGGTTGCCCGCGTGGATGTCCGACTGCAGCTGCTGACTCTGGGTCAGCAGGGTGGCCAGGTTCTTGGTGACGTACTCCTTGTACGCGGCGAGCGGGGCGTCGAGATCGCCCTCGGCGACCGGGACGACGGCCTTGACCTCGGTGCCGCCGGTGACGTGCACGCTCGCGGAGGTGACGGACTTTCCGCCGGTCGGGACACAGCGCCAGGCGTAGTCGCCGGAGCCTATGGTGGCGATCAGCGCGCGGGTGGTGCCGGGGGCCAGTCCCTCGATCTCGCCGTAGACGGCGCCGCTGCCCGGGTTGATCAGGTAGACCTCGGAGGCCTTGCCGCCGGTGTTGTGCATCTGGAAGACCTGCCGGCCGGGCTGCGGTGCGGCGAACCCCTTGCCGCAGTCCTCCTCGGAGACCGAGACGGTGGAGCTGCTGGCCGGCTTGCCGTCGCTGACCGCGATCACGGCGCCCGCCACCACGGCGGGGACGGCGACCAGGGCGACCGGGGCCAGCCAGCGCGGACGGCCACCCTGGGCGGGAGCGCCCTTCGGGGCGCTTGGAGCCGGCTCCGAAGCCACGGGGGTCCCGGCCTCGGCAGCCTCGGTCTCAGCCGACTCGGTCTCAGCCGACTCGGTCTCAGCGGTGTCCGCCTCGGCCTCGGCGGGCTTGGCCTCAGCGGGCTTGGCCTCAGCGGTCATCCGGACGCCCTGGACGAAGAGCGTCATCACGATCGACAGGTACGCCACGTAGGCCAGCACCTGAACGACCGTCATGGTGACGGTCAGGTTGAGCACGCCCTGCACCAGCGTGGCGTACCAGGACGAGGCGTCGACGTGCTTGCTGACGTCGAAGGCGTACGCGGTGCCGCCGCCCAGCACGCCGGACTCCTGCAGGTCGCGCAGGCCGTAGCTGAGCACGCCGGCCGCGATGACGATCAGCACCGCACCGGTCCAGGTGAAGAACCTGGTGAGGTTGATCCTCAGCACCCGGCGGTACAGCGCCCAGCAGAGCCCGGTGGCCAGCACCAGGCCGATCGCCGCGCCGACCACCGGCCCGGTGGACTCGTTGGCGGTCTGGATGGTGCTCCACAGGAAGAGGGAGGTCTCCAGACCCTCCCGGCCGACGGCCAGGAAGCTGGTGAGGATCAGCGTGCCGGCACCCATGGCGAGCGCGGCGGTGACCTTCTCGCGGATCTCCGAGGACAGGTTGCGCGCGGACTTGCGCATCCAGAAGACCATCGCGGTGACGAAGCAGACCGCTATCAGGCTGAGCGTGCCGCCGAAGGCCTCCTGGGCCGGACCGGAGAGCTTGGCGGCGGTGAAGGTGAGCACCGAGCCGAAGCTGAGGGCCAGCGCCACGGCGGCCGCGACCCCGGTCCAGACCTGCGGCAGCCGGGCCTTCTGGCCGGAGCGCACCAGGGTGGCGACCAGGATGGAAACGATCAGCCCGGCCTCCAGCCCCTCGCGTAGGCCGATGAGGAAACTGGGAAACGCGTCGTCCCACATGTCGAGGACTCTCCTCCCCGGGACCGGCCCCGGCAGTGCCTGTACTCAGAAGCGACGCCCCGGACAGGAACTGTCCAGGGCGCGGACTTAGCTTAGGCGTGCCTTAGTAATGGGCGGGTCAAGCGATTCTGGGAGAATGGCAAAACCTGAGACGGGCTCGGCTCCCGGTGCAGCGTCAGCCAGGCAGTCCCCTCAGTGCCTCGGGTCCTGGGCAGCCGGGACCATGGTGCGGACCAGCTCGAAGGTCCGCACCCGGAGGTCGAAGTCGGGGCAGACGGTGTTGATCGCGAGTTCGTCGGGAGCGTATGCGGCGATCAGGGCTCCGAGCCGATCGGCGACCTCCGCGGGAACGCCGGTCAGCAGCGACATGCTGTCCGGGCTCGGTGGGGGTGCGGTGGGCCCGAGGGCACGGAGTTCCTCCCAGGACGGGAGAGTCTGGCGGTCCGACGGGGCGGCGGCCCAGGCGAGGACGGAGCGCAGCAGCCGGACGTCCTGGGGGTCGTCCGCGCAGGCCACCCGGACGGCGATGCTGACGCGCGGGGTCACCCCGAGCGGGCCCGGGCGGAAGCTCTCGCGGTACAGCTCGACGATCTCCGGCCGCGGGATGCCATGGGCGAACTGCGCGAGGCAGAACGGCAGCCCGTAGTGGGCGGCGAGCCGCGCCCCGCCGCCACCGGCGCCGGTCAGCCACAGTTGCGGCGGAGTGGACTCGGGCAGTAGGTCCGTGCCGGCGGTGACGTGTGCCAGGAGGTGCTTGAGCTTCTCCTGGTAGGGCGCCTCGCCCTCCCGCGCCAGCAGCCGGGTGATCACATCGTCCGCGCCGGGACCGCGGCCGATGCCGAGGTCGATCCGGCCGGGGTGGAGCCGTTCCAGGAGGTTGAACGTGGTCGCCACCTTCAACGGCGCGTAGTGGGGCAGCAGTACCGAGGCGGCGCCCACCCGGATGGTGCTGGTCGCGGCGGCGGCAGCGGTGACCAGCACCTCGGGCGAACCGCAGCCGCTTGTCGCGCCGTGGTGCTCGGCGATCCAGAAGCGGTCGTACCCCAGGCGCTCGGCCGCCACGGCGAGTCGGACCGACTCCCGGGCGGCGCCGGCCGGGCCGGTCGCGCCGAAGACCGGCACCTGGTCGAATGCGGTGAGTTTCATCATCGGGCTCCCGTCCCGGCTCCCGCCGCGGATTGGTACCCGGCGGTCTGCGCTTCGTACATCTGCGCGTACAGGCCGCCGAGGCTCATCAGTTCCTGGTGATCGCCGTCCTCGACCAGCCGGCCGCGGTCGAAGACCAGCACCCGGTCCGCGCGCAGCACGGACGAGAAGCGGTGGGCGATCAGCAGCGAGACCCGGCCGGCCGAGGCTGTGGTCAGGGTGTCGAGCAGCTCGGCCTCGGTGATGGTGTCGAGCGCGGCGGTCGGCTCGTCCATGACCCTGACGCTCGCCGAACGTGCCATGCCCCGCGCGATGGCCAGTCGCTGCCACTGGCCGCCGGAGAACTCCACGCCGCCCGTGAACACCTTCCCCGCCTGTGTCTGGTAGCCCTGCGGGAGGGAGGCGATGTGCTCGTGCATCCCCACCTCGCGAGCCGCGGCCTCGACTCGCCCCTCTCCCTGATCGGTCTCGTGCACCAGGCCGAGCGAGATGTTCTCGCCCACCGAGAGCTGGTACTCGACGTAGTTCTGGAACACGTAGGAGACGCGGTCGCGCAGGCTGTCCAGCCGGAAGTCGGTGAGCGGGACGCCGTCGACGAGGATCGAGCCCTCGGTCGGCTCGTAGAGGCGGCCGAGGAGCTTGCCCAGGGTGGACTTCCCCGCGCCGTTGAGGCCGACGATCGCCGTCACCTGGCCCGGCTCCAGCGTGAACGAGACGTTCTCCAGGGCGCGCCGCTCGCTGCCGGGGTAGCTGAACGACACCCCGCGGAACTCGACTCCGGCGACGAGGTCCTGAGGGAACGTCACCTCGCCCTGAGGGGGCGGCGTGTGCCCGAGGGCGAGGAACTCGTTCACGTTGCGCAGGTAGAGCTGGTTCACATACATTCCGGACACCGCACCGAAGAGCTGCTGCATGCTGCCCTGCAGCATGCCGATCGCCTGGATCACCGCCAGCAGTCCGGCCACGTGCCGGGCGTCGCTGCCGATCAGGACCGCCGTGGCCTGCGCGGAGACCGTCAGCACCGCGGTCGCGATCACCATCGGGATGGCCAGGCGGAAGTTCCGGTTCGCCAGCCGCAGGTCCGCACCGACGATCCCGGCCAGCAGTCGCCGGTGGTTGGCGTGGACCACCGGGGCGAGCCGGAAGGCCAGCACCTCCTTCATCGAGTTCGGTTGGGAGGCCAGGTGCTGCCAGTAGTTGAGCCGGCGCCGCTCCTCGGACCTGCTGTGCTCCAACGCATGGGTACGGCGGCCCTGCAGGATCTGTGCGAGCACGGTGGGGAACGGGGCGAGCATGGCCAGCAGCGCGACCCGGAAGTCCAGGGTCCACAGGATCGCGCCGACCGA
This sequence comes from Kitasatospora sp. NPDC032150, assembly GCF_055579945.1. Lineage (NCBI taxonomy): Bacteria > Bacillati > Actinomycetota > Actinomycetes > Kitasatosporales > Streptomycetaceae > Kitasatospora > Kitasatospora sp. NPDC032150. Next base: position 409,367 of record NZ_JBVIMH010000001.1, on the reverse strand, counting down.
GCCGAAGGTGACCACCTGGGTGGCCGCCTGCACCAACTGGGCGAGCATCATCCCCGGTCGGAACGCCACTTCCCGGACGGCTCGTTGCAGCGAGTCCTGCACGCTCGGGTCCTCCACCTCGGAGAGGGTGAAGAGGGTCGCGCGGCTGATGATCTCGTCGGACATGTGGGCCGAGAGCCAGCTCTGACAGCGCTGCACGGCCCGGCTCTGCAACAGGGACAGCACCTGCGAACCGAGGCCGAGCAGGGACAACAGGGACAGGCAGACCAGGATGCCGCGGACCTGCGGGTCGGAGCCGCCTGCCGCGCTCAGCAGCGCCGTCGCGAGCGCTGCCGTGAGTTTGACCTGACCGGCCGGCAGGACGCCGATGACCAGCGATATCAGAGCCAGCTGCGCGGTCCCGGCGCGGTCGCCGCGCCAGGACCGGCTCAGCAGGACCAGCCCCGGTCGCGGCGCTTGCGCCAGCCGCCGGTGCCAGAGGCGCGGGTTCACCGGGTCCGCCCCGCCGCCGGCGCACCATCGGCCGTGGCGACCCGGTCGAGTAGCCGCCGCCACATGCCGTAGGCGGCGTCCTCCCGCTCGCGCCGCAGGCCCATCCGGTTGCAGTGCATGTGGAACAGGCTGCGCAGGATGGATTTCCGGTCCGACCAGAGTTCGCCGGCCTCGGCGAGCTTGGCCACCTGGGCGGTGTACCCGGCTCCCCCGGACTGCCAGGCGGCCCGCACCTGCCCGAGCGCCGCCGCCTCACCGCCGGGGGCGGTGTAGCCCTGCCAGAGGCGACGCGCGACGGCCCGGTACTCCACGCCACCGGCCTGGGAACCGGCCATCGACCGCACCAGGGCGTGCCGCTCGGCGAAATCGGGTACCAGGACCCGGCCGACGGTTTCGAGGCTGAGCGCGGTGAGTGCGGTCCGGTCCAACGCGGTCTCGCCCGCCTGCGGCGGCGCGGCGAGGTGCCGCAGCAGGGCCAGGGTCGCCGCGCTGTCCCGGCAGAACAGCTCCTCGGCCGCGTCGATCAGGTCGGGGCCGCCGTAACGCTCGATCTCGCGGCGGTACGTCTCGAAGGTGACGTCCGTGATCCGGCCCTCGACGGCCAGGCCGTGGGCCCACTGCCCGACCTCCCCCAGCAGTTCGGCGGCCCGGGCCGGATCCGCGGCCCGGAAGCGCAACCGCAGGTGCGGAGCGGGATCGCCGTACCGGAGGTAGAAGGAGTGGCCCGCGAGGCGGCGGTCGGCCAGCGAGCGCGTCAGCGCCGTCACTTCCTCGAGCAGGAGGGCGTCCTGCGCGTCTTGCTCCACATACAGTTTGGCGTAGACCCACGGCCCACCGACCGGTCGCAACCGCTCGGCTTCGGTGATCCGCCTGCGCGCGACGGCCGCTGCCCGGGGCGCCTGCGCCTGCTGCCCGCGCACCACGGGGACCACGACCTCCGCGACGAAGGGGGCATCGGCCGCATCCCGCAGGAAGCCCTCCTCCGGGCCCGGCAACGCCTCGTCGATCTGCAGTAGGAAGGCCGCCGTGTCCCGGGCCGCGGCCAGCCGCAGTTCTTCCAGCGAGGGGGCGCTCTCCAGGTCGAGCAGAATCGTGTTGTCGCCTTGTGTCAGGAAGGCGAGGCGCGGCACGTTCCACTGCTCGCGCCAGGCCGCGACGGCCGCGCTGAAGGCCGTCAACGAGCCGGTGCAGCCGGCCGGCAGCTCGGAGGCTCGCAGCAGCCAGCGCGCGCGCTTCAGCACCAGGTCGCGCCAGACGACCCGAGGCAGGAACGGCATGCTGCCGGCCAGGCTGCCCCACTCGAACGACGAGACGCCGTGGAAGGCCGCCGAGGAGACGTCGAGCAGGAAGCGGCCGACGTTCGGTGCCATCAGTGGGTTGAGCATGGTGTGTTGGGTGACGTGCAGATCGCACCCGAGGACCGGGCTGTGCAGGTACAGCCGGCCCTCGCGCACGCCGACGACCACGTCCTCTAGCGCGATCACCTCATGCGCGGGCCGCCCCGGTGCCACGTTGAGCGGCAGCTCCAGCGCTCGTACCGCCGGGCGGACCGAGACGTTCGTGGCTCGGGCCTTCTCCGGCAGGTACGTCAGCTCCACCACCGCGACCCCGGGCAGCAGCGCCGCCTCCGCCTCGGCCAGCTCCTCCAGGCCCCGGCGCCCCTCCGCGCCGAGCAGGTCGTGGAACCGGGCGAACGTACGGCCGCCGTGCGCCACCGCCGTGACCACCCCGCGCCAGCCGGACCCCGGCGCCGTCGGCGGCACCATCTGCAGGTGTACGTCGATCGCGGGCCTCAGCGGCCGGTCGTCGGCGAACTGCCTCAGCTCGGCGATCCACCGCTCGTCCAGGACCACCTCCAGACCGCCGCGGCTGAGAGCGTCGGCGGCGAGCCGGTGCAGGACCGCGGCCCGGTCCTCCCTGCTCCGGTCGCGCGTGGTCATCGGCTGCAGCTCGAAGGAACGCGGCGGATTCTGATAACCGTTCGGCGCGCCCAGCCCGGTCTCCTCGGAGAGCACCTCCAGGACCGGTACCTCGGCGTGTGCGCCGTAGGTCTCGGTGAACGCCGTCGCGTAGTCGCGCAGCTGCCAGGGGTACTGGTAGACGTCGCCCACGGCGGCCAGGACCTCGGCGGCGTCCTCCGCCAGCGTCTGGACCTCCGCCGGCAGGACGGGCGGGGCAGAAACGTTCAACTGGGCGTCGACCCGCAACAGCGGTCCGGTGTAGTCCTCGCTCACCCGCCGCGCCAGCGGGGCGATCTGCTCCTGGAGAGCCTCCAGGGCTGTCACGTCACCGACGGCGTTGAACTCGGCCACCGCCGCCTCGACGGACGTCAGCGCGGCTGTCACGTCGCTGTCGTGGGCGGTCGCCAACCGGGCCGTCAGCGGCGGCTGTTCCGCCCCCTCCAGCAGGGCCGGCCGGTGCGCGGTGATCAGGAAGGCCAACTCGACCAGCTGGTCGAGAAGTGCGGTGACCTTCTCCAGCGGGACCGTCGGATACCGCAGCCTCAGCTCGTCCTGCAGCTCTCCGAAGGTCTTCGGTGTCCGGGCCGACTCCAGGACGAGCCGGACGGCCGGGGACCAGCGGACGGAGGCCGAGCGTCGCGACCCCTCGCCGTACGCGTCCGCCGTGGACAGCCAGGCCCGGCCTCGGCCACGGTGGATCAGGTCGTTGGTCCGAAGCTCCAGTTCGGTCCGGATCTGCGGCGAGTCGGTGACCGCCTTGAACAGGTGCAGCACCCAGCCCATGTCCGGCCTGGCCACGGCCGTGCTGATTGCGGGAACGCCGAGCCGGGCAGGCGGAGCGGCGAAGTCCGGTCCGGAGAACGTGCCCACCGCGACACCCGCCACCGTGCTCAGCGGGGTTGCCCGCATGCTCATCCGGTTCAGGTACCGGCCCAGGCTCATCATCACCCGTCGCCGGTCCCGGGCCGAGAGCGTATCGACACCCCCCACGGCCCGGGCCAGGTCCGGCGCCGCCAGCGAGATCGCCGAGCGGACCCCGGGCCTCGCCCACAGGTCCAGCAGACCTTGCAGGTAGCGGGCCTCCCACCCCGCCTGGTCCGCGCCTGCCGGCGCCGTCCCGGCGGCCAGCAGGTTCGTCAGCCCCCGGGTCGGCAGGGCCGGTGCGCGGAGCAGGAAGAAGCCCCGTGCGGCGTAGGTGCGGCTTCGCCCGGACTTCCGGTCGCTGGTCTCGGCGTTCCGACGGGTCACGCTCATTCCTTAGCTGTGCTTGGGCAACACTGTTACGAGGTGGGCGGTTCGGGAGCCGTGTCTGCGCCGTCGCAGTCTTCGGCCCCGGTCAGGCCGGGGTGAGGAAGAAGATCTCGTCCCATCTCGCCGCCTGCGGTGCGAGCGCCCCGCAGAGCGCGAGCAGTACGCCGGCCGCACCGTTGAGGAATCCCGGGTCGTCGACCAGCTCGCCGCGCGTCGGCTCGTCCGCCACCACGTACGGGCGGGCCTCGTCCGCCGTCGACAGGACGGCCCGGAGCGAGTCCTCGGCCATGGCCCGGAAGGACGCCGATCCCGTGACCGCATGGGCCCGCTGATAGACCGCCAGCAGTCCGGAGTGGCCGTGGCAGAGATTGGGCGAGAAGATGTACCGCTCGGTCGGCGCCCAGTCCACCACCCGCTGCAGGGCCCCGACCGCGGTCGCTTCGAGTGCGGTGTCGCCGAGCACCTTGGCCGCGTTCAACAGGGCGATGCCGATACCCGGAGCGCCGTAGCACCAGGCGGCGCGCGCGGACCGCCGGCCGAGCGGGGCGACGGGCAGCCCGGTCCCCTCCTGGGCCTGGAGGAGGTTGGGCCAGGCGGCGCCGGGCACGTCGTCCGTGAGCCGGTTCTCGACCAGCCAGGCCGTGGTCCGTGCGAGGTGTTCGGCCGGGCCGGAGCCGCCGATCCCGGCGTCGGCCGCGACGCACAGTGCCGAGACGATGCCCGGCATGCCGTGTGCGAAGCCCAGGTTGTACATCCCGTGCGGGGCCTGCTCCTCGTACCCCGGATAGGCCGAGTAGTAGTCCGGTGACGTGAACCAGCCGAACCGCTGCCGGCTGTCCGGCTCGGTCACCCGCAGGAGGTACTCCGTCAGCCGCTCGGCCGCGGTGCGGATCGGGTCTCCAGGCGAGGACTCCAGGGCCGCGCAGAGCCGGACCGCCGTGGCCAACTGGCCGGCCGCACCCGAGATGACGTCGAAGGCGGAGACCGGCAGCCCCTCCCCGGGTTCCGGTAGCGACTGGGCCGCGATCTGTTCGCCGAGCCGGGCGGCGATCCGATGCAGGGACGGCAGGTAACGGCGGTCGTGCGCCGAGAAGTCGAGCACGACGCTGGCGAAGCCCGCGGTGCCGCTGTAAAGGCCGGCCTCGGACAGCGGTCTCTCGGCGGTGGCCTGCGCGGAACGGCGGAGCAGGGCCTGGGCCGCGTCGAGCAGTCTGGGCTCGTCCAGCGCCTTTCCGGCATGCAGCAGCGACAGTGCGATCCCCGGGTAGCCATCAGCCAGGCTCGACCCGTCCGGCACGGACCCGTGCCCCGCTGACTTCTCCAGCGGCCCCACCGCCGCACCGGCGAACATCGCCAGCCGATCCGCCACAGCCCGGGCCACCTCAGCGGTCCTCACATCGAATTCCAGCACCGCCACCGCGGACTCCCCCAGATTCACATCAAAACGTGGCAGAATTCACCGAACGACTCGCCGAGCCCGGTTGCCGACAGTCCCCCGGAAAGCTCCCGACTTCCCCAAGGTTCCCGGCGCTGGACAGCGCCGGGAACCTCCTGCCTCAGGGCGAGTGCCGGCGGGCGATCAGCAGATCGTGGGGTAACCGATCGTGAACGGGCAGCCGCAGGAGTCGCCGCAGGACCAGCAGGTGCTGCCGATGCTCGCGAAACCCTGCGGCGTGGCGTTCTGCGGGGCAACAGCCACGCGGACATCGAGATCGAAGTCCTGCTCCATTTTTACCTCCACTTTGAATTCATATGTTCCCGCTCCCCCGGCCGGGCTCCAACGAATTCAGCGCGTGGGAGCGGCTCTGGAGGAATTTCTAGCACGCCACTCGAACGCGGCGGCCGATTAAAGCGATCAATTTCAGTCACAGCCAATGTGACCCAGCTCACAGCGGCTGGGAAGATGCGGGTCAGATCGGTGTTGACACGACCGGTGCAGCCACCAACATGGCCGGTTTCAACATTGCATCGATTCGAACTGACGACGAGAGATGTCCACCTTCAGCACTTTCGCGGCGTCTTGAATATTTCGGCCAGTTTACGGCGATCATTTCCAAATAAACTGCTTGCCGACACATCGCGAGCCGCCGGCCGGAGATGTGGTGGACGTTCGTCCCGTGCCGCCGAAGACCTCGGAAAACTCCATGGACGGGTACGGCCGCGTTATGGACGAGCCGGAACCACAAGGAGGAGGGCCGATGCCGGCACGGAGCCGGGCGCACACCGCGGGCGGCGGCCCCGGGGCGGCCGAGGGCGCCGAGAAGCCCCCTCCCCGGAGCGGCCGGGGAGGCCCTACCGGGGTGCTGGGAACCGCGCGAACAGCCCCGCACCTCCGCAACGGATCGCCGGCGAAGCCGACAGCACCCCGGGATACCGCCCTCAGGAGACGGCTCGCGAGTCCGTCCAGACGCCCTCGAACTCCTCGCGGTAGATCTCCAGCAGCCCGGCCTCCTGACCGCCGGGCAGCTGTCCGGCGCCGGCGCGCAGCACCAGGGCCGGGGACTCGATGCCCCGGGAGCGCCGCAGGTAGGGCTGGACCACGCCGAGCCCCTCGGAGCGCCGCCGGCCGCCCGCCGAGGCCACCGAGCGGGGCCCCTCCACCAGGTAGGCGGTGAACCGCGGGGTCTCGTCGAACACCCGGATCTCGAAGCCGCCCTGGTCGCGCAGACGGGCCCGCACCCGGCGCACATGCATGATGTTCATCTCGATCGATCGGGCCAACTCGCCTCGCCCGAGCCCGAGTTCGCGCTCACGTCGGCGCACCGCGCTACTCGCCGGATTAAGGAAGAGCAGCCGTACCCGGCAGCCCTCGGAGGCGAGCCGGACCAGCCGCTTGCCGGTGTAGTTCTGGCAGAGCATGCCGAGCCCGATGCCGATCGCGTCCAGCCGCCGGGCGCCGTCCAGCAGGTCCTCCACCGGCAGGTCGCGCTGGAGCCTGACCCGGTCGGCGTGCACCGCGACCACGTCCGCGTAGCGTCCGGCGATCAGCTGCTCGACCACGTCGGCCGGCACCCCGCCGGCGCCGCCGTCGAGCAGCGCGAGCAGCCGGGCGGCCGCCCGTTCGGTCTGGGCCAGCACGGTCTGCGAGAGGCTGCGGTTGCGCGAGACGACGTGCCGGGCGACCTCCAGCTCGTCCAGCGCCAGCTCGACCTCGCGGCGGTCCAGCACGTACGGCTCGAAGCAGGGCCAGTGCTGCACCATCAGCTCGCGCAGCTGGGGCAGGGTGAGGAAGACCAGCGGGTCGTCGTCGGCCGGGTCGAGCAGATAGCCCTTGCGGCGGCTGACCTCGCGGACGGCGCCGGCCCGGTAGACCCACTCCTCGCCGCTGGGTCCCGCGGCGGCCGTCACCCAGTCCTCGCCGTGGGCGGGAGCGTAGACCGGGCGCAGCACCTCGCCGACCAGGGCGCGCAGCCGCTGCTCGACCAGGTTGAGCCAGACGTACGCGCGTCCGGTCAGCCGGACCCGCTGATGGGCCTGCTCCCACTGGTCGGCGGACCAGGCGAGGACCGGGCCCTCGGGCGACCCCGACTGGGCGGGGATGGCGATCCGGCCGGGCGAGGACGTGTGCATGACCACCGTCGGCGCCTCGCTCCGCCCGGGGCCCTCGGGGCCGCCCCGGCCGTCTGCGGGGACCACCATGCGCTACCTCACCTCTCGGTCCCGATCACCTGGAGTGACGGACCATCCGCTGACACAGTCTCAACCCTGGCGGTCCCGGCGAGGCCTGTTTCCGCATGGGGTCCGGAGCGTGCCGGACGATCAAGGGTACTGCGCGCGCGACGCGCGACGCAGCCCGTTGACCGGACAACGACCCCTTCGGGAACGGACCGTGACGCAGTGCGAGCACGCTGCAACCAGCTCACGGACACCCGTTCGGGCGAACAACGAACGAATGAGCACGGCCCGCGGGCGGCCATTGGAGAGGATGCCCCATGTGCCGTACATCACGGTGCAGCCGGGCCGCGCATGGTGGAGCATTCCGCGGTGCAAGGCCCGTTCGAGCACCAATTGCCGTCATCCAAAGGTGAGTTGAGGCATATGCAGGTCTGGCCAGGGCAGCCGTACCCGCTGGGCGCCACATACGACGGCGCCGGGACCAACTTCGCGGTGTTCTCCGAGAGCGCCGACCGGATCGAGCTCTGCCTGCTCGACGAGGACGGTTCCGAGACGGCCGTCGAGCTGCGCGAGACGGACGCCTTCGTCCGCCACGCCTACCTCCCGGGCGTTCAGCCCGGACAGCGGTACGGCTTCCGCGTGCACGGCCCGCACAACCCGGGCCTGGGCCAGCGGCACAACAGCGCCAAGCTGCTGCTGGACCCGTACGCCAAAGCGATGAGCGGTCACATCGACTGGGACGAGTCCGTCTACGGCTACCACTTCGGCGCCCCCGAGCGCCGCAACGACCTGGACTCGGCCCCGCACACCATGCACTCGGTGGTGATCAATCCGTACTTCGACTGGGGCACCGACCACCCGCCGCGTACCGACTACCACCGCACGGTGCTCTACGAGGCCCACGTGAAGGGCCTCACCAGACTCCATCCGGGCATCCCCGAGGAGATCAGGGGCACCTACGCGGGCCTGGCCCACCCGGCGGTGATCGAGCACCTGGCGAAGCTGGGCATCACCGCGATCGAGCTGCTGCCGGTGCACCAGTTCACCCGGGACCACCGGCTGCGCGACCTGGGCCTGTCCAACTACTGGGGCTACAACACCATCGGCTACTTCGCCCCGCACTCCTCCTACTCCTCCGGCGGCGACCGGGGCCAGCAGGTGCAGGAGTTCAAGTCGATGGTCAAGTCGCTGCACGCGGCCGGGATCGAGATCATCCTGGACGTCGTCTACAACCACACCGCCGAGGGCAACCACCTGGGCCCCACCCTCTCCTTCCGCGGCCTGGACAACGCCTCCTACTACCGCCTGGCCGCCAAGGACCGCCGGTTCTACGAGGACACCACCGGCACCGGCAACAGCCTGCTGATGCGCAGCCCGCACGTACTCCAGATGATCATGGACTCGCTGCGCTACTGGGTCACCGAGATGCACGTCGACGGCTTCCGCTTCGACCTCGCGGCCACCCTGGCCCGGCAGTTCCACGAGGTGGACCGGCTCTCCTCGTTCTTCGAGGTCGTCCAGCAGGACCCGGTGGTCTCCCAGGTCAAGCTGATCGCCGAGCCCTGGGACCTCGGCGAGGGCGGCTACCAGGTCGGCAACTTCCCGCCGCTGTGGACGGAGTGGAACGGCATGTACCGGGACACCGTCCGCGACCTGTGGCGCGGCGAGCCGGCCACGCTGGCCGAATTCGGCTCCCGGCTGACCGGCTCCTCCGACCTCTACCAGGACGACGGCCGCCGGCCGATCGCCTCCATCAACTTCGTCACCTGCCACGACGGTTTCACCCTGCGCGACCTGGTCTCGTACAACGAGAAGCACAACGAGGCCAACCACGAGGAGAACCGGGACGGCGAATCCTTCAACCGCTCCTGGAACTGCGGCGTGGAGGGTGAGACCACCGACCTCGGTGTGCTGGAGCTGCGCGCCCGCCAGCAGCGCAACTTCATCGCCACCCTGATGCTCTCCCAGGGCGTGCCGATGGTGTCCCACGGCGACGAGCTCGGCCGCACCCAGCGCGGCAACAACAACGCCTACTGCCAGGACGACGAACTCACCTGGGTGCACTGGCCGCGGAGCGACGGCCCCGAGACGCGACTGCTGGAGTTCACCCAGGGCATGATCTGGCTCCGCCGCGACCACCCGGTCTTCCGGCGCCGCCGGTTCTTCCACGGGCGCCCGGTCTCCGGCACCCACAACGACCTCACCGACATCGCCTGGTTCACCCCCGGCGGCGAGGAGATGACCAAACAGGACTGGGACACCAGCTACGCCAAGTCACTGACGGTCTTCCTGAACGGCGACGCCATCTCCGAACCGGACCGGCGCGGCGGGAAGATCGTCGACGACTCCTTCCTGCTGCTGTTCAACGCTCACTTCGAACCGCTGGAGTTCACCGTGCCCGCCGACCACGGCGAGGCCTGGCAGGTCGTGGTGGACACCACCCTGCCGGTACTGCCCGCGCCGGGCACCGGCACCAGGGTCAAGGCCGGCGACAACATCTGGCTCACCGACCACTCGCTGTTGGTACTGCAACGCCCGGCCTGACCGGCGTGCCACGCCGGTTGGACCATTCGCACCACGCGGCCATAGCGGCCCCCGAGCCCGGGTAGGCATCCCCCCATGACATCCGCCGCCGCACCCCATCCGACGGCCAGTTACCGGCTGCAGCTCCAGCCCGGGTTCACCCTGCACGACGCCGAGCACGCGGTCGCCTACCTCGCCGCGCTCGGCGTCTCGCATCTGCACCTGTCGCCGCTGCTGGAGGCCGTACCCGGCTCCACCCACGGCTACGACACCGTCGACCACGGCCGGATCAGCGAACAGCTCGGCGGCGAGCGCGCCCTGCGGTCACTGGCCGCCGAGGCACACCGGCACGGTCTGGGCCTGATCGCCGACGTGGTGCCCAACCACATGGCGCTCCCGGTGCCCGAGCAGCTCAACCAGCCGCTCTGGCAGGTACTGCGGGACGGCCCCGACTCGGCGTACGCGCACTGGTTCGACATCGACTGGACGGCCCAGCCGGGGCCGGCCGACGCTCCCGCCCGCGGCCGGCTGCTACTGCCGCTGCTCGGCGACCGACTCGGCGCGGTACTGGAGGAGTTGGAGACCGACGGCGAGGTGCTGCGCTACCACGAGCACACCTTCCCGCTGCGCCCCGGCACCGCCCACCTGCCGCTGCCCGAGCTGCTGCGGCACCAGTGGTACCGGCTGGCCTGGTGGCAACTGGCCAGCGCCGAGCTGAACTACCGGCGGTTCTTCACCGTCAACGAGCTGATCGCGGTGCGGGTCGAGGTGCCCGAGGTCTTCGAGGCCACCCACCGCACCCTGCTGCGGCTGCACGCCGACGGCGTCCTGGACGGCTTCCGGATCGACCACCCCGACGGCCTGGCCGATCCGCGAGGCTACCTGGAGCGGCTGGCCGAGGCCACCGGCGGCGCGTACACCGTGGTGGAGAAGATCCTCACCGGCCGGGAGCAGCTGCCCGCCGACTGGCCGTGCGCGGGCACCACCGGCTACGACGCGCTGCGCCGGATCGACGGCGTACTCACCGACCACGCGGGCGCCGAGCGGCTGGGGGCGGCCTACCGCCGGGACACCGGCGCCGGTACGGCGGCGGCCGCCGCCGCCAGCGGGCGGGCCGAACTCACCGCTCCCGACGGCGAACTGGCCGCCGAACTGGACCGCCTGGTGCGGCTGGTGCAGCGGATCTGCGCCACCGAGCCCGCGCTCGCCGACTACGCGCCGTGGACCGTCCGGGAGACGCTGCGCCACCTGCTGACGGCGTACCCCGGCTACCGGCCCTACGTCCGGCCGGGCGAGAGCGCGCCCGAGGAGTCGGTGGCGCAGGTCGAGGCGGCGCTCGGTGACGGCCCGGCGACGCTCGCGGACCTGCCCGGGGCGGCGGCGACCGCCGCGCTGGTCCGCGATCTGGTGCTCGGCCGGCTGGGGCGCGGGGCTGCGAAGGACGAGTTCTGCACCCGGTTCGCGCAGACCGCCTCGGCGGTGGCGGCCAAGGGCGTGGAGGACACCGCCTTCTACCGCTGGAACGCACTGCTGAGCCTGAACGAGGTCGGCGGCGATCCCGCCCACCCGGGGGTGCGGCCGGACGAGTTCCACGCCTGGTGCCGGGAGTCGGAGCAGCGCCGGCCGCTCTCCATGACGGTGCTGTCCACCCATGACACCAAGCGCAGCGCCGACGCCCGGGCCCGGCTCGCGGTGCTGGCCGAACTGCCCGGCCACTGGGCCGACGAGTGCCTGGCCTGGACCGGCTCGGCCGGCCCCTGCCCGGACCGCAGCACCGCCTGGCTGCTCTGGCAGACCCTGGTGGCCGCCTGGCCGCTCTCTGCCGACCGGCTGGTGTCCGTGCTGCTGAAGTCGGCCCGCGAGGCGAAACTGCACACCTCCTGGACGGCGCCGGACACCCGGTTCGAGCAGGCGCTGGCCGACTACGCACGCGGTGTGCTCGCCGATCCCGGCCTCTGCCCGAGGATCGCCGGCTTCGTCGAGATGATCTCCCCCTACGCGCGCAGCAACACCCTGGCGGCCGCCCTGCTGCACCTGACCATGCCGGGCGTGCCCGACCTGTACCAGGGCAGCGAGGAGCCGCTGTACACCCTGGTGGACCCGGACAACCGGGCCCCGGTGGACCTCTCCGCCGTGGCGGTCCGGCTCACCGACTCCGCTGTCGACCGCCCGGGCGACCTGGCCAGGGAGAAGCTGCACCTGACCACCACCGCCCTGCACCTGCGCCGTGACCATCCGCTCGGGCCGTACCGTCCGCTCGCCGCGCAGGGCCCGGCCGCCGCCCATCTGCTGGCCTTCGCCCGCGGGCCCGAGACGGTCACCGCCGTGACCAGGCTGCCGTACGGGCTGGAACGGCGGGGAGGCTGGCGCGACACGGTGCTGGAGCTGCCCGGGGGCCACTGGAGGGACGAGCTCACCTCGCACCGGATCGCCGGGGGTGCGGTGCCGGTGGCCTCGCTGTTCGAGCGGTATCCGGTCGCGCTGCTGCGCCTTGAGCAGGGTGGTGGCCGGTGACCACGTACCGGGTCTGGGCCCCCGAGGCCACCCTGGTGGAGGTCGAGGTGGACGGCGTCGCGCACCCGATGGTGCCGGACGCGGGGCGGCTCGGCTGGTGGCAGGCCGACGCGCCGAGCGGCGACTACGGCTTCCGGCTGGACGGCGGCCCGCCGCTGCCGGACCCGCGGTCGAGGCGCCAGCCGTACGGGCCCGACGGGTTGAGCCGTCCGGTGGCGCACGAGGACTTCCGCTGGTCGTACACCCCGTGGCACGGGCGGGCGCTGCCCGGCTGCGTGGTGTACGAGTTGCACGTCGGCACCTTCACCTCGGCCGGTACTTTCGACGCGGCGGCCGATCGGCTCGGCCACCTGGTCGAACTCGGCGTGGACTTCGTGGAGTTGATGCCCGTCTGCCCGTTCCCCGGGCGCAGCGGCTGGGGGTACGACGGGGTCGCGCTCTGGGCGGTGCACGAGCCCTACGGCGGCCCGGACGGGCTGAAGCGCTTCGTGGACGCGGCCCACCGCAAGGGCCTCGGCGTCATCCTGGACGTGGTGCACAACCACCTCGGCCCGTCCGGGAACCACCTCTCCGCCTTCGGCCCGTACTTCACCGACCGGCACCACACCCCGTGGGGAGCGGCGGTCAACCTGGACGCACCGGGCTCGGACGAGGTGCGGGACTTCTTGATCGGCAGCGCGCTGGCCTGGCTGCGGGACTACCGGGTGGACGGCCTGCGGCTGGACGCGGTGCACGCCCTGGCGGACGGGCGGGCGCTGCACTTCCTGGAGGAACTCGGCTGTGCGGTGACGGAGTTCGGCGAAGCCACCGGACGGCCGCTGTTCCTGGTCGCCGAGTCCGATCTGAACGACCCCCGGGTGACCGATCCGCGCCAGTCGGGCGGGTTCGGGCTGACCGCGCAGTGGAGCGACGACTTCCATCACGCGCTGCACGTCGTCCTGACCGGCGAGAGCCAGGGCTACTACGCGGACTTCGCGCGCAGGCCGCTGGCCGCCCTGGCCAAGACCCTGACCGGCGGCTACTTCCACGACGGCAGCTGGTCGTCCTTCCGCGGGCGCAGCCACGGCCGGCCGTTCCCGGCGGCCTTCGGGCACCGGCTGCTGGGCTACCTGCAGACCCACGACCAGGTCGGCAACCGGGCCGCCGGCGACCGGATCTCCGCCGCCCTCTCCCCGGGGCGGCTGGCCGCGGGTGCGGCACTGGTGCTCACCTCGCCGTTCACGCCGATGCTCTTCATGGGCGAGGAGTGGGGCGCCACCACACCCTGGCAGTACTTCACCGACCACACCGACCCGACCCTCGCCGAGGCCGTGCGGGAGGGCCGACGGCGGGAGTTCACCGAGTTCGGCTGGACTCCGGACCAGGTGCCCGACCCGCAGGCGCCGGCCACGGTGCTCGCCTCCGTCCTGGACTGGACCGAACCGCACCGGGAGCCGCACCTCGGGCTGCTGGACTGGTACCGGCGGCTGATCAGACTCCGGCGGGCCCGTCCCGAGCTGGCCGACCCCGACCTCTCGGCCGTGCGGGTGGCCTACGACGAGCAGGAGGGCTGGCTGGTGGTGCACCGCGGACCGTACCGGGTGGTGGTCAACCTCGGCGGCGGAACTCCGCGCGAGGTGGTGCTGGACCGGCCCTACGCGGGGACGCTCGCGCTGTTCGGTGACTGCTGGCCGGGCAGCGGGGAGAACTCGCTCTTCCTCGCCCCGGATTCGGTCGCGGTGGTCGAGGTCGGCTGACTCCCGCCGGGCGCGGGACCCCGGCCCGCCCGGGGCCGGTCTCACCACAGGTGGGCGGTGATGCGGTCGCGCAGGCCGGCCGCGTCCAGGCCGTAGGCGGCGAGGTGCTCCGGGATGGAGCCGTAGTGGCGGTGTTCCTCGCGGGGGACGCCGAGGCCCAGCACCCGGTGCGGGCGGTCGGCCAGCGCGTCATGGGCCTCGTTGGCGGAGGTGCCCGCCAGGTAGGGCTCGACCAGGACCACGTCCGGCCGGTCGCCGACGGCGGTGCGCAGCCCGGCCGCGTCGAAGGGGCGGACGGTTGCGGCGTAGAGCACGGTGACGTCCAGCCCCTCGGTGGCGTCCAGCACCGCGTCCAGCATCGGACCGACAGCCAGCACCACCCCGCGCCTCCCCTCCCGCACCTGCAGGAACCGGCCCGGCGTGATCGGCCGGGCGTCCGCGTTGCGGTGGGCGGAGAGCCGGACGTACACCTTGCGGTCGCCGTCCGCCGCCGCGTGCCGCAGCAGGGTCTCGGCCTCGTCCGGGTGGCCGGGCACATGGACGGTCCAGCCGGGCAGGGTGTCCAGCAGCGCGACGTCGCCCGGCGCCATGTGGGTACGGCCACCGGCCGGCCAGTCGTACGAGCCCGCCGCGCTGACCAGCACCGCGCCGACACCCTGGTGCTCGAGGTCCAGCTTGACCTGCTCGAAGGGTCGCTCCACCAGGAAGCTGGCGAAGGTGTGGGCGATCGGCCGCATCCCGGTCAGCGCCATCCCTCCGGCGGCGCCGATCAGCAGCTGCTCCCGGATGCCGACGTTCACCACCCGGTCGGGGTGGCGGCGCGCGGCCTCGGCGAACGGGTCAGCGCTGATGTCGGCGAGCAGCAGCGCGACCCTGGGATCGCGGTCCAGCAGGTCGGTGGTGACGTCGAAGAAGCGCTCGCGCATGGTTTCCATCGGTGGTCTCTTTCGGCTCGGAAGGGCGGGACGCGGGAAGGGACGGGACGCGGGGGGCTCAGGAGTTCTTGGGCTCGACCCGGGCGACGACGGCATGCGGCCGGCCCGGATGCGGCGCGGTGTACGCCTCGTACAGGGCGTGGTGGTCGCGCCCGTCCACGGTGACCGCGGACCAGCCCTCGGCCTGGAAGCGGGAGGCGATCCCGCCGCGCCAGCCGTGCGTGGCCGAGGAGTTGTCGATGGCGACCACGTGCAACCGGTCCAGCCCGGCCGCGCCCGCGAAGGCGACCGCCTCGTGGTTGCTGCCCTCGTCGAACTCGGCGTCCCCGATCAGCACCCACACCGCCGGGTCGAGCAGCCCCTGGGCGCGCAGGCCCAGCGCGGTGCCGACCGCCAGCGGCAGCCCGTGGCCGAGCGAACCGGAGGAGATCTCCGCGCCCGGGACCAGCAGCCGGTCCGGGTGGTGGCCGAGCGGCGAGTCGTAGGTGCCGAAGCTGGCGAGGACCTCCGGGTCCAGGAAGCCCTTCGCGGCCAGCACCGCGTAGTAGGCCATCGGGCCGTGGCCCTTGGAGAGCAGGAAGCGGTCCCGGTCGGGGCTCTCCACGCTCGAAGGGGAGACGTCGAGCACCCGGTCGTAGAGCACCCACAGGGCGTCGAGGGTGGAGGTGGCGGCCGGCCCGTGCTTCTCGTCACCGGTCATCCGGGCCATCAGGCCGGGCAGGTCGGCGAAGCCGTACGGGCGGGCGGAGCGCTGCGGAGTGAGGTCTGCGGTGGTCATGGGTAGAGCGTGCAAGTTGAAGTCGACTTCAAGTCAAGCACGCTATCCTCCGCCCATGGCACTCTCCAGGCACGACCTCCTGACCATCGGCCAGCTCGCCGAACGCAGCGGGCTGGCCACCTCGGCGCTGCGCTACTACGAGAGGCTCGGACTGATCCACGCCGAGCGCACCGCCGGCAACCAGCGCCGCTACGCCCGCTCCACGCTGCGCCGGGTCGCCTTCGTACGGGCCGCCCAGCGGGTCGGCCTCTCCTTGGAGGAGGCCCGCACCGCACTCGACCGACTCCCTCAGGACCGGGCGCCCAGCACCGCCGAGTGGAGCGGGGTGGCGCAGTCCTGGCAGTCCCGGATCGACCAGCAGATCGCCGAACTGGAGCAGCTGAAGGTCAAGTTGACCGGCTGCATCGGCTGCGGCTGCCTCTCGCTCTCCCGCTGCTCGCTGTACAACGCCGAGGACCGCGCCGCCGCGACCGGCACCGGAGCGCGCTATCTGCTCACCCGGGACCCGTCCAGCGGACCGGAACCGCACCCGCCGGCCGGATCGTCCATCTATGCTGCGTGCCAAGACACGTAGCAGTCACGGGGAAGCCTGCGGGGGAACGAGGTTCATCATGACCGACCATCAGAACATCTCACTGGACTGGATGTCGCCCGACGGCGCGGAGCTGCGCCCGCCCGCCGACCTTCGTCCCGAGATACCCCACCCCGCCCGGATGTACGACTACTTTCTGGGCGGCAAGGACAACTTCCCCGCCGATCGGGAGGCCGCCGAGCGGGTCATCGCACTCGGGCCGATGGTGCGGCTCGGCGCCCGCGCCAACCGCGACTTCCTGCAGCGGGCCGTGCGGCACCTCGCCGGGCTGGGCGTGACGCAGTTCCTGGACATCGGCACCGGCATCCCCACCGCCGGCAACACCCACGAGATCGCCCAGCAGGTGCACCCCGACGCCAAGGTCGCCTACGTGGACAACGACCCGATCGTGCTGGTGCACAGCCGCGCACTGCTCGCCGGCAGCCACGGCACCACCACCGTCGTCCAGGCCGACCTGCGCGATCCTGCCACCGTCCTGGCCGTCCCCGAGGTACGCGAGCTGATCGACTTCGGGCAGCCGGTCGCCCTGCTGCTCTTCGCGATCCTGCACTTCATCGACGAGTCCGACGACCCGTACGGGATCGTCAGGCAGCTGGTCGACGCCCTGCCCTCCGGCAGCTATCTCGCGCTCTCGCACGGCACTTCGGACTTCGCGTCGCCCGCCGAGCACGAGAAGGGCACGGCCGTCTACCGCACCGCCACCGCCCAGCTGACCCCCCGCAGCCGGGAACAGGTGCTGCGCTTCTTCGAGGGCCTGGAGCTGCTGGAGCCCGGTCTGGTCACCGCCCCGCTCTGGCGCCCCGACCAGGAGGCCCGGAGCACCGACGCCACCACCGGGCTCTGGGTCGGGGTCGCTCGCAAGCCGTAGGGTCGCGGACGGACCGCGGGGTGCCGGTTCCGGGTCCGCGCCGTCCACCGGCTCCTCGGCGCGCGTGCGCCGTGATGGCAGCATGGCGGGACGGCGCACATCGGACTCACCGCCCTGCTCGTCCGCGACTACGACGAGGCCATCGCCTTCTACGTGGACGCGCTCGGATTCGAACTGCGCGAGGACAGCCCGCGCGAGGACGGCGGGCGGTGGGTGGTGGTCGCGCCGCGCGGGTCCCGGGAGACCGCCCTGCTGCTCGCCCGTCCCCACCGGCCCGAGCAGCGGGCCCGGATCGGCGACCAGACCGGCGGGCGGGTCGGCCTCTTCCTGCACACCGAGGACTTCGAGGCCGACCACCGCCGGATGACCGCCGCCGGGGTCACCTTCCTCGAAGCCCCCCGTCACGAGCCCTACGGCACGGTCGCCGTCTTCGAGGACCTGTACGGCAACCGCTGGGATCTCCTCCAGCCCGAGTAGGGGCCGCACCCCGGGGCGGTTCGGTCAACCGCTAGAGGCGCGCCCGCAGTTGCTCCCAGACCCCCCGGACCCGGGGGGTCAGGTCGGCCAGTGTCCCGCTGTTGTCGATCACCAGGTCCGCGACCGCGAGCCGCTGCTGGCGGGAGGCCTGGGCCGCCATCCGGGCCTTGGCCTCCGCCTCGGTCATGCCGCGCAGGCGCACCAGCCGGTCCAGCCGTACCTCGTCTTCGGCGTCGATCACGACCACCAGGTCGTACAGCGGCGCCAGCCCGTTCTCGGCGAGCAACGGCACGTCGTGCACCACGATGTCCTCGGGCCCCGCCGCGTCCTCGAGTTCGGCGGAGCGTGCCCGGACGAGCGGGTGGACGATCGCATTGAGCGCTGCCAGTCGCGCCGGGTCGGCGAAGACGACCGCGCCGAGCGCGGGGCGGTCGAGCGACCCGTCCTCCCGGAGGATCCCGGGGCCGAACTCGGCCACCACGGCCGCCAAACCGTCGGTGCCCGGTGCCACCACCTCACGGGCGATCAGGTCGGAGTCCACGATCACCGCACCCAGTGCGGCGAACTGCCGTGACACCTCGCTCTTGCCCGCGCCGATCCCACCCGTCAGTCCGATCCTCAGCATGCCGCCAGGCTACCGCCGCCCGTCGGCCGCCCCGACGGCGGATGAGCACCGGAACGGCGGATGAACATCACGCACCCGTTCGGCGAACTGTGCGAGTCGCGGCGCCGGAAACTCCGGGAAAGGTGCGACCTGGCCGCAACCGGCAGCCGTTCGCCCCGGCTAGGGTGCCGGAGAGACCCCTGCCCAGCCGCTCGTCCCCTTGGAGTTCCCGTGTCCAGCCTGTGGCCCGCCGGCCCCCGTCGCGTCCTGGTCGTCGGTGTCGACGGCGTCCGCCTCGACCTGCTGCCCGAGCTGCACACCCCGCACCTGGACTCGGTCGCCACCGCCGGCTTCCTCGCCCCCGTCGAGGTGGACGACGTGACCCCGACCATGTCGGGCCCGTGCTGGGCGACCATCGCCACCGGCGTCGGCGTGGCCAAGCACGGTGTGCTCGGCAACCACCTGGGCGGCAACCGGCTGGACGTCTTCCCGGACTTCACCACCCGGCTGGCCGCCGTGCACCGCCGCCGGACCTTCGCCGTGGGCGGCTGGGAGCCACTCTTCCTGGCCCGCAGCGGCGGCCCGCTGTTCGCCGCGCCGAGCCGGCTGTCCTACATAGCGCCGCTGGAGGACACCCCCGAGGCGTGGGAGGTCTGCGACGAGCGGGTCACCGCGGAGGCGGTGCACGTGCTGACCGGCGAGGACCGGCCGCAAGCGTCCTTCGTCTACCTCGGCGCGGTGGACGAGACCGCGCACTTCCTCGGCTGCGGCGAGGAGTACCGCCGCTCGATCGAGACCGCCGACGCCCGGCTCGGCCGGCTGCTGACGGCGGTCGAGGGCCGCTCCGACGAGGACTGGACGGTCATCGTGGTGACCGACCACGGGCACGTCGACCAGGGCGGCCACGGCGGCCGGAGCGATCTGGAGCGCACTGCCTGGATCGCCGCCCAGGGCCCCGGCATCGTCCCGGGCGCACCTCTCGGGCCGCTGCACCACACCGATGTCGCCGCGCACGTCTACGCCGCCCTGGAGATCGTCCCCGACCCGCACTGGACCCTGGACGGCCGCCCGTTCACCCAGGCCGGCACGCCGGTTGTGGTCAGCTGACACCCAGTCTTTACTCATCTGACCAGTCGTCACAATCCTGTGACGAAGGTGTGTCGAAATTCAGGTACTGGCTTTACCGGGGCCGACGTATGGTCGGCCCATGCCACGCAGAACGCCGAACGGTCTCCGCAAGAACATACGACTCAGCGCCAGCTTCATAGGCGCCTGCGTGGTGGGGGGCGTACTGGCCGCCGGGCTCGTGCTGCCGGCGGTCGGCGCGGCCGGGCTCGGTGCGCAGGCGGCGGTGCAGGACTTCGACAGCCTGCCGGACGACTTCAAGACTCCGCCGCTCTCCCAGGCGTCCACCATCTACGACGCCGACGGCGGTGTGATCGCCACCGTCTACGACCGGGACCGCACGGTCGTACCGAGCAAGCAGATGTCCCCGCTGGTGAAGACCGCACTGGTGGACATCGAGGACAACCGCTTCTACCAGCACGGCGCGATCGACCTGAAGGGCGTCCTGCGCGCCCTCAACACCAACGCCAACGCCGGCGGCACCGCGCAGGGCGGCTCGACCCTCACCCAGCAGTACGTGAAGAACGTCTTCGTCGAGGAGGCCGGCGACGACCAGGCGAAGGTGCTGGAGGCCCAGCGGGCCACCCTCGACCGGAAGATCAAGGAACTCAAGTACGCGATCAAGGTCGAGGAGACCCTCACCAAGGACCAGATCCTCACCAACTACCTGAACATCACCTTCTTCGGCGAGAGGGCCTACGGCATCGAGGCGGCCTCCGAGCGGTACTTCAGCGCCCACGCCAACGAGCTGAGCCTGCCGCAGGCAGCACTGCTGGCGGGCCTGGTCCAGTCGCCCTCCGGCTACGACCCGATCGCCCACCCGACCCAGGCCAAGCAGCGCCGCGACACCGTGCTGCGCAAGATGGCCGAGTTCGGGCACATCACCCAGCAGCAGGCCCAGGACGCCATCGGCACCGACCTCAATCTGAACGTCATCCACCCTCACCAGGGCTGCATAACCGCCCAGTTGGGCGAGGGCTTCTTCTGCGACTACGTGCACCGCACGGTGCTCTCCAACCCGGCGTTCGGGCGGACGGCCGACGAGCGCCAGGCCCTGTGGGCCCGCGGCGGCCTGCAGATCCACACCACGCTGGTCCCCAAGGACCAGAAGGCGGTCCAGGACGCGGTCACCAGCAACGCGGACGCCTCCGACAAGCCGGCCGCGGTGATGACCCTGGTGCAGCCGGGCACCGGCAAGATCCTCGGCATGGCGCAGAGCCGCCCCTACGGGGTGGACGACAACCAGACCCAGATCAACCTGAACGTGCCCAAGAACATGGGCGGCGGCCTGGGCTACCCGACCGGCTCCACCTTCAAGCCGATCGTCGCGGCGGCCGCGCTGGAGGCCGGCTACGGCATGAGCACCTCCTACAACACGCCCTACAGCATCCCGTGGCCCACGATGACGGACTGCTCGGGCAGGGTCTACAAGAACACCGGCGACGTGCACAACGACGCCACCACGCTGGCCGGGAACTTCTCCATGCCGGATGCGATGGCCCAGTCGGTCAACACCTACTTCGCCAACCTGGAGCACGACGCCGGGCTGTGCAACGTCGCCGAGATGGCCAACAAGCTCGGCATCACCCAGCAGGCCGGCGGTGAGAAGCTCGCCGTCGTCCCGTCGATGGTGCTCGGCAGCAACGACCTGACCCCGCTGGAGATGGCCGAGGTCTACGCCGCCTTCGCCGCGCACGGCACCTACTGCGCGCCGAGCGCGATCACCTCGGTCACCGCGCCCGGCGGCAAGAACCTGAGCGTGCCGCAGACCAGTTGCACCCAGGCGATGTCCCCGGACACCGCGGACAGCATCACCAGCATGCTCAAGGGTGTCGTCCAGGACGGCACCGGCAAGACGGTCGGCCTCAACGACCGGGACAACGCGGGCAAGACCGGTACCACCAACGACAGCAAGCAGGTGTGGTTCGTCGGTTACACCCCCGAGCTGGCCGGGGCCACCGTGGTCGGTGACACCCTCAACCCGCGCCCGCTGGAGGGCCAGCGGATGCACGGCGAGCGGCTGACCAACGTCTTCGGTGGCACGGTCGCGGGCCCGATCTGGAACGCGGCCATGGAAGACGCCCTCGCGAACGTCCCGCCGAGCAGCTTCAACTCGGTCCAGCTGCCCGGCACCGGTGCGGGCTCCGACCCCGGTTCCGACCCCGGCACCGACCCCGGCACCGGCCCTGGCACCGATCCTGGCTCGCCGACCGACACGGGTGACGCAGGTGACGCAGGTGGCGCGGGCGGTGCGGGCGCTCCGGGCAACCCCAACCGGCCCGCGCAGCCGCAGGGCCAGGGGCAGCAGTGACCGCTGACGGGCACACATGTGCCACGCTGTGCCGCGACTTCATGAGCAAAAGGTGGGAATAGCTTGAGCAGCGAGATCTACTTCAGTAACAACTACCACGACCTGTGCGAACAGCACGGCACGGGAGCGGGTTTCCAGTTCGAGTTCTCGTGCCAGCGCTGCCACGACAATTGGCGTTCCCCGTTCGAGCCGTTCCGGACCGGGCAGGTGGCCGGCTGGGTCAACAAGGGCATCAACGTCGTCTACGGGCTGATCGGCGGCAACGCCACCAACGGGATCAGCAACGCCGCCGACGGGCTGGCCGGCGCCAGTTGGGGCAACGCCCGGGACAGCGCCTTCGAGCGCGCGATAGGCAACGCCCAGCAGCACTTCAACCGCTGCGCGCGGTGCACCGACTACGTCTGCGGCCGGTGCTGGAACCCGGAGCAGGGGCTCTGCCAGAACTGCGCCCCCGACACCGCCGCCGAGGCGGTCGCCGCCCAGCGGCGCGGGCTCAACGACATGGTCTCCCAGCGGGCCTACGAGCAGGGGCAGCAGGCCGGCCAGTCCTTCGACGTGGAGACGCCGCGCCAGCTGGTCTGCCCGCAGTGCCGGACCGAGACCCACGGGACCCCGTTCTGCCCCGGCTGCGGCCACCGGCTGGCCGTCCAGAACGACTGCGGAGCCTGCAACAAGCCGGTGCCGGACGGCGCCGCCTTCTGCCCGAGCTGCGGGGCTCGGCGCTGACGCTCGGCCTCACTCCGCCTTGACACGGAACTGCTCTGCACCGGGCCCGGCCCGGTGCAGAGCAGTTCCCGTTGGGCCCCGGTCGCATACCGCGCTGGTCCCGGCCGGAACGGCTCGGGAGCAGAACTAGTCGCGGTCGGAGCGGCTCGCAGCCGGAGTCAGCCGGGGCCGGAACGGCTCGCGCTCGGAGCAGGTCGCAGTCGGAGCAGCTCGTAGCCCGAACAGCCCGTTCGCCGGGCAGCACCGGCACGGATTCGATCTGCTGCAGGGCGGTTCCGACGCAGAACCGCTACCGCCCGGGTGCCCGGGACAGGTGCGGCTCAGCCGAGGTCGACCTGCTCACCCGCCGCCAGTTGGCGCAGCTCGGCGCCCGTACCCGGCCCGCCCTCGCCCAGCAGGCGGCCGTACACCATCTGGCCCGCCTCGCTCAGTACGGCCTCGTGCACCGCAAGTGCCCGCCGGGGCTTGAACTCACGGACGTAGTCGATCAGCTCGGCGGCCTTGGACCACGGCGCCGCGATCGGCAGCAGCAGCGTCTCCACCGGCTGATCCAGCAGGGTGAGCGCATCACCCGGGTGGAAGACCCGGCCGTCCAACAGGAATCCGATGTTGCGCACCCGCGGGATGTCGGGGTGGATCACGGCGTGCCACTCGCCGTGCACGCTCACCCCGAGCCCGTTGATGTCGAAGGTGTCGCCCGCACCCACCACCGTGACCCTGCCGCCGAGCCCGGAGAGCTGGTCGGCCACCGTGCGGTTGGTCCAGATCCGCAGCCCCGGGTTGGCCTCGGCGGCGGCCCGCAGCCGGTCCTCGACGAAGTGGTCGTAGTGCTCGTGAGTAATCAGTACGGCGTCAGCGCCTTCGATCGCCTCCGGTGCGGTGAACATCCCGGGATCGATGACGACGGTGGCGTCCGTGTGCTCGATACGTACGCAGGCATGCCCGAACTTGGTGAGTCGCATGGCCAAACCATACAGCAAGGCTGTACAGTTTCGCTGTGAATTAAGCCGAACGGCCGGATAAGCTGACGCCATGGAGCCACAGGAGCACGCAGACCCCGTCGACCCGTTCGAGATCGCCGCCGAGCTGCGACTGGCCATCGGCACCCTGGTCCGTCGGCTCCGGGTGGACGACGAGCTGCCGCAGAACCAGGCCGCCGTACTCGGCTGGCTGGTCCGCGAGGGGCCGCGCACCACCAGCCAACTCGCCGAACTGCAGCGGGTCCGGCACCAGTCGATGGCCCGTACGGTCACGCTGCTCACCGAGGCGGGGCTGGTGGAGCAGCAACGGCACGCCACCGACGGCCGCAAGGTGCTGATCGCCGCCACCGAGGCGGGCACGGCCGCCCTGTACGCCCAGCGCACCCGCCGCGAGGGCCGGATCGCCGCAGCCATCAGCGAGCGGCTCACCCCGGACGAACAGCGCCGGCTCCGCGACACCGTCGCCCTGCTCCATCGGCTGGCCTGAAGACCCCCGCTGCAGCGGAGGACCGTGGGGCCGCCGCCGCACCGTCAGGCGGACGGCTCCCCGGGGCGGGCAGCGCTGCGCGAGCCGGGCTGCCCAAAGACACACCGCCCCGGCCCGGTTCCACAGCCCCGGGTCACGTCACCGGAGAGTCCACCGGGCGGGTGAGTGCCCATACCCTCCCCCGGCCTGCGGCGTTGAGCAGGGCGATCCGTATCGCCACGAAGGGAAGCCCGCCGTGAGCGCCGTCCGCAAGACCCTGACCCCCCGGAACGTCCTGCTCGTCGCGGCCGCCCTGCGCGGCCTGCTGTTCGCCGGCGCGGGCAGCGCCGCCGCCTGCAGTGCCGTGGACGCCATCGGCCCCGTCGCCCCCGGCTTCGGCAACTCCTGCGTCAACCGCTGACCCCGGCGCGCTCCGCGTCGCGCTCCAGGTCCCGTTCCGCGTCCCGTCCGGCCTCCGCCCGCTGCCCCGGCAGTGCAGCGGCCACGGCGGCCGGCGCGGCGGGAATCGGCGGCAGCACCACGTGCTCCGTGAGCCCGACCCTCCGGTGCAACCGCCGCAGCGGGCCCGGGGCCCACCAGTTGAACTCGCCGAACAGCGTCATCGCGGCCGGTACCAGCAGGCACCGGACCAGTGTGGCGTCCACCGCGACCGCCACCGCCAGCGCGATGCCCATCTCCTTGACCATGAGCATCTGGCCCGCCGCGAACCCGGCGAAGACGATCACCATCAGCAGCGCCGCCGAGGTGATGATCCGACCGCTCCGTTGGAGACCGAGCTCCACCGAGCGGGCACAGCCGTGGCCCTGGTCCCGGAGTTCCTTGATCCGCGCGAGCAGGAAGACCTCGTAGTCCATCGAGAGACCGAAGGCGAAGGCGAAGACCAGCACCGGTATGAAGGTCTCCAGACCCCCCGTCGGACTGAACCCGAGCAGCCCGCTGAAGTAGCCGTGCTGGAAGACCAGGGTGAGCGAGCCGAGCGAGGCGCCCAGCGAGAGCACGTTCATCAGCAGCGCCTTGACCGGCATCACCACCGAGCCGGTCATCAGGAAGAGCAGCACCAGCGTGCCGGCTGCGACCAGCCCGAGCGCCCAGGGGCCCCGGGTGGCGATCTCGTGCTGGAAGTCCGCCACCGAGGCCGCGTCGCCGGTGACATGGGTGGTGAGCCCGCCGCGGTCGGCCCGCAGTTCGCCCACCACGCGCTTCGCCTCGGCGCCCTGCGGCGCGCCGTTCACCAGCACCTCGACCGTGCTCACCCGGTCGGTGACCGGAGTGACCGACCGGATCCCGCTGACCCCGGGCAGCTTGGCCGCCACGTCCTCCGCGTACGCCTGCGCGGTGTTCCGGTCAGCCTCGACCACGACCGTGACCGGGGCCGGGGCCTGCTGCGGGAAGCGCTCCGAGATGGCCTCGACGACCTGGCGTCCCGCGGAGGAGGTGGGCAGCACGGCCGCTCCCGAGCTGCGCCACTGCGAGCCCAGGAAGGGCGCGCCGGCGGCCAGCAGCAGCGCGATGCAGCCGAGCACCACCGGCACCGGCCGCCGCTGCACCCGGCGGACCGTACGGGCGAAGAAGCCCTCGTCCGGAACCGGTGCGGTGGGCGCCTTGACCCGGTGGCCGACGAAGCCGAGCAGCGCGGGGACCAGGGTCAGCGCGGCGGCGACGGCGATGATCACCACGCTGACCCCGGCCGCCGCGACGGCACGGAAGACCGGACTGGTGAAGACGAAGAGTCCGGCCAGCGCGACGGCCACGGTCAGCCCGGAGAAGGCGACCGTCCGGCCCGCGGTGGCGGCGGTGCGCTCGACCGCGTGGGCGATCGCGGCGCCGCAGCCGCGCTCCTCACGGAAGCGGTTGACCATCAGCAGCGCGTAGTCGATCGACAGCCCCAGGCCCAGCACGGTGGCGATCGGCAGCACGCTGGTGTCGATGTCCATGATCCGGCTGAACCCGAACATGGCCAGCAGCGCCCCGCCCACCGAGGCGACCGCGCCGATCACCGGCAGCCCGGCCGCGGCCAACCCGCCGAAGACCAGGACCATCACGATCAGCGTCAGCGGGAGGGTGACCAGTTCACCGAAACGGGTGTCGCTGGCGGTCTGGTCCTTGACCTCGCGCTGCAGCACCAGGTCCCCGCCGACCGTGGTGTGCACGCCGTCCGCCCTGATCGACTGGAGCGTCCCGGCCACGGCCGACAGCTGGGCGTCGGTCGAGCCGTCGGCCATCCGCACGGCGACCAGGCTCGCCCGGCCGTCGGTGGCGGTGAGCGCCGGGCCCGCACGGTAGGTGTCCACGGCCGAGACTACCCCGGGCAGCCTGCCGATCCGGTCGGTGGCTGCGGTCACCGCGGCGCGTACCGCCGAGTCGGTCACGGGTGCGCCGTCCACCACGGCGGTGACGGTGCCCTTGGCGGAGTCGACGGCGGCGACCAGGGCGTCGCCCCTGGCGGACTCCGAACCGCCTGCCGCGGTACCGGCCACCGAGCCCTCGAAAACCCGTCCGCCGATCAACACCCCGAGCACGAGCACCAGGAACCAGAAGCCCAGCACCGAACGCCGCCGCCGGTGGCAGAACCGGCCGAGGGCCGCGAGCCTCCCGTCGACCTGGACGGGAGCGGCGGCGGGTTCGACAGCTGCAGCGAGCGGGTGGCGCATGTGCGAGAGCCTTTCGGGCAGTTCACCCAAAAATAAGTGGAGTCACCCAAACCTCCTATAGGTGGACGATGAGCTTCATCTCACACCTGAACCGGGCACCCGCTCAGCAGCCGCCGGCAGACGTCCGGATACGACAGAACCCCCACCCGGAGCTCCGGGTGGGGGTTCTGTCAGTTACCAGCGCCGGTCAGCGCCGAGCGTGAGCTCAGCTCTGGCCGCCGGCCAGCTTCTCGCGCAGAGCGGCGAGCGCCTCGTCCGAGGCGAGCGCGCCGGAGCCCTCGTCGCTGCTGGAGGAGTACGAGCCACCACCGGCGACCGGGGCCTCCTCGCCGGCCTCGGCGGCAGCGGCGGCGTCGGCCTCACGGCTCTTGATGACCTGAGCCTGGTGCTGCTCGAAGCGGGCCTGCGCCTCGGCGTACTGGCGCTCCCAC
This sequence comes from Kitasatospora sp. NPDC032150, assembly GCF_055579945.1. Taxonomy (NCBI): domain Bacteria; kingdom Bacillati; phylum Actinomycetota; class Actinomycetes; order Kitasatosporales; family Streptomycetaceae; genus Kitasatospora; species Kitasatospora sp. NPDC032150. The sequence goes on along the minus strand of NZ_JBVIMH010000001.1, from coordinate 382,310 downwards.
TCCTCACGCTGCTTCTCGTAGCCGGGCAGCCAGTCGTTCGCCTCGGGGTCGAAGCCCTCCGGGTAGATGTAGTTGCCCTGGTCGTCGTAGGACGCGGCCATGCCGTACAGGGTCGGGTCGAACTCGACCGCGGCGGCGTCGGGGCCGAAGGCCTCGTTGGCCTGCTTCAGCGACAGGCTGATGCGACGACGCTCGAGGTCGATGTCGATGACCTTGACGAAGATCTCGTCGCCGACCTGGACGACCTGCTCCGGGATCTCGACGTGGCGCTCGGCCAGCTCGGAGATGTGGACCAGACCCTCGATGCCCTCGTCGACGCGGACGAACGCACCGAACGGAACCAGCTTGGTGACCTTACCCGGAACGACCTGGCCGATCTGGTGGGTACGGGCGAACTGCTGCCACGGGTCCTCCTGGGTCGCCTTCAGCGACAGGGAGACACGCTCGCGGTCCATGTCGACGTCGAGAACCTCGACGGTGACCTCCTGGCCGACCTCGACAACCTCGGACGGGTGGTCGATGTGCTTCCAGGACAGCTCGGAGACGTGAACCAGACCGTCGACGCCGCCCAGGTCCACGAACGCACCGAAGTTGACGATCGAGGAGACGACACCGGAGCGCACCTGACCCTTCTGCAGGGTGGTGAGGAAGGTCTGGCGGACCTCGCTCTGGGTCTGCTCCAGCCAGGCACGGCGGGACAGGACCACGTTGTTGCGGTTCTTGTCCAGCTCGATGATCTTGGCCTCGAGCTCCTTGCCCACGTAGGGCTGGAGGTCGCGGACGCGGCGCATCTCGACCAGCGAGGCCGGGAGGAAGCCACGGAGGCCGATGTCGAGGATGAGACCACCCTTGACGACCTCGATGACGGTACCGGTGACGATGCCGTCCTCTTCCTTGATCTTCTCGATCGTGCCCCAGGCACGCTCGTACTGAGCGCGCTTCTTGGACAGGATGAGACGACCCTCCTTGTCCTCCTTCTGGAGGACCAGGGCCTCGATGTTGTCACCGACGGAGACGACCTCGTGCGGGTCAACGTCGTGCTTGATCGAGAGCTCGCGGGAAGGGATGACGCCCTCGGTCTTGTAACCGATGTCGAGGAGCACCTCGTCACGGTCGACCTTCACGATGACGCCCTCGACGATGTCGCCATCGTTGAAGTACTTGATGGTCTCGTCAATCGCGGCAAGGAACGCGTCCGCGTCGCCGATGTCGTTGACCGCGACCTGCGGGGTGGTGCTGATGGTGTCGGTGGGGCTCGTCATTAGGAAAGGGGCTCCGGTACGGACATGAAGTCGTAGGTAATGCCACGCGGAGGGCCCGTATCGCTCCCACCGAAAGCCGGACAGCCAAGAACACGGCCCACCCGCTGAAATTCTCCAGAAGGGGTCCGTCTTGCGACCGTGGGGTCTTCGACAGATGCGAGCGCGACCTGCTCCGTCCGAGGCGCGCAGGCCCGCAGCGCAACTTGTAGCATACGGGGACAGCCGGGCACGGTCAACGCCAGAGAAGGCGAGACGGTAAAGGCCGGGACGGATAAGGCCATATCCTCCATCTGCGCACCCTGCGCCCATGATCACCTTAGTACCTTCGAGTTCGGTACCCTGAGGTGATCACCAGCGCGGGAGGCAGCCGCAGGGCCCGCTCCGGTCCCCGGATGCCACCGCCCGATCCGCCCCGTTCGACCGGGCCGGCTCGTTGCAGTAGCGCTTCCGCAGCCTCCACCCTACGCGACGGGTTTCACACTTTGTCCTCCACCCCCGACCTTCCGGATCCCACCGATCTCAGCGCCCTGGCCGCCCTCGGGGACCAGCTGTCCGAGGACGACGACAGCGAGGCCGTCCGCCGCGAGGCCGCGCCCGTCGAGAGCAGCCGGGCCAGCCGCCACTGGTGGGACCGCAACGCCGACGAGTACCAGGACGAGCACGGCGAGTTCCTCGGCGACGCCCGCTTCACCTGGTGCCCCGAAGGACTCGACGAGGCGGACGTCCGACTGCTCGGCTCCCCGGACTCGCTCAAGGGCGCGAAGGTGCTGGAGCTCGGCGCGGGCGCGGCCCAGTGCTCCCGCTGGCTGGCCGCCCAGGGTGCGGTCCCCGTCGCCCTCGACATCTCCTACCGGCAGCTCCAGCACTCCCGCCGGATCGACCTGGAAGCCGGCGGCGAGCCGGTCACCGTGCTCCAGGCCGACGCGGCCGTGCTCCCGTTCGCCGACGGCTCGTTCGACCTGGCCTGCTCGGCGTACGGGGCGGTGCCGTTCAGCGCCGACACCGCCGCGCTGATGCGCGAGGTGCACCGGGTGCTGCGGCCCGGCGCGCGCTGGGTCTTCTCGGTCACCCACCCGATCCGCTGGGCCTTCCCCGACGAGCCCGGCATCGAGGGGCTCACCGCCACCGCCTCGTACTTCGACCGCACGCCCTACGTCGAGCAGGACGAGCACGGCCACGCCACCTACGTCGAGCACCACCGCACCCTGGGCGACCGGGTCCGCGAACTCACCGGCGCCGGCTTCCGCCTGCTCGACCTCGTCGAACCGGAGTGGCCGGACGGACACGAACAGGAGTGGGGCGGCTGGAGCCCGCTGCGCGGCCGGCTGATCCCCGGGACCGCGATCTTCGTCGCTCAGCGGGACTGAGGGCCGGCGGGGCCGAGCGCGTCCAGAGGGGCGCCCCGCGAAGAGACGCTCTGGAGAGAAACATGACCAAACCTGGAGAACTCTCCAAGGAAACTCTCATGCGGGCAGCAGATCGTGCCGCATATGGCTACCGATCTGCTCACCGCACCTCTCCGGACCGCGGCCGCCCCGCCGGGCGGCCGCAGGGTCCCGTGGAAGTCCCCTGACGGCCAGCCCGGATACGCCCGGCCCGCGCTGCTGGGGATCGCGGCCGTCGCCGCGGTGCTGTACGCCTGGAACATCAACCACAGCCAGTACCACGCCTTCTACGCCGACGCCGTGCGCAGCATGACCGAGAGCTGGAAGGCGTTCTTCTTCGGCTCCTTCGACCCGGCGAACACCATCACGCTCGACAAGCTGCCCGGATTCCTCTGGCCGCAGGCGCTGGCGGCGCGGCTCTTCGGGTTCCACCCGTGGGCGCTCACCCTGCCGCAGGTGATCGAGGGCGTGCTGGCCGTGCTGGTGATGTACCGGGTGGTGCGGCGGTGGGCCGGGGCCAACGCCGGGTTGCTCGCGGCGGCCGCCTTCACCCTGACGCCGGTGGCCGCCGGGCTGTTCCGTACGGCGGTCGAGGACGCCGCGTTCACACTGCTGCTCCTGCTGGCGGCCGACGCGGCGCAGCGGGCCGCGCAGTCGGGCCGGCTGCGGCCGCTGCTGCTCGCCGGAGTCTGGGTCGGGCTGGCGTTCCAGACCAAGATGCTGGAGGCGTGGGCGGTGCTGCCCGCACTGGCCGCGGTGTACCTGGTCTCGGCGCCGGTCACGCTGCGGCGGCGGTTCGGCCATGTGGCGCTGGCGGGTCTGGTGACGGTCGCGGTCTCGGCCTCCTGGATGCTGGCCGTCACACTCACTCCGGCCGAGGACCGTCCGTTCGTCGACGGCACGACCGACAACTCGGCCTTCAGCATGGTGGTCGGTTACAACTTCCTGAACCGTTTCTCGTCCGTGGGCCTCTCGGCCTCGCAGACCGGAAGCGTCCAGGCGGTCCGCGGCGGCGGGGGCGGCGGCAACCACGGGGGCGGCGGCCACGGTGGTGGCTATGGCGCGGGTGGCCGTGGCGCAGGTGGTCACGGCGGTGGTCAGGCCGGCTCCGGCGCGGGTGGCTCGGGGTTCGGGGCGGGCTTCGACGCCGGTCACTCGGGGGCTGCGGGTACCCCGGGCGCTGGCGGTGCCCCGGGCGCTGCGGGTACCCCGGGCGCTGCGGGTGCCCCGGGTATGCCGGGTGCCTCGGATGCGCCGGGTATGCCGGGTGCTCGCGGTGACGCCGGGGCGGCGGGCCACGGCGGTTGGCGGACGGAGACCCCGGGTGGCGGCGGGGCCGGTGCGACCGGCATGGCCGGCGCCGGGGCGGGCGCCGGGGCGTTCTGGGCCGCGGCAGGAGGTGGCGGCGGGGGCGGTATGAGCGACGGCGGCTGGACCAAGATGTTCAACTCGCAGTTCGCGCCGCAGACCGGCTGGTTCTATCCGCTGGCACTGGTCTCGCTGGTCTGCGGCCTGGTCTGGCGGCGACGCGCGCCGCGCACCGACGTACGGCGGGCCGGGTTCGTGCTGTGGGGTACCTGGCTGACGGTCTTCTTCCTGGTCTTCAGCGCGGGCAGCGTCGGCGGTCACAGCTACTACATGGGTGTGATCGCGGCTCCGCTCGCCGCGCTGAGCGGCACCGGACTGCTGCTGATGTGGCGGGCGTTCCGTGACGGCGGACGCCGGGCCTGGGCGCTGCCGGTGGCGATCGCGAGCACGGTCGCCTGGTGCGCCTACCTGGCCTGGATGTACCCGACCTTCCTGCCGTGGCTGGCACCGACCGCGATTGCCCTGGGCCTGCTGGCCCTGGTCCTGCTGGGACTGGCCCGAACGGGCGCCGGCGGCGGCGAACGGTTCGCCGGGCTCTTCGGGCGGCGGCTCGCACTGGCCGGTGCGCTGACGGGCATCGCGGCCGTGCTGGTCGCACCGAGCGCCTGGGCGTCCTCGGTCCTGGACTCGAAGTACGGCAACTCGGGCATGGGCACCGTCGGCCCGGTCGGCGGCGGCCACGGCGGCGGCAGCGGCAACGGCAGCGGCAACCGCCGCTCGGCGACGTCCTCTGAGTTCGCCCGACTCATGCAGGCCGAGCAGGCCAGGTTCGGCGGCGGCCAGGGCGGCGGTTTCGGCGGTGGCTTCGGCGGTTCCTCGGAGCACCTGAGCGCTCCGCAGCAGGCCCTGTTCGACTACCTCCAGGCCCATCGGGACGGTGCCCGCTACCTGCTCGCCACCACCAACTGGAGCAGTGCCTCGCCGTTCATCCTCGCCACCGGCGCCGAAGTACTGCCGATGGGAGGCTTCAGCGGCTCGGCGCCGGCGCCGAGCCTGTCGCAGTTCCAACAGTTCGTCGACTCGGGTCAGCTGCGATACGTCCTGCTCGCCGGCGAGGGCGGCATGGGTGGCGAGGGCGGCATGGGCGGCATGGGTGGCATGGGCGGCATGGGCGGCTCGGCCAACCCGGCGACGGCGCAGATCCAGTCCTGGGTCCGCACCGCCTGCACCGTGGTGCCCCCCGGTGAGTACGGCGCCACCGCTCAGGGGCCCCAGCAGCTCTACACCTGCCGACCCGCTCACTGACGGGTCTCCCCAGGGGCGCGGGAACCGCGCGAGGAACCAGGTACGGTACCTCGCTCGTGCGGCTTCCCGCGCCCCTGGCGTTTCCAGGCTGACGCGGCAGTCCACCCAAGGCCGCGCACGTGCGACCTACCCTCGCGAAGTCCCGCGCCGCTGCACGTGCACACCCACACGCACTCCCCTGCCGCTGCACGCGCACGGCCCGTATGAAGCCCCGCGCCGCTGCACGTGCACACCCCGCGCCGTACTTCGCACATACTGCTGCACGTGAACCCCGCCTGGCTCGAACTCCCCGTCCGCACCGCCGTCGCACCACTGCGGCAGGCCCTGGAGGCGCGCGGCACGGCCGTTCTCTCGGCACCGCCCGGCACCGGGAAGACCACCCTGGTGCCGCTCGCCCTGGCCGGGTTGGTCGAGGGCGCCCCCGAGCCGGTGCGGCGTGTGCTGGTGGCCGAGCCGCGCAGGCTGGCGGTTCGGGCGGCGGCCCGCCGGATGGCCTGGCTGCTCGGCGAGAGCGTGGGTCGCCGGGTGGGGTACACCGTCCGGGGCGAGCGGAAGACCGGCCCGGACACCGTGGTCGAGGTGGTCACCACCGGTGTTCTGCTGCAACGGCTCCAGCGCGACCCCGAGTTGGGCGGTGTGGACACGGTCGTCCTGGACGAGTGCCACGAGCGGCACCTGGACGCGGACACCGCACTCGCCTTCCTGCTGGACGTCCGGGCCGCGCTCCGCCCGGAACTGCGGCTGGTTTGCGCCTCGGCGACTTCGGACACCGCCGCCTGGGCCGGATTGCTCGGCGGTGAGGAAGGGCCCGCCCCGGTGGTGGAGGCGCACGGCGTCTCGTACCCCGTCGAGGTGGTCTGGGCGCCCCCGCCGCGGGCCGTGCGCCCTCCGCACGGGATCCGTACCGATCCGGCGCTGCTCGACCACGTCGCCGCGACCGTCCGCCGGGCGCTCGGCGAGCGCTCCGGTGACCTGCTCTGCTTCCTGCCCGGCGTCGGCGAGATCGCCCGGGTCGCCGGGATGCTCGCCGGTACGGTCGATGCCGAGCTCCTGCAACTGCACGGGCAGGCGCCGCAGTCGGTGCAGGACGCGGCGCTGTCGGTCGGCGACCGGCGCCGGGTCATTCTGGCCACCTCGGTCGCCGAGTCCTCGCTGACCGTCCCTGGAGTCCGGGTGGTGGTCGACTGCGGGTTGGCGCGGGAGCCGCGTACCGACCATGCGCGCGGGCTGTCCGGCCTGGTCACCGTACGGGCCTCGCTGGCGGCGGGCCGGCAGCGCGCGGGGCGCGCCGGGCGCGAGGCCCCCGGCGCGGTCTACCGCTGCTGGGCGGAGGTCGAGGACGCGCGGGCGCCGCGCTTCCCCACACCCGAGATCGCGCTCGCCGACCTGACCGGGTTCGCGCTGCAGGCCGCCTGCTGGGGCGATCCGGACGCCCGCGGCCTCGCGCTGCCCGACTCCCCGCCCACCGGCGCGCTGGCCGCGGCGCGCCAGACGCTGTCCGCGCTCGGCGCGGTGGACGGGAACGGGCGGGCCACCGAACGCGGGATCCGGATCGCCCGCACCGGCCTGCACCCCCGGCTCGGCCGCGCTCTGCTGGACGGTACCGGTGTGGTCGGCGGACGCCGCGCGGCGGAACTGGTCGCCCTGCTCTCCGAGGAGCCCCCGCGCGCACTGGGCGACGACCTGCTGACCGTCTGGCGCACGGTGCGTGGAGCCCGGGACGCCTACGCCTCCCGGTGGCAGCAGGAGGTCCGCCGCCTGCACCGCGCCGCCTCGCCCACCGCCGACCGGCTCCCGGACCGCGCCGACCGGCTTACGGGGAGCGCCGACAGGTCCGGCACCACGAACGCCTCCGCCTCGCCCGGCGGCACCGGCCGCTCCGGGAGCGGGGCCGCGGGCCCGTCCGATGCCGTCGCCGCCGGGCTGGTGGTCGCGCTCGCTTACCCCGAGCGGATCGCGCGGGCGCGGTCCACGGACGGCCCCTACCTGATGGCCTCCGGCACGGCGGCCGAGACCGCGGCCGGTTCGGCGCTCGCCGGGGCGCGCTGGCTGGCGGTGGCGGTCGCGGACCGACCTGCCGGCTCGCCCTCGGCGCGAGTCCAGCGCGCGGTGGTACTGGACGAGGGGACGGCCCGGCTGGCCGGTGCCTCGCTGCTGTCGGAGCGCACCGAGGTGCGCTGGGTGGTGCCGCCGGGCGGACGGCGCGGGGACGTCGCCGCACGCCGGGTCGAGGAGTTGGGGGCGATCGAGCTCACCGCTCTACCGCTGTCGGATCCGGACCCCGGGCTGCTACGGACGGCCCTGCTGGAGGGGCTGACCCGCGAGGGGGTGGACGCACTGCTGGACTGGTCGCCCAAGGCGGTGGCGCTGCGACAGCGGCTGGCCCTGCTGCACCGCGTGCTCGGCGCGCCCTGGCCGGACGTCAGCGACCGGGGACTGCTGGCGGCTGCCGAGGACTGGCTGGAGCCCGAGCTCTCCCGCGCCCGCCGCCGGGCCGACCTGGAACGGATCGACACCGCCACCGCACTCCAGCGGCTGCTGCCCTGGGCCACCGGAGAGGCCGGTCGGCTGGACGAACTGGCACCCGAACGGATCACCGTTCCGAGCGGTGCCCGGATCAGGGTGGACTACTCGACCGAACGCCCGGTGCTGGCAGCGAAGTTGCAGGATTTCTTCGGCTGGCAGGCCGCACCCGAACTGGTCGACGGCCGGGTGCCGCTGACGGTCCACCTGCTCTCTCCGGCCGGCCGCCCGGCCGCCGTCACCGGCGACCTCGCCTCGTTCTGGCGCGAGGGATACCGCGCCGTCCGCGCCGAACTGCGCGGCCGCTACCCCCGCCACGCCTGGCCGGAGAACCCGAGCGAGCGGTAGCGGCGGTACGGCGGGGAGCACCGGCCAACTGCGCGACCGACAGATCTCCTCGCTCAAGCGGACATCAGCCCGTGGGTGTAAACCCACGGGCTGTCGGTGCTGCCGCCATTGCCACCGACGGTCCGATGCGCCGCCCGGGCGGCTCACGGCACCGTTGGCCAGGTGATCGAAGTCAACGAACCGGCGCCGCGCGACGGTGCCGGCGACTCCCCGCCCCGCGCACTAGTCATGAGTGCGACCGGACATCCCCGCGCTCCACTCACGGCTGATCCGACATCAGTTGTGCGTCCAGGACCCCTCGGCCGTACATCACCGGGATGACGTCGTGACCGGGTGTGCCAACGATTGACGCGATGTCAATGCGCGGGCTGACGCGTCCGACCACGGCCACGCCTAGCGTCAACTCCCGGCGTCCGCACGCGCCGCACTCCGAACCGCCCGCCGAACCGCAGCCGCGGCGTGGGCAGCTTGAGCACCTGGAAGGTCACCCTTGGTCTCCACCACCCGACCGGCCTCGGCTACGGCATGTCCCGCTGGCAGCGCGGGGGTTGGGAGCCGGTGCGGAAGGTCACCGACGACTGCCGCAACCACCTCTTCACCTCCTGACCGCCGAACCCACCCGCCCAGCCGCTTCCCGGGCACCCACCCTCCCCTCCACCTGGTCGTTTCCAGCTGCCCGACCGCCTCCCACCACCCGAAGGGCCTGACACCCCGCCATGGGCTCCACCCTCGTCATCACCAACGACTTCCCGCCCCGGCAGGGCGGCATCGAGACCTTCGTGCACGCCATGGCCACCCGCATGCCGGCCGACGAGGTCGTCGTCTACACCTCGCACGAGCCGGGCGGCGCAGCCTTCGACGCGACCCTCCCGTTCCCGGTCATCCGGGACCCCGCCCGGATGTTGCTGCCGACCGGGCGGGCGACCCGGCGCGCGGTCGAGATCGCCCGGGCCCACGGCTGCGACCGGGTCTGGTTCGGGGCCGCCGCACCGCTCGCCCTGATGGCACCGGCCCTGCACCGCAGCGGTGTCCGGCGCACCGTGGCCACCACGCACGGCCACGAGATCTGGTGGGCCAGGACGCCCGGCGCCCGCCGGCTGATGCGCCGGATCGGCGACGGTGTCGACCTCGTCACCTACCTCGGCCAGTACACCCGCAGCCGGATCGAGCCCGCTCTCGGCCCCCGGGCCCGGCTCAGCCGATTGGTGCCGGGCGTCGACGCCGAGGTGTACCGGCCGGACGCCGGCGCCGGCCTCGCCCTCCGAACCCAACTCGGCTTGCAGCAAAGGCAGGTGGTCCTCTGTGTGGCCCGCCTGGTGCCCCGCAAGGGCCAGGACGTGCTGATCCGGGCACTTCCGCTGGTCCGTCGCGCCGCACCGGACGCCGTCCTGCTCGTGGTCGGCCAGGGCCCCGACGAGGCCCGGCTGCGCAAGCTCGCGCAGCGTCACACCGCGCCCGGGTCGGTGCACTTCGCCGGCGGCAGGTCGCACGCCGAGACACCGCCGTACTACGCCGCCGCCGACGTCTTCGCCATGCCGTGCCGCACCCGCAAAGGCGGCCTGGAGGCCGAGGGCCTGGGGATCGTCTTCCTGGAGGCCGCCGCGAGCGGTCTGCCGGTGGTCGTGGGCGACTCGGGCGGCGCTCCCGACACCGTGCTCGACGGCCGGACCGGTCGGGTGGTGGACGGGACGGATCCGGCGGCCGTCGCCCGGGCACTGACCGAGCTGCTGCTCGACCCCGAGCGCGCGGCGATCGGCGCCCGGGGCCGCAGCTGGGTCCAGCAGACCTGGTCCTGGGACGCCTCCGCCCGCCATCTGATCGAGCTGCTCTCACCCGAACACAGCCTCACCGCCGCACACCGGGAGCGGTGAGCGGGAACCGCACGGCCGTCCGATCCTCACGCCCTCCGGCAGGCAGCGCCGCAAGGCGTGAGGCACCGTGCCGCCGGGTGCGACCGGCCGACCACCTCCGCGCCGCCAACCACCGCAACCGGCCAGGAAGTTCGGACACCATTCGATGACCGGAGTCCCGACCGCAGTGACCGTCCCGCTACCGGCGCACGCGCCCAGGACCGCACCCGCGCCGCCGCACCCGCGCTCCGGGGCCGGCGGCGCAGGCCGGTGCCGGCCCGGTCGGGCCCGGTCGGGTCAGCGCAGGACGGTGCCGGTCCGGTCGGGTCAGCGCCGGCCCGTGCCGGTCACCACCGACCCGTCGGTTCACTACCGGCGCGTACCGCTCAGCACCGGCCCGTACCGCTCAGCGCCGGTCGGCGCCGCGTCACTGCAGGCCGAGGACCGACAGTGCGGTGGTCCAGTTGGTGGCGATGGCACGCTGGGCGGCCACCAGCCCGACCTGGTGCGCGCAGACCGCCTTGTGGAGCTTGTTCTCCACCGTGTCCTTGCCGCCGGCCGTCTTGCCGTTGACCGCGTAGCGGGGCTCGGGCCACAGGTTCTGCGGGCTGGTGGGGTTGCCGCCGATCTCCAGGGCTATCAGGTGGTCCTCCTCGTAGTCGGAGGTGTTGGTGTCCCGGAAGCCGTACTGGGTGATCTGCTTGATCTTCAGCGGGTTGGTGTACGAAGTCGGCGGGCGGACCGTGGCGGTGTAGCCGGGAGTGCAGATGGTGGAGTCGATGTTGGCCTGGGTGACGGCCGGGTTGACGGCTCCGGGCTGACACCGCGAGTCGGGGAGCGGCAGCTGGGCCTGGCTGCAGGTGGGGGTGACCGGCCGAGCCGCGGCGTTGGCGGCACCGGCACCGAACACCAGGCCGGTGGTCGCGAGGGCGAGGGCGAGCGCGGACAGTCTCCGGGCGCTGGACATGGGGGCTCTCCTGTGGGGAGGGAGTCGATTGATGGGCCCCTTTCAAACGCAGGGCCCAACCCATGACAGCAGAGCCGGGTCTATGCGAGTAGATCTCACATAGTGAATATCTGATGTTCGATCAGGAATGCTTTCACCAAGCATTGGTAGTCGAACCACGCCGCTGGGGCCGACTGACGTCTCCTCACGCACCCGAGTTCGTCGAGGCCGAACCGCCCCCCACCCAGCCGCCCGGCCGCGGCCGTCGGCGCACCACCTGCCGGGTCTCCAGCTCCACCGGGACACCACTCCCGGCGAGCAGATCCTTCAGCGTCCTGGCCAGACACCGCGAGTCCGGCCGGTGCCGGACCAGATGCGGGTTCTCCACTCCGTACCGCATGACCAGCCGGACGGTGAAGAAACCGCCGGCCGGCCGCCGGTCACCGGGGTACGGCAGGACGGTCCACTGAACCAGCACGATCCGCGCCAACTCGGCGATCGGCAGCCAGCCGCCGGGCTCGCCCGCGCGCACGAACCGCACCGCGGAGGGGGCCTCGGCCGGGGCGAACTCCACTCGGCGGAGCTGCCGCAGCACCTCCCGCGCGGTGCGCACCCACACGACCGCCACCCCGGCGGCCACCAGCACGGCGGCGATCGACAGTGCGAGCGTTTTGCCGGTGCCGAGCGCCAGCAGCACCGCGGCCACCGGCACCACGGCCGGGACCAGCAGCAGCAGACTCAGCAGCGCCGGCCCACCGCTGCGCAGCACCTGGTGGCGCGCGAAGCCACGAGTACCGCCGCCGCTGCGGAACACCAGGGCGGTCGAGTCGGGGCCGCGCTCCAGCATGCTGTCAGCACCCATACCCCCAGCGTCCCCGCCGGGGAACCGCCGCGCAAGGGGAGTGCTGACACACCGTCGGACGGCGGGCGGCCGGCCCCGGCCGCCCGCCGCCGAGCGGGGATCAGTGCGCCGCCGTCTCCCAGTTGGCGCCGACGCCGACCGAGACGTCGAGCGGGGCGCGCAGCGGGTACGCTCCCGCCATCTGCTCGCGGACGATCTTCTCGGCCTGCTCGTGCTCGCCCGGGGCCAGCTCCAGCACGATCTCGTCGTGCACCTGGAGCAGCATCCGGGTGCGCAGCCCGGCCTGGCGCAGTTGCTCGTCGACCCGGAGCATCGCGATCTTGACGATGTCGGCGGCCGAGCCCTGGATCGGGGCGTTGAGGGCCATCCGCTCGGCCATCTCGCGGCGCTGGCGGTTGTCGCTGGTGAGGTCGGGCAGGTAGCGGCGGCGGCCGAGCAGGGTCTCGGTGTAACCGGTGGCGCGGGCCTCCTCGACCACCCGGCGCAGGTAGTCGCGGACACCGCCGAAGCGCTCGAAGTAGGTGTCCATCAGGCCCTGGGCCTCGGCGGGCTTGATGCCGAGCTGCTGGGAGAGCCCGTACGCGGACAGCCCGTACGCGAGTCCGTACGACATCGCCTTGATCTTGCGGCGCATCTCTGCGTCCACCGCGCCGGGGGCGACCTCGAAGACCTGGGAGGCGACCGTGGTGTGCAGGTCCTCGCCGCTGGCGAAGGCCTCGATCAGGGCCTCGTCCTCGGAGAGGTGGGCCATGATGCGCAGCTCGATCTGCGAGTAGTCGGCGGTGAGCAGCGCCTCGTAGCCCTCGCCGACCACGAAGGCGCGGCGGATCATCCGGCCCTCCTCGGTGCGGACCGGGATGTTCTGCAGGTTCGGGTCCTGCGAGGAGAGGCGGCCGGTGGCGGCGACCATCTGGTTGAAGGTGGTGTGGATCCGGCCCTGCGGGGAGACCGTCTTGAGCAGGCCCTCCACCGTGGTGCGCAGCTTGGCCTGGTCGCGGTGGCGCAGCAGGATGACCGGCAGCTCGTTGGTGGTCTGGGTGGCCAGCCAGGTCAGCGCGTCGGCGTCGGTGGTGTAGCCGGTCTTGATCTTCTTGGTCTTGGGCAGGCCCAGCTCGCCGAAGAGGATCTCCTGGAGCTGCTTGGGCGAGCCAAGGTTGAACGGGTGCCCGGCGGCGGCGTGCGCCTCCTCCACGCAGCGCTGGATCTCGGCGGCGAACTGGGACTCGATGGTGGTCAGCCATGCGCGGTCGGCGGCGATACCGGTGCGCTCCATCCGGGCCAGCAGCTCGGCGATGGGCAGCTCCATCTCGTGCATCAGCTTGTCGGCGCCGACCTGGGCGAGCCTGGTGTCGAAGTACGCCGCGAGGTCCAGCACGGCGCAGGCCTGGGTCATCAGCGTCTGGGCACCGGCGGTGGGGTCGTGCTCGGGGGTGTCGAAGGAGAGCTGGCCGCTCTCCGCGGCGGCGGCGGGCGCGAGCGAGCGGGCCAGGTACTCCTCGGCGAGCACGTCGAGGGTGAAGGTGCGGCGGCCCGGCTTGTCGAGGTAGGCGGCGAGCGCGGTGTCGGCGGCCACCCCGGCGATCTGCCAGCCGTGCTCGGCGAAGGCGCGCATCACCTGCTTGGCGATGTGCAGGGCCTTGGGGCGGGTGGCGTCGGCGAGCCAGCCGGCGAAGGCGCGCTCGTCGGCCTCGGCGAGCTCGGCCGGGTCGAACCAGGCCGCATCCTCTCCGGCCGCCAGCGCGACCTCCCGCACCCCGCCGGTGCCGAGCGCCCACTCGTAGTCGGCGGCGACGGCGACCCGGCTCTCCTCGTGCGCCGCCAGCCAGGCGGCCAGGGAGCCCGGCTCGGTGAGCAGTTCGCCCTCGACGGCGACAGCGGGGACGGCGGCGAGCTCGGTGGCCTCCTCGGCGCCGCCCGGGTCGACGCCGTGGACGCGGTCGCGGAAGTTGGGGTTGCGGAACTCCAGCGCCTCCAGGATCTGGCCGACCGCCGCCTTGTCGAACGGCGTACGCGCCAGGTCGGCGATGCCGAGCGGGAGTTCGACGTCCCGGACCAGCTCGGTGAGGATCCGGTTGCGCTTGACCGAGTCGAGGTGCTCGCGCAGCTTCTCGCCGATCTTGCCCTTGACCTCGTCGGCGCGGGCGACCAACTCGTCGAAGGAGCCGAACTGGTTGACCCACTTCGCGGCGGTCTTCTCACCGACGCCGGGGATGCCGGGCAGGTTGTCGGACGGGTCGCCGCGCAGCGCGGCCAGGTCCGGGTACTGGTCGGGCCGCACGCCGTACTTCTCGGCGACCTTCTCCGGAGTGAAGCGGGTGAGCTCGGAGACGCCCTTGGTCGGGTACAGCACGGTGACGTGCTCACTGACCAGCTGGAGCGAGTCGCGGTCGCCGGTGACGATCAGCACCTCGAAGCCCTCGGCCGCGGCGGCGGTGGCCAGGGTGGCGATGATGTCGTCCGCCTCGAAGCCCTCCACCGACATCCGGGAGATCCTCATGGCGTCGAGCAGTTCGTGGATCAGGCCGATCTGGCTCCTGAACTCGTCCGGCGTCTTGGCCCGGTTGGCCTTGTAGTCGGGGAACTCCTGGGAGCGGAAGGTGTTCCGGGAGAGGTCGAAGGCGACCGCGAGGTGGGTCGGCTGCTCGTCCCGCACGGTGTTGGCGAGCATCGAGGCGAAGCCGTACACCGCGTTGGTGGACTGGCCGGTGGAGGTGTTGAAGTTCTCCACGGGCAGGGCGTACCACGCCCGGTACGCCATCGAATGCCCGTCGAGCAGCATCAGCCGGGGGCGGGACCCCGCGGCACCATCCGACGCACTCTTGCCTGCACTCTGCGTAGCCACGTCAACGTCCGTTCCTGCCGGTTCCACTTCTCGCCACCGATCCTATGGCCCGCCGCCGACAACGCCCGCGAGCACGCGCACCGGCAGCCCACCCCCCACCCCCCGCGACGCGCCGGTCGTACGATCACAGTCAGCAGGGCCCACGATGCACAACGATGTGAACCTCGAACGGCAGGAGCACCATGACCGACGCGGCACCGGTTCTCAAAGTCCCGCAGGACGTCCTCGACCACTTCGCGAAGCTGGGCATCGACGCGTCCACCTTCACCGGCGGCCACCTCGGCGACCGGCTCGGCATCCGGATCGTGGAGGCGTCCGGCGACCGGGTGGTCGGCACCATGCCGGTCGAGGGCAACCAGCAGCCGTACGGGCTGCTGCACGGCGGCGCCTCGGCCGCACTGGCCGAGACGCTCGGCTCGATCGGCGCCATGCTGCACGCCGGCCCCGGCCGCTACGCGGTCGGCGTCGACCTCAACGCCACCCACCACCGCTCGGCCACCTCGGGCCTGGTGACCGGCGTGGCCACCGCCGTCTTCAAGGGCCGCACCGCCGCGACCTACGAGATCGCCATCACCGACGACACCGGCAAGCGGATCACCAGCTGCCGGCTCACCTGCATGCTCAGGGATCTCTGAGCGACCTCCGGCCGGCTCCGGCGGCCGGGCAGCGGCCGTCAGGGGCGCGGGAAACCGCGCCCCTTCGCCGTCCCGCACCACCCCCACCGGGCTCCGCCCCTCCCCCATGGCCGGCCCGGCGGAGCGCCGCTCCCCCGCGGCCGGCCCGGCCTCCCCGGCGGCCCCAACTCCCCGGCCCCGCCCGCCTCGTGCGTTCCGCACGCCCCACAAGTCCCGGGCCGCACTCCTGTTTGAGTCGCACACCGGCCGGGCAGCCTCCGCCTGAATCAAGGGCCGCGAGGGCTTCGACCGGGCCGCTCAGTCGACTTGACTCGCCGTCAGCTCTCCGTGTCGATCCGGACGCACATCCTTCGATGTAACACTGAGTAATGAACGTGAAATCCTGACTTTGCCCCGGTTTTCCTATTGCACCCCCGCCGCAAACGACCCCGAGGTCCGCAATTCGGCCTAACTGTGTTCCGATATTCGGACACGGCCGACCGGTCACGGCGAACCGGATTCCGCTGTCCACATTCCGAACTCCCGCTTCACCCAGCGACCTTCATGCCGCGAGCCGCAATGGCGGCCGCGCCCAGCGCCCCGACCAGCGACGTCCCGTCAAATGGGAAAGATCGAAATGTCGGAACGCCACGACTGATTCCGATAACAAGAGAATCACAGCCTGTCCGGCCCCCTGCCCGAGCCGTCGAACGCGCTCTAGAGTCACGCCCAGTCACCGCGCCGACGGATCGGGCCTGGCCTCAGTGCGCGCCCTGGCGCCCCCGCCGCACGTTCGGGCGGGTGCCCTCCGCAGAAAGGGAACCCTCGTGCGTCATCGTTCAATGCTCGTCGCGAGCATCGCAGTCGTGGGAGCACTCACCGTCACGGCCTGCGGCTCACGCAACCACGACAAGGGCGGCTCGGGCAGCGCCGCGAGCGGCACCACCGTCGTCATCGGCGTCGACGCCCCGCTCACCGGCGACCTCTCCGCCCTCGGCCTCGGCATCAAGAACTCCGTCGACCTCGCGATCAAGACCGCCAACAGCACCGACGAGGTCCCCGGCGTCAAGTTCGAGATCGAGGCCCTGGACGACACCGCCAAACCCGCACCCGGCCAGCAGAACGCCACCCAGCTGGTCGCCGACAAGAAGGTCCTGGGCGTCGTCGGACCGCTCAACTCCAGCGTCGCGCAGTCGATGCAGCAGATCTTCAACGACGCCAACCTGGTCGAGGTCTCCCCCGCCAACACCGGCGTCGCACTCACCCAGGGCGAGAAGTGGGCCAGCGGCACCAAGGTCCGCCCGTTCAAGAGCTACTTCCGCACCGCCACCACCGACGCCGTCCAGGGCCCGTTCGCCGCCCGCTACCTGCACAACGACGCCAAGAAGAGCAAGGTCTTCCTGATCGACGACCAGAAGACCTACGGCGCCGGCCTCGCCGCCACCTTCAAGGGCGAGTTCACCAAACTCGGCGGCACCATCGTCGGCGAGGAGCACGTCAACCCCGACGACCGCGACTTCAGCGCCATCGTCACCAAGGTCAAGAGCTCCGGCGCCGACGCCGTCTACTACGGCGGCGAGTACCCCGCCGCCGGCCCGCTCTCGCTCCAGCTCAAGAACGCCGGCGTCACCGTCCCGCTGATGGGCGGCGACGGCATGCAGAGCGCCGAGTACATCAAGCTCAACCCCAAGAGCCAGGGCGACCTGGCCACCGCCGTCGGCCTCTCCGTCGAAAAGCTGCCCTCCGCCGCCAAGTTCGTCGCCGAGTACGCCGCCGCCGGCTACAAGGACCCGTACGAGACCTACGGCGGCTACTCCTACGACAGCGCCTGGGCCATCATCCAGGGCGTCAAGGCCGTCGCCGCCGCCAACAACGGCAAGCTGCCCGACGACGCCCGCACCAAGGTCGTCGACGCCGTCCAGAAGGTCAGCTTCAACGGGGTCACCGGCAAGGTCTCCTTCGACGAGTACGGCGACACCACCAACAAGCAGCTCACCGTCTACAAGGTCGACGGCGGCAAGTGGGCGGTGGAGACCTCCGGCACCTTCACCGACTGACCGGGAAACCAGGCCCCGAACCACCCGCGCGGGGCGCCGATCCGCCCCCGCGCGGCCACACCCAGCCCGCGTTCACCACGCACTACGGAGGCCGAGCGGTGCACGAACTACCGCAGCAGCTGGCCAACGGCCTGATCCTGGGAGCCCTCTACGGACTCATCGCGATCGGCTACACGATGGTCTACGGCATCGTCCAGCTCATCAACTTCGCCCACGGCGAGATCTTCATGGTCGGCGGCTTCGGCGCCCTCACCGCCTACCTCGCCCTGCCCGGCGGCACCACCCTCTGGCTCGCCATCCCACTCATGCTCCTCGCCGGGATCCTCGTCTCCACCCTGGTCGCCGTCGCCGCCGAACGCTTCGCCTACCGGCCGCTGCGCGGCGCCCCCAGGCTCGCCCCGCTGATCACCGCCATCGGCCTGTCCATCGTCCTCCAGCAGCTCGTCTTCTCCTTCTACCCCAACGCCAAGAAGGCCCGGGTCTTCCCCAGGATCCCCGGCGACCCGCTCCAGATCCTCGGCACCACCATCCAGCGCAGCGACCTCTTCCTGATCGCCGCCGCCCCGATCTGCATGCTCATCCTCGGCTGGTTCGTCACCCGCACCCGCTCCGGCCGCGCCATGCAAGCCACCAGCCAGGACCCCGACACCGCCAAGCTGATGGGCATCGACACCGACCGGATCATCGTCATGGCCTTCGCCATCGGCGCCGCCTTCGCCGCCGTCGCCGCCGTCGCCTACGGACTGCGCACCGGCCAGGTCGACTTCCGGATGGGCTTCATCCTCGGCCTCAAGGCCTTCACCGCCGCCGTCCTCGGCGGCATCGGCAACATCTACGGCGCCATGGTCGGCGGCATCGTCCTCGGCCTCGCCGAAGGACTCGCCACCGCCTACGTCCAACACCTGCCCGGAATGCACCTGTTCGGCGGCGGCGCCTGGAAGGACGTCTGGGCCTTCGTACTCCTCATCGTCGTGCTGCTCGTCCGGCCCCAGGGGCTGCTCGGCGAGCGCGTCGCGGACAGGGCGTGACCACCATGAGCAGCACACCGCCGACCGGCGTCCAGACCACCCCGGTCCTCCCGATGGCCGCCGGCCCCGCCCGCATCCTCACCCTCGCCGGATCCGCCGGCGCCATCGCCTCCGCCTTCCTCTCCTGGACCTGGACCCCCGACTTCCCCGGCGACCTCACCGTCACCGGCTACCCCGGCGGCCTCCAATGGCTCACCCTCACCGGCGGACTGGTCACCCTCCTCCTCACCCTCGCCCACGCCGTCGGCACCCGCGGCCTGCCCGGACTGCGCTGGCTGGGCCCCAGCGACAGCAACAACGGCATCCTCTACGCCGCCCTCGGCACCACCGCCACCACCTGGTTCACCCTGACCGCCATCTCCACCGAACTCGGCGGACTGGCCAACCTGGAACCCGGCGGCTGGATCGCCGGCGCCACCGCCCTGCTCGCCCTGCTCGGCGCCCTCGGCCTCCCGCTGGACCGCCACCCGCACGGCACCGGCCGGGGCATCACCCGCCACCTCCCACTACGCCTCACCACCACCGACCGACCACTCCCGGCCGCCCGCGAACTCCCCTCCTGGATCGAGGTGCTGCTCATCATCGCGGCCTTCGCCGCAGGCCTGGTCGCGATCACCTACGGCATCGACACCGACTACGGCGAACTCTTCACCGGCTACCTACTGCTGACCGGCTTCACCGTCGCCGCACTCACCAAGTCCGGCCTCATCGCCAGGTTGCGCGCCCTCACCCTCAAACACCGCCCGGTGACCACCGGCGCCGCCTTCGCCGCCGCCGCCGGCTTCCCGTTCACCCAGACCAGCGACCAGTACACCTCGGTCGCCGCCAACATCCTGATCTTCGCCACCGTCGCCCTCGGCCTCAACATCGTGGTCGGCCTCGCCGGACTGCTCGACCTCGGCTACGTCGCCTTCCTCGGCGTCGGCGCCTACGCCGCCGCCCTGGTCTCCGGCTCGCCCGCCTCCCCCATCCACGTCCAGTTCCCGTTCTGGGCGGCCATGCTGACCGGCGCGGCGGTCTCCATCGTGTTCGGCGTGGTGATCGGCGCCCCGACCCTGCGCCTGCGCGGCGACTACCTCGCCATCGTCACCCTGGGCTTCGGCGAGATCTTCCGCATCACCATGAACAACCTCAACGGCACCACCGGCCCCAAGGTCACCAATGGCTCCAACGGCATCCCGCGCATCCCCGACCTGGACATCCTCGGCTTCGACTTCGGCGCCACCCACACCGTCGGCGGCGTCCAACTCGGCCGCTTCTCCAACTACTACTTGCTGATGCTGCTGGTCACCGCCGTCGTCGTACTGGTCTTCGCCCGGGTGGGCAACTCCCGGATCGGCCGCGCCTGGATCGCCATCCGCGAGGACGAGACCGCCGCCGAAGCCATGGGCATCAACGGCTTCCGACTCAAACTGCTCGCCTTCGCCCTCGGCGCCTGCCTCGCCGGACTCGCCGGCACCGTCCAGGCCCACGTCAGCTACACCGTCACCCCCGACCAGTACACCTTCGCCGAAGCCCTGCCGCCCAACTCCGCCTTCCTGCTAGCCGCCGTCATCCTCGGCGGCATGGGCACCATCAGCGGACCACTGCTCGGCGCCACCCTGCTCTTCCTCATCCCGAAGAAGCTGGAGTTCCTCTCCGACTACCAGCTGCTCGCCTTCGGCATCGCGCTGATCGTCCTGATGCGGGTCCGCCCGGAAGGCCTGATCGCCAACCGGCGGCGGCAACTCGAGTTCCACGAGGCCGACATCCCCGTCCAGGCGGCCGCCACCGAGACCGCCCTCACCAAGGCAGAGGCACGATGACCGACACCCTTCTCGACGTCAGCGGCGTCACCATGCGCTTCGGCGGCCTCACCGCCGTCAACGACGTCTCCCTCACCGTCGGCCAGGGCGAGATCATCGGCCTGATCGGCCCCAACGGCGCGGGAAAGACCACCTTCTTCAACTGCCTCACCGGCCTGTACGTCCCGACCGAGGGCACCGTCACCTTCCGGGGCAGCGTCCTGCCACCCAAACCCCACCTGGTCACCCAGGCCGGAATCGCCCGCACCTTCCAGAACATCCGACTGTTCGCCAACATGACCGTGCTGGAGAACGTCCTGGTCGGCCGGCACACCCGCACCAGGGAAGGACTCTTCTCCGCCATCCTGCGCGGCCCCGGCTACCGCCGAGCCGAGGCCGAGAGCCGCGAAAAGGCCATGGAACTCCTGGAGTTCACCGGCCTCGCCGCCAAGGCCGACCACCTCTCCCGCAACCTCCCCTACGGCGAACAGCGCAAACTGGAGATCGCCCGGGCCCTGGCCAGCGACCCCGGACTGCTGCTGCTGGACGAACCCACCGCCGGCATGAACCCCCAGGAGACCCGCGCCGCCGAGGAACTGGTCTTCGCGATCCGCGACAAGGGCGTCGCCGTCCTGGTCATCGAGCACGACATGCGCTTCATCTTCAACCTCTGCGACCGCACCGCCGTCCTGGTCCAGGGCCAGAAGATCGTCGAAGGCGACCGGGAAACCGTCCAGAACGACGAACGGGTCATCACCGCCTACCTCGGCGCACCACCCGCCGAGACCGGCCCCGACCAGGCGACCGGCGCCGACCACACGACCGGCGCCGAAGGGGCCACCGGCACCGAAGGGGCCACCGGCACCGACCGTACGGAGGCAGACCAGTGACCGCACTGCTCAAGGTCGACGACCTCCGCGTCGCCTACGGGAAGATCGAGGCCGTCAAGGGGATCAGCTTCACCGCCAACCAGGGCGAGGTCACCACCCTCATCGGCACCAACGGCGCCGGCAAGACCACCACCCTGCGCACCATCTCCGGCCTGCTCAGACCGACCGGCGGCAGCATCACCTTCGACGGGCAGGCCCTGCACGCCGTCCCCGCCCACCGGATCGTCTCGCTCGGCCTGGCCCACTCCCCCGAGGGACGCCACATCTTCCCCCGGATGACCATCGAGGAGAACCTGCTGCTCGGCGCCTTCCTGCGCCGCGACCCGGCCGGCGTCACCGAGGACGTGGAACGCGCCTACACCCTCTTCCCGATCCTCGGCGAACGGCGCCGGCAGGCCGCCGGGACCCTCTCGGGCGGTGAGCAGCAGATGCTCGCGATGGGACGGGCGCTGATGTCCCGCCCCAAACTGCTGATGCTGGACGAGCCCTCGATGGGCCTCTCCCCGCTGATGATGCAGAAGATCACGGCCACCATCGTCGAGCTCAAGACCGCCGGGACGACCATCCTGCTGGTCGAGCAGAACGCCCGGGCCGCGCTGTCGCTCTCCGACCACGGCTACGTGATGGAGACCGGCCGGATCGTGCTCACCGGGACCGGCGCCGACCTGCTGCACGACGAGTCCGTCCGCAAGGCGTACCTGGGCGAGGACTGAACGCACGCGAAGGGTCCGGCCGTCGCTCGACGGCCGGACCCTCGCCGGATCCGGCTCAGCCCTCGGACTGGGCCTCGTCGGCCTTCTTGCGGTCCTGCGCCTGCCCCTCCTCGATCACGGCCTCGGCCACCGCGGCCATGGTCATCCGGCGGTCCATCGAGGTCTTCTGGATCCAACGGAACGCGGCCGGCTCGTTCAGCCCGAACTTGGTCTGCAGCACGCTCTTCGCCCGGTCCACCAGCTTGCGGGTCTCCAGCCGCTGGCTGAGGTCGGCGATCTCCTTCTCCAGCGCCCGCATCTCGGTGTGCCGGGACACCGCCATCTCGATCGCGGGGACCAGGTCGCTCTTGCTGAACGGCTTCACGATGTAGGCCATCGCACCCGCGTCACGGGCCCGGTCGACCAGCTCGCGCTGCGAGAACGCGGTCAGCATCAGCACCGGGGCCAGGTGCTTCTGGTGGATCCGCTCGGCCGCCGACAGCCCGTCCAGGACCGGCATCTTCACATCGAGGATCGCCAGATCCGGCTTCAGCTCCTCGACCAGCCGTACCGCCGTCTCCCCGTCCCCGGCCTCGCCGACGACGGTGTAGCCCTCCTCCTCCAACATCTCCTTGAGGTCGAGACGGATCAACGCCTCGTCCTCGGCGATCACAATTCGGGTGATCTGGGGCGAGTCGGTCTCAAGCGCCTGGGGCTGCTCGTCGGCGGTGCTCACGTGGCTCCTCGTTCCGGCGGGGACTGCATGCACGAGCCTACCTAGACACGGTATGTTTGAGTCACGGCGGATCGGGGGTCACCTTCGATTCGGTGGAGCTCCGGTAGCCCAAGGGCAGAGGCGATGGTCTCAAACACCATTCAGTGTGGGTTCGAATCCCACTCGGGGCACTTTACCTTCAAATCCAAGGCATCAATTCTGGGCCTCAGTGTTGGAGATCTTCATCACTTCAAGTGAAGACTCCAGCGTTTCCGGTATGCGCGGCCAGCAAAGCACCGAACCTCGCCAGCATGTACGACCAGGCGACACGCGAGCGCGCGGTGGCACTGCACCGCTCGGGCATGACCTTCAGCGAAGTCAGCCGCTCGACGGGAATCTCACGCTTCGCGATACGTGAGTGGACCGCCCGCATCACTCCTAGCCCCCGCTTGACCGCCGAGTGCCCGGTTCGAGGCGACAGAATCCCACCAGCCGCCTACGCCTACCTGCTCGGCCTCTACCTCGGCGACGGCTGCATCAGCGAGGGCCGCCGAGGCGTCCACGCGCTCCGAATAGCCTGCGGCGACGTCTGGCCTGGTCTGATCGAGCAGTGCGCGCGGGCCATCGCCTCGGTCATGCCGCACAACAGCGTCAACCGGGTCCAGGCTCCGGGCTGCACGAGCGTCGTCAGCACCAGCAAGCACTGGCCCTGCCTGTTCCCCCAGCACGGCCCCGGACCCAAGCACCTGCGCCGTATCACCCTGACGCCATGGCAGCAACGCATCGTGGACACCCACCCCTGGGAGTTGCTGCGCGGTCTGATCCACTCCGACGGATGCCGGATCACCAACTGGACTACCAGGACGGTCGGTGGCGAGGCCAAGCGCTACGAGTACCCGCGCTACTTCTTCACCAACACCTCGGCCGACATCGTCCGCATCTTCACCGACGCCCTCGATACCGTCGGCGTCCAGTGGAAGGCCGTCAAGCGCCCGGGCGGCGCGGTGAACGTCTCCATCGCCCGCCGCGCTTCCGTCGCGCTGATGGACGAGCACATCGGCCCCAAGTACTGACTGCGGCGCAGCCCCGTCTCACCCGGGGCCGCGCCGCCGTCGACGTCCCACTTCAGTTGTCCAGCTCCCCCACGTGGTGCACCCGCACCAGGTTGGTGGAGCCGGCCAGCCCGGGGGGTGAGCCGGCGGTGATGACGACGATGTCGCCGCGCTGGCAGCGGCCGAGGCTGAGGAGTTGGGCGTCGACCTGGGCGACCATCTCGTCGGTGGTCGGGACGAAGGGGCCGAGGAAGGTCTCCACGCCCCAGGTGAGGGCGAGTTGGCTGCGGACGGCCGGTTCGTAGGTGAAGGCGAGGACGGGGATGGGCGAGCGGTAGCGGGTGAGCCGGCGGGCGGTGTCGCCGCTCTGGGTGAAGGCGATGAGGTACTTGGCGCCGAGGAAGTCGCCGATCTCGGCGGCGGCGCGGGCGACGGCGCCGCCCTGGGTGCGGGGCTTGCCGCGTTCGCTGAGCGGGGGCAGTCCGGCGGCGAGGACCTCGTTCTCGACGGCTTCGAGGATCCGGCCCATGGTCTTGACGGTCTCGACGGGGTACTTGCCGACCGAGGTCTCGCCGGAGAGCATCACCGCGTCCGTGCCGTCGATGACCGCGTTGGCGACGTCGGAGGCCTCGGCGCGGGTGGGCCGGGATGCGTGGATCATCGAGTCGAGCATCTGGGTGGCGACGATGACCGGCTTGGCGTTGCGCTTGGCGAGCCTGATGGCGCGCTTCTGGACGATGGGCACCTGTTCCAGTGGCATTTCGACGCCGAGGTCGCCGCGGGCGACCATGATGCCGTCGAAGGCGTCCACGATGGCGTCGAGGTTCTCGACGGCCTGCGGCTTCTCGATCTTGGCGATGACGGGGAGGAAGCGGCCTTCCTCGGCCATGATCCGGTGGACGTCCTCGATGTCGTGGCCGGTGCGGACGAAGGAGAGCGCGATCAGGTCGGCGCCGGTCCGCAGGGCCCAGCGCAGGTCGGCGACGTCCTTGTCGCTGAGCGCGGGCACGGAGACGGCGACCGAGGGCAGGTTGAGGCCCTTGTGGTCGGAGACCAGGCCGCCTTCGATGACGATGCAGTGGACGCGCGGGCCGTCCACGTGGGTGACTTCCAGGCAGACCCGGCCGTCGTCCACCAGGATGCGTTCGCCGCGGGAGACGTCGGCGGCGAGGCCCTTGTAGGTGGTGCCGCAGATCTCGCGGTCGCCGACCACCCCGTCCTCGACGGAGATGGTGAACTCGTCGCCGCGTTCGAGGAGTACGGGTCCTTCGGCGAAGGTGTCGAGCCGGATCTTCGGGCCTTGGAGGTCGGCCAGGACGCCGATGCTGCGTCCCGTCTCGTCGGAGGCTTTGCGGACCCGGCGGTAGCGCTCTTCGTGCTCCAGCTGGGTGCCGTGGCTGAGGTTGAACCGGGCGATGTCCATACCGGCTTCGACCAGGGCCTTGATCTGGTCGTACGAGTCGGTGGCGGGCCCGAGGGTGCAGACGATTTTTGCTCGGCGCATGAGTCAAGAGCGTAGGCATTACCGGCGCGTAACAACGACGTTCCGACACACCTGCCGCATGGCAGTTGGCGAACGATTCGGTTAACTCCTGAAGCGATCTGATGCCTCGTGACTTCTGTATACATAAAAGGGAGTTGAGCACCGCACCTTCACCTGTCGATTCGATTCCATGAACGCCTGTTCACCTCCGATTCACGGTCCAGCCGGGTCGCGCTCCGGCTGCGGCGGGAACCTCGGTGGTCCGGTGGGATCCGGACCGGCCGGGCCCAGAGGGAGGGTTGGCGGCCATACGGGGCGGGGACGCTGCTGACGCCCGGTCGGCCCGTGCAGGTGTCCAGGGGGGCGCCAGGAGCCGCCCGCGGGGCATCGGCGGCAGTCGTCGTCCGGGCTGGTGGCGGCGGTGGAACCGGCGAGCTGGCGGGGCGGTTGGAGCGTACGCCGCTGCCGGCCGGGCTGGATCTGCCGCGGCTGCTGGCGGCGGTGGGGCGGGCCGGGAACGCGCAGGAGATCGTCCGGCGACGGCTGCCGCCGGCGGTGGACACCCATGTGCGGGACCGCGCGCGGGAGTTGCTGGCGCCGCGCGGGGCGGATCCGGCGACGGTGCTGACGGCGGAGGTGGACCGGCTGCTGACCCGAGGTGGCCGGAGGGGGCCGTTGAGCCGGTTGCTACTCGGGAGTAATGCATATCTCACCTGTTGGACATGTCGGAAGTCTGTTCGCCGGGCCGTTTACCCGGCAGACTTCTACGCGCGTTTCTCTACGCGCGTCGTCGCTTAGTTGACGGTCCGTTCGCCCCACGTTGGAGTCGTCCATGTCCCTGAATCGTCGTGACTTCGTCACCCGCTCGGCCGCCACTGCCGCCGGCGCGGCCCTGGTCGGCGGTGCTCCGCTCGCCGCCGCGAGCCCGGCCGCCGCGGCGAGTGAGGAGCCCTCGGCCGCGGAACTCGCGAAGCACCCGGTGAAGGAGAGCTTCACCGTGATGGGCACCAGTGACATGCACGGCCGGGTGCTCAACTGGGACTACTTCACCGACGCCGAGTACGACGACGCGGCGCACAACGACGTCGGCCTGGCCAAGATCTCCACCCTGGTCAACCGAGTCCGGGCGCAGAAGGGCCACCACCGCACCCTGCTGATCGACGCGGGTGACATCATCCAGGGCACCCAGCTCAGCTACTACTACGCCCGGGTGGAGCCGATCACCGGCAAGAAGCCGCCGAAGCACCCGATGGCCGAGGCGATGAACGCCATCGGCTACGACGCCGCCGCGCTCGGCAACCACGAGTTCAACTACGGCATTCCGACGGTGCGGGCCTTCGAGGAGCAGCTGGAGTTCCCGCTGCTCGGTGCGAACGCCCTGCACGCCAAGAACGAGAAGCCGGCCTTCCCGCCGTACGTGATCCGGGAGCTGTACCTGGGCCGCGGCCGTCCGCTGAAGGTGGGCATCCTGGGTCTGACCAACCCCGGCATCGCGATCTGGGACAAGGCCAACGTCTCGGGCCAGATGGTCTTCCCGGGCATCGTGGAGATGGCCGCGAAGTACGTGCCTCGGATGAAGGCGGCGGGCGCGGACGTGGTCGTGGTCGCCGCGCACTCGGGCATCGACGAGCCGACCACCTACGGCGACCAGCTGCCCTGGCCGGAGGACGCCTCCGGTGAGATGGCCGAGACCGTGCCGGGGATCGACGCGGTGCTGGTGGGCCACACCCACAAGGAGGTGGCGCAGCGGCTGATCGTCAACAAGAAGACCGGCAAGACCGTGGTGCTGTCCGAGCCGCTCTGCTGGGCGCAGCGGCTGTCCTGCTTCGACTTCGAGGTGGAGTTCAGCAAGGGTCACTGGCAGGTCACCAAGGTGAGCTCGCGGGTGCTGAACACCAACACCGTCCCGGAGGACCCGCGGATCGTCAAGCTGATCGGCGCCCAGCACAAGAAGGTGGTGGCGTACGTCAATCAGGTGATCGGCACCTGCAAGGCCGATCTGTCCATCTCCGAGGCCCGGTTCAAGGACGTGCCGATCGTCGACCTGATCGGTCGGGTGCAGGCGGACGCGGTGAAGGCGGCGCTGGCCAAGACCTCGTACGCGAACCTGCCGGTGCTGGCGCAGGCGGCACCGTTCAACCGGACCGCGCACATTCCGGCGGGTACGGTGAAGCTGCGGGACGCGGCTGGCCTGTACATCTACGAGAACACCCTGGAGGCCCGGGTCCTGACCGGTGCCCAGATCAAGGACTACCTGGAGTACTCGGCGAAGTTCTTCGCCCAGCTGGCCCCGGGTGACCCGGTCGACCTGGACAAGCTGACCAACCAGCAGAACACTCCGGACTACAACTTCGATTCGGTGTACGGCGTTTCGTACGACATCGACATCAGCAAGCCGGTCGGTTCGCGGATCACGGGCCTGTCCTTCGACGGCAAGCCGATAGACGCGGCGGCGCAGTTCGTACTGGCGGTGAACAACTACCGGGCGAACGGCGGCGGCAACTTCCCGCACGTCGCCTCGGCCAAGCAGGTCTGGACCAGCTCGGACGAGATCCGCAACACCATGATCGCGTGGGTGAAGGCCAAGGGCGTGATCGACCCGGCGCAGTTCGCCGCGGTCAACTGGCGTCTGGTGCGCGCGGGCGTCCCGCTGTTCTGAGGTTCCGGCGCCGGTGCCCGGCTGCCGCACTTCGGTGTCGGCGGCCGGGCACCGGCCGACCGTCGCGACCACCTCTACCGGGGCGTCCGCGGATCGCGTTCCCGGCACGCACGGCGGGGCTCCGTTCGACGCGCTTTGGCTGCCGCCATCCGGCGCGAGCCGCCACCGTCGGCACCAGCCTGATGTCGGATCATTTCTGCTGCGGGAACGACCGGGAGGCTCCACCGATGTCCGTCGTGCTCACCACCGACCGCCTGACGGTGCGCCAGTGGCGCGCCGAGGACCGGGAGCGGGCCTTCGATCTGTACTCCCGTACCGAGGTGACCCGTTGGATCGGCCGCACCCGCACGATGGCGCAACTCGCGGACGCGGACGCCCTGATCGAGCGGTTCCAGGGGCGATCGATGGATCCCCGGTACGGGGTCTGGGCGGTGGAGCGGCGGGACACCGGCGTGGTGGCGGGTTCGGTCCTGCTGGTGCCGTTCCCGGACGGCGACGGCGAGGTGGAGGTCGGCTGGCACTTCCACCCGGACTCCTGGGGCAACGGCTTCGCCACCGAGGCCGCCCGCGCGGCCGTGGCCAAGGGCTTCGCCGACGGGCTGGCCGGGATCTACGCGGTGACCCACCCGGACAACCACCGTTCCCAGGCCGTCTGCCGCCGCCTCGGCATGACCCCGCTGGGCCGTACCGACCGCTGGTACCAGAGCGAGCTGGAGTCCTTCCTGCTCACCGTCCCGAGCTGACGGCCCGTCTCCCGACAGGGCGCACGCGGTGTCCCGGGTGCGGCAAGATAACCGCCATGCGCCGTACGCCAGTTCCCAGCAGCTCCGCGATACCCAGCCGGCTCGGCCGGCTCACCGCGACCGAACGCCGGCTCTGGCGGGCCTTCCCGCACGGCGAGCTGGTCGATCTGCGTACCGGCGACTTCGGCGCGGACGATCCGGCCGGGGCCGACGGGTGGCCGGCCGAGCGGTCCGTGCGCGGTGAGGTGATCGCGGCGCTGCTGCTGGGCGCCTGCCCGACCGTGGCGGGGGCGGCGGCGGCGGTGCGGCTCGCCGGGGCGCGGATCTCCGGCGGGCTGCGCTTCGACCACGGGCAGGTCTCGCCGCTGCTGCTGCTCCAGGGCTGCCGGTTCGACGGGCCGGTCGTGTTCGACGGCGCTCTCACGGAGTCGATCGACCTGAGCGGATCCCGTCTCACCACGCTCAGCGCGGCCGGCGCGCAGGTGCGCGGCACCCTGGACCTCAGCGGCACCCGTATCACCGGGGCCGGCGCCGGTGAGAGCGAGGGCGAGAAGGACGCGCGCACCGTCCGCGCCGACGGCATCCGTGTCGAGGGGAGCCTGCTCGCCGAGAAGGCCAAGGTGGAGGGCTCGTTCAGCCTGATCAACGCGCAGATCGACGGCCGGGTGAACCTCATCGACGCCGAGCTGGTCGACCGGAGGGCCGCCGGCGAGTCGCTCAACGCCGGTGGTATGCGGGTCGGGCGCAGCCTGCTGGCCCAGCGGCTGCGGACCGAGGGAGCGCTGCGGATCCCCGGTGCGCACATCGGCAGTTCGCTGTACCTGACCGGCGCCCGGCTGGACGGCCGCGGCCACTCCGCGCTGCACGGCGACTCGCTCACCGTGGCCAGCTACTCCTTCTTCAAGCCGCACGAGACCGAAGCGGGCAAGCAGCCCTTCACGGCGATCGGCACGGTGCGCCTGCCGGGCGCGAACTTCGGCAGCGGGCTGACCTTCAGCGGCGCCCAGCTCACCCCGACCCCGGGCGGGCCGGCCCTGCGCGCCAACCGGATGCGGGTCGCGGGCAGCCTCCACCTGGGCAAGGAGTTCCACACCGATGGCGAGATCCGGCTGACCGGTGCCCGCATCACCGGCCACCTCGACCTGGAGGGCATGGACTCTCCCGAGGCCCTGCTCACCCTGTACGCGGCGTCCGCCGCGGGCGGCATCAGCGACACGGCCGACTCCTGGCCGAGCCGGCTGAACCTGGACGGCTTCACCTACGGGCCGTTCAGCCGGTACGCCGACGCGGCGGACCGGCTGGACGTGATCAGGCGCCAGGTCCGCCGCTCCGACCCAACCCTGACCGGCGGTTTCCGCGCCCAGCCGTACGAGCAGCTGGCCGCCTACTACCGCTCGCTGGGCAACGACGGCGAGGCCAGGACCGTCCTGCTGGCCAGGCAGCGCGCGGTACGGGCCGAACTCTCCTTCCCGCGCCGCCTCCCCGGCTACCTGCTGGACCTGCTGGTCGGCTACGGCTACCGCCCGCTGCGGGCGTTCTGCTGGGCGATCGGCCTGCTGGTGGCGAGCAGCGTCTACTTCAGCCGGGTGCACCCGCAGCACGTCAGTCCGGACAGCGCCGCGACCTTCAACCCGGTGCTGTACGCCGCCGACCATCTGATCCCGGTGGTCCGCTTCGGCCAGTCGGACGCCTGGCAGTACCACGGCGTCCCCGCGGTGGTCACCGTGGTGCTGACCGTCCTGGGGTGGACCCTGGGTATCGCCATCGCCGCGGCCGCCACCCGGACCTTCAACCGCAACTGACGCGGCCGGCTACACCCGGTGCCCGCTCCGGCCGCGCGGGCGGGTGAGCCGGAACCGGTCCACCGGCAGCAGGTCGCCGTACGGCCCGGTGACCGCGTAGTACGTGACGGCGATCGAGGTGTTGCCGCCCCGGGCGCCGGGGTCGACCTCGAAGGCGGCGAAGCCGTAGGAGTGGTCGGCGTCGCGGAAGGCGGACCAGGGGGCGTCCTCGATCACGTACTTCGGCGGCCGCTTGCCGGTGGCGGAGTCCACCGGGCCGACCCCGGTGATCACCCGGCAGCGGGCTGGGCTGTAGAGCAGCTGGTTGGAGGGCGCCGAGGTGCCGCCGCCGCCGATCACCATGTGGACGGTGCCCTTGCTGGTGTCGATCACCTCGGTGCCGGTGGCGACCGGGATCGGGGTGCGGGTGTCGGTGGGCTGCTGACCCCGGATCGGGTGGGAGCGCTCGTAGTGGTGCTCGTGGCCGCAGACCACCAGGTCCACTCCGTACTTGTCGAACAGCGGTACCCAGGTCTCCCGGATCCCGAGGTCGGCGCCGTTGAACTTGTCGGCCGTGGAGATCACCACCTGGTGCATGCAGACCACGATCCAGTCGATCTGCGGGTCCGCGTTCGCCGCCGCCAACTGGGCTTCCAGCCAGCGCTGCTGGGCTCCGCCGGAGTAGCCGTGCACATAGGAGTTGCCGCCGTCCTGGTAGGCGACGTCGTCGTTGTTGAGGCTGATCACCCGGACCGAGCCGGCGGTGAACGCGTACCACAGGCCGCGCAGCTGCTCGTCCGCGCCGGCCTCGGGGAGGCTGAAGTACGCCTGGTAGGCGCCGTACCCGATCGGGCCGTTGCCGAGCTCGTTCTCGTGGTTCCCGGCGGCGGGCATCCACGGACGGTGGCGGGCGGAACGGCAGTTGTTCTCGAACCAGTCCGACCAGGTGCGCACCCGGTCGCCTGACAGGTTGGCGTAGCAGAGGTCGCCGTTGACCAGGTGGAACAGCGGCGCGATCCGCTCGACGCCGGCCGTGGTGTCACCGGCCGCCGGGCTGCCGAGGTTGTCGTTGACCCAGCCGCCTGCGGTCTGCCGGCCCAGCGTCGGCGTGCCCTGGTCCCCGAAGCTGGTGAAGGTGAAGGCGCCCCGGCCGCGCGGTGCGGTCCGCACCGTGCCCAGCTCCGGTGCCGCGCCGTCGTGCAGCGCCGCGTAGACGTAGTCGGTGTCCGGCTGCAGCCCGCCGATCCTGGCGTGGTGGACCTGCACCTCGGTACCCGACTTGGCGTCCCGGTAGGTGGTGGTCCGGGCGTGCTCGGTCCGGCCGAAGCCGCCGTGCGCCGTACCGAGGAGCACCCTGGGGCGGGCCACCGAGGCCGTGGTGTGCCAGGAGACCACCACCTCCCGGGAGGCGTCCGACCCGAACTGCAGGTGCAGTCCGGACACCCGGGGCGCGCCCAGCCGCCCCGGCCGCGACCACAGCAGCGGGCTCGGCGCGGCGGGCTCGGCGGCCGCCGTCCCACCGCCGAGCGCCACCGCACCACCAAGGCCGACCCCGGTGGCACCCGCCAGAAGACCACGCCGGCTGACACTCTTCACTGAACTCATGACCGGTCAGCCTGCTGCCCGGAAGGTGAACACCGCCGGATCCCCGACGTGAACAGCTCCCGCGTCCAGGGCGCGGGAGCGCTCGGCCGCTCCCGGGAGGCGTCCCGGCCGCCGGACGGCTCCGTCGGCCTGGTGCGCGGCGAGCCCCGTTGACCGGCGGCGCCGAACGATGCTGACCTGGCCTGGCGCCGAGGCCGGACGAACGGGCCGGCTCGGTGGGAGGCAGGATGCCGTACTCCGGCAGCACCCGGCGCGGCCAGTGGCGCGCCCGCTTCGTCGAGACCCGCACCCGGCAGGCCGAGGCGGGCGCCCGCCGGTGCGCCCGGTGGCGCCGCGAGGGCGCCGAGCGCTGCCGGCGGTGGGCGCGCGAAGGCTCCCGGCGGCCGGGCGAGTTCGCGCCGCCGTCGTGGTTCTGGATGGCCATGCCGTTCGGCATCGCCTGGTACCTGGTCCTCGGCTGGGCGGGCGAGGCTTGGTACCGGTCGGCCGACCTGGCGTACCGGGCCGCCGCCTGGGCCTGGTGCGGGGTGCTCACCGTCGCGGCCGGCCTCGGCTGGTGCATCCGGCGGATCCGGTGACCCTCGCCCGCCTCTGAGCGCGCCACCTGGACGCGGCACCCCGGCCTCGCCATGATCGGCATGCCGTCAATCGTCCGAGTGCAGAGCGAGTGCGGGAGGTGCCCCGGTGGCCGTTGCCGGATTGTCCTTCGATGTGGTGCACATCGAGAAACCGGACGACGTCAATGTGATCGTCGGTCAGGCGCATTTCATCAAGACCGTGGAGGACCTGCACGAGGCACTGGTCGGGGTGAGCCCGCACCTCCGCTTCGGCATCGCCTTCTGCGAGGCCTCCGGCGCCTGCCTGGTCCGCAGGTCTGGCAACGACGACGACCTGGTACGGCTGGCGGTCACCGGGGCCCGGGCGATCGGCGCCGGGCACTCCTTCGTGATCATGCTCCGCGAGGGCTACCCGGTCAACGTCCTCAACTCCGTCAAGGCCGTGCCCGAGGTCTGCGGCATCTTCTGTGCGACAGCCAACCCCGTCGACGTCCTGCTCGCGGCCACCGAGCGGGGCCGCGGCGTCATCGGCGTCATCGACGGAGTACCGCCGGTCGGCGTCGAGACCGACGCCGACGCCGCCGACCGGCACGGGCTGCTGCGCCGCATCGGCTACAAACTCTGAGAACCGGGAACGCCCACCGCGCGTCATAGGCTGACGATGCTGCCGGGGTCCGGCAGCGGCCCGGCAGGGTCCGAACGGAAGTCAAGGACGACAGGCACGATGAGAGATCGCGGCGGGACGAGTACCAGCAGCCGCCCCGGCGCGGTACGGCGGGTGCCGTCCAACGGCCCGGTCCTCCGGGTACTCACCCGCCTCCCGCTGACGACGGTGTACGTGCTGCTGCTGACCGCGATGGCCTGGTGGCTCGCCGGCCAGAGCAGGGCCGGGCGGGCCCGGTTCGTCCGGCACAACAGCAGCAACGTGCACCACATGGAGGTCGGCAAGTGGTGGACGCTGTTCACCAGCGGTCTTGTGGTGGACGGCGTACCCGCCTGGGCCGGCATCGCGGCGGTGGCCGTCGTGGTCGGCCTGGCCGAGTGGCGCTGGGGAGCCGCCCGCACCGCCGTGGTCTTCCTCCTCGGGCACCTGGGCGCCACCCTGCTCACCGAGGGTGCGATGTGGGTGATGCTCAGCACCGGCATCCCGGGCGCGCTCTCCCGCGCCCGGGACGTCGGCATCAGCTACGGCCTGGTCGCCACCGGCGGCTTCCTGCTCGCCCTCGGCCCCGCCCGGCTGCGGCGCTACGGGCTGCCGGCCCTCGCCGTGCTGCTGGCGGCCGCCTGGGCACTCGACCAGGAACTCGCCGATGCCGGCCACCTGATCGCCCTCGGCATCGGCGTCCTGGCCTCCCGCTCACCCTGGCTGCGCCGGCCGCGCACCGCCTAGCGCCGCGGCACCGCCACCCGGCCGCCGAAGGCTCCGTCAGAACGGGAACCGGCTCCGCCCGTGCTGGATCGAGATCCACTTCACCGTGGTGAACGCCTCGACCGTTGCCTCCCCGTTCAACCGCCCGACGCCCGAGCTCTTCTCGCCGCCGAACGGCACGATGGCCTCGTCGTGGATGGTCCCGTCATTGACGTGGACCATGCCGGTCTCGATCCGCTTGGCCACCCGCACCCCGCGCTCGACGTCACCGGTGTGCACCGCACCGCTCAGACCGAACGGCGTGGCGTTGGCGATCCGGATCGCCTCCTCCTCGCCGTCGAAGGGCACCAGCACGACCACGGGCCCGAACAGCTCCCGCCGCAGGATCTCCGACTCGGCCGGGACGTCCGTCAGCACCACCGGCTCCATCAGCGTCCCGGTCACGCCGCCCCGCAGCAGGACCGTCGCGCCTTCCGCGACCGCCTCGTCCACCTGTGCGCTGATCGCCTCCGCCTGGGCGCTGTTGATCAGCGGACCGAGCTGGGTCGCCGGATCCGCCGGGTCCCCGACCCGCAGGGTACGGACCTTGGCGACGAACCGCTCGGTGAACTCCGCCGCCACGCTCCGGTCGACCAGCACCCGGTTCGCCGCCATGCAGACCTGGCCCTGGTGCGCGAAGCGGCTGAACACCGCGGCGTCCACGGCGTAGTCGAGGTCCGCGTCGTCCAGCACGATCAGCGCGCTGTTGCCGCCGAGCTCCAGCACCGTCCGCTTGAAGTGGCCCGCCGCCACCCGGGCGACGTGCCGTCCCACCTGTTCCGAGCCGGTGAAGGCGATCACCTTGGGCACGGGGTGCTCCAGGAAGGCGTCGCCGATCTCCGCGATGTCGGTGAGCAGCACGTTCAGCAGCCCGCCCGGCAGCCCGGCCTCCTCGAAGACCTTCGCGACCAGGGTGCCGCCGGTGACCGGGGCCTCCTGGTGCGGCTTGAGGACCACACCGTTGCCGAGGGCGAGCGCGGGCGCGACGGCCTTGAGCGAGAGGAAGAACGGGAAGTTGAACGGGCTGATCACGCCGATCACACCCACCGGCAGCCGGTACAGCCGGTTCTCCTTGCCGTCCACCGGCGACGGCAGGATCCGCCCCTCCGCGCGCAGCGACAGCTGCATGCACTCGCGCAGCATGTCCTTGGAGAGCGACAGCTCGAACGCCGCCTTGAGCCGGGTGCCGCCGAGCTCGGCGACGATCGCCTCGGTGATCTCCTGCTCGCGATCCTCGATGACCCGCAGCGCCCGCTCGAACACCAGCCGCCTGCTGTACGGGTTGAGCCGGCTCCACTCCCGCTGCGCCCGCTCGGCGGCCCGGTACGCCTCGTCGACCTGGGCGACCGTGGCGACGGTGAAGGAGGCCAGCTCCTCACCGTCGTAGGGGTTCAGATCGACGATGTCCCACGAACCGCTGCCGGCCTGCCACCGGCCGTCGACGTACTGCTGCGACAGTTCGGAGAAGTAGGACATCCGATCCCCTTTTCGGGTTCTCAGCATTAGAACTGACTGATCGTCATCTTACTGTCGGGCCAACTCCGGCGGCCGGAAAAGCGGAACAGTACCCGCCCGGGCCGGAAGAGCGGCTCAGCGCACGCCCGGGCCGGAAGAGCCCAGCAGCGCACGCCCGGGCCGGAAGAGCGCAACGGCACCTGCCCCCAACTGGTCGGGGAGAGGGCAGGTGCCGTCTGAACCGCTGTGCCCGGCGGCGCTGACGGGCGGGCGGGTGGTGCAGCCGGGCGGGAAGATGCCCGGCGGTTCATGAGAGGGTTGTCGGACCACCCACCGTTGTCGGGTCACATCGTCGGACCACGTTGTCAGACGACGAGCGGGCGATCGGTCGGCCGGATCGGAGCGGGCAGCGGGGTCTTGCCGCCCAGGTACCCGTCCACCGCAGCGGCCGCGGAACGGCCCTCGGCGATGGCCCAGACGATCAGCGACTGTCCGCGACCGGCGTCACCGCAGACGTACACGCCGTCCACGTTGGTGCCGAACTTCCCATCACGGGCGATATTACCTCGTGCGTCCAGCTCCACGCCCAGCTGCTCGACCAGGCCGTTCTTCACGTCCGTGCCGGTGAAGCCCATGGCCAGGGTGACCAGCTGCGCCGGGATCGACCGCTCGGTGCCCGGGACGGGTGTGAGCCGGCCGTCCTTGAACTCGACCTCGACCAGGTGGAGTTCGGCCACGTTGCCGTCCGCGTCCCCGGTGAAGCGGGTGGTGCTGACCGCGTAGACCCGTCCCTCCTCGCCCGCCTTCGGCAAGGAGGGTCCCTCTGCCGCACGACCACCGTTCCTGGCCTGCAGGAGGTAGGTGGTCTCCTCGTGCGCCGAGGTGACCTTGTAGGTCATCGGCATGGTCGGCCAGGGCTGGTGCTCGGGGCGCTCGTCGCCCGGCCGCGGCATGATCTCCAGCTGGGTGACCGAGGCCGCGCCCTGGCGGTGGGCGGTGCCCACGCAGTCCGCGCCGGTGTCGCCGCCGCCGATGACCACCACGTGCTTGCCCTTGGCGCTGATCGGCGACTCGACGAAGTCGCCCTCCTGCACCTTGTTGGCCAGCGGCAGGTACTCCATCGCCTGGTGGATGCCCTTCAACTCCCGTCCGGGAACGGGCAGGTCACGAGCGGTGGTGGCACCGGCGGCCAGCACCACCGCGTCGAAGCGCTCGCGCAGCTGCTGGCCGG
The DNA here is from genome assembly GCF_055579945.1 of Kitasatospora sp. NPDC032150. Taxonomy (NCBI): domain Bacteria; kingdom Bacillati; phylum Actinomycetota; class Actinomycetes; order Kitasatosporales; family Streptomycetaceae; genus Kitasatospora; species Kitasatospora sp. NPDC032150. The sequence goes on along the minus strand of NZ_JBVIMH010000001.1, from coordinate 345,925 downwards.
TGACGTCCTCGCCGACGTGCACCCCGGTGCGGAACCGAGTGCCCTCCGCGCGCATCTGCTCGATCCGGCGGTTGATGTGGCGCTTCTCCATCTTGAACTCGGGGATGCCGTAACGCAGCAGACCGCCGATCCGGTCCGCGCGCTCGTACACCACCACGGTGTGCCCGGCCCGGGTAAGCTGCTGGGCGGCGGCGAGTCCCGCCGGTCCCGAGCCGACCACCGCGACCGTCTTGCCGGAGAGGCGCTCGGGCACCTGCGGGGTGACCCCGCCCCGGTCCCAGGCCTTGTCGATGATGGTGACCTCGACGTTCTTGATGGTCACCGCGTCCTGGTTGATCCCCAGCACGCACGCCGACTCGCACGGGGCCGGGCACAGCCGGCCGGTGAACTCCGGGAAGTTGTTGGTGGCGTGCAGCCGCTCGATCGCGCCCTTCCAGTCGTCCCGCCAGGCGAGGTCGTTCCACTCGGGGATCAGGTTCCCCAACGGGCAGCCGTTGTGGCAGAACGGGATGCCGCAGTCCATGCAGCGGCCGGCCTGCTTGGTGATGATCGGCAGCAGGCTGCGCTCGACGTAGACCTCGTTCCAGTCCCGGATCCGGACGTCGACCGGGCGCCGCTCCGCCAGCTGCTTGGGCGTGGTCAGGAAGCCCTTGGGGTCAGCCATGTGCCGCCTCCATCATCTTGCGAGTGGTCTCGGACTCGGAGAGTCCATCGCGCTCAGCGGCGTCCTTGGCGGCGAGCACAGCCTTGTAGTCGGTCGGCATGATCTTGGAGAAGCGGGAGACCCCGCTGCCCCAGTCAGCCAGGAGCTCGGCGGCGACGGTCGAGCCGGTCTCCTCGTAGTGCTGCTGCACGGTCTCGCGCAGCCAGTCGCGGTCCGCCGCGTCCGGGGCCTCGATACCGACCATGCCGCCGTTGACGTTGGCCGGGCGCAGGTCGAGGACGTACGCGGTACCGCCGGACATGCCCGCGGCCAGGTTGCGCCCGGTCTCGCCGAGGATGACGACCCGGCCGCCGGTCATGTACTCCAGGCCGTGGTCGCCCACGCCCTCGACCACCAGGGTGGCACCGGAGTTGCGGACGGCGAACCGCTCGCCGGCCTTGCCGCGAAGGTGGATCCGGCCGCTGGTGGCGCCGTAGCCGATGGTGTTGCCGGCGATCACGTGGTGCTGGGCGTCGTTGCCGATCGCGGCGGCCTCGCGGGCCGGGCGGACGATCACCACACCGCCCGAGAGACCCTTTCCGACGTAGTCGTTGGCGTCGCCCTCCAGCCGCAGTGTGATGCCCTTGGGCACGAAGGCCCCGAAGGACTGCCCGGCCGAGCCGGTGAAGGTGACGTCGATCGTCCCCTCCGGCAGACCCTCGCCCTTGTACCGCTTGGTCACCTGGTGGCCGAGCATGGTGCCGACCGTGCGGTTGACGTTGCGGATCGGCAGCTGGATGCGGACCGCGTCGCCGCGCTCCAAGGCGTCCTCGGCCAGCTCGATCAGCTCGTTGTCCAGGGCCTTGTCCAGCGCGTGGTCCTGGTCGGTGGTGCGGTGCCGGGCCGCACCCTCGGGCAGCTCGGGGACGTGGAACAGCGGGGCCAGGTCGAGCCCGGCGGCCTTCCAGTGGTCGATCGCGGCGGTGGCGTCGATGTGCTCGGCGTGACCGACGGCCTCCTCGATCGAGCGGAAGCCCAGCTCGGCGAGGATCTCGCGGACCTCCTCGGCGATGAACTCGAAGAAGTTGACCACGAATTCGGGCTTGCCGGAGAAGCGCTCGCGCAGCACCGGGTTCTGGGTGGCCACGCCGACCGGGCAGGTGTCCAGGTGGCAGACCCGCATCATGATGCAGCCGGAGACCACCAGCGGCGCGGTCGCGAAGCCGAACTCCTCGGCGCCGAGCAGCGCGGCGATCACCACGTCGCGGCCGGTCTTCAGCTGGCCGTCGGTCTGCACCACGATCCGGTCGCGCAGGCCGTTGAGCAGCAGGGTCTGCTGGGTCTCGGCGAGGCCGAGCTCCCAGGGGCCGCCCGCGTGCTTCAGCGAGGTCAGCGGCGAGGCGCCGGTACCGCCGTCGTGGCCGGAGACCAGCACCACGTCCGCGTGTGCCTTGGAGACACCGGCGGCGACCGTGCCGACACCGACCTCGGAGACCAGCTTCACATGGATGCGGGCGTCCGGGTTGGCGTTCTTGAGGTCGTGGATCAGCTGGGCCAGGTCCTCGATGGAGTAGATGTCGTGGTGCGGCGGCGGCGAGATCAGGCCCACACCCGGGGTGGAGTGCCGGGTCTTGGCGACCCACGGGTAGACCTTGTGGCCGGGCAGCTGGCCGCCCTCACCGGGCTTGGCGCCCTGCGCCATCTTGATCTGGATGTCGTCCGCGTTGACCAGGTACTCGCTGGTGACGCCGAACCGGCCGGAGGCCACCTGCTTGATCGCCGAGCGGCGCTCCGGGTCGTACAGCCGGTCCGGGTCCTCGCCGCCCTCACCGGTGTTGGACTTGCCGCCGAGACGGTTCATCGCGATCGCCAGCGTCTCGTGCGCCTCACGCGAGATGGAGCCGTACGACATGGCGCCGGTGGAGAAGCGCTTGACGATCTCCGAGACCGGCTCGACCTCGTCGATCGGCACCGGCGTACGGCCGAGCGCATCCAGCTCGAACAGGCCGCGCAGGGTCATCAGCCGCTCGGACTGCTCGTTCACCCGGCCGGTGTACTGCTTGAAGATGTCGTACCGGCGCGAGCGGGTCGAGTGCTGCAGCCGGAAGACGGTGTCCGGGTCGAACAGGTGCGGCTCGCCCTCGCGGCGCCACTGGTACTCGCCACCGATCTCCAGTGCGCGGTGCGCGGCGGAGATCCCGGAGGCCGGGTACGCCTTGACGTGCCGGGCGGCCACCTCCTTGGCGATCTCGTCCAGCCCGATGCCGCCGAGCTTGGTGGTGGTGCCCGCGAAGTAGGTGTCCACCAGCTCCTGGGAGAGGCCGATCACCTCGAACACCTGGGCGCCGCGGTAGGAGGCGACCGTCGAGATGCCCATCTTCGACATGACCTTGAGCACGCCCTTGCCGAGCGCCTTGATCAGGTTCCTGATGGCCTTCTGCGGCTCGACACCGTCGGTGCCGTGCTCGTTGACGAACGTGCCCTGGGCGACCAGGTCCTCGACCGACTCCATCGCCAGGTACGGGTTGACCGCGCCGGCGCCGTAGCCGACCAGCAGTGCCACGTGGTGCACCTCGCGGACGTCACCGGCCTCGACGACCAGCGAGACCTGGGTGCGCTGCTTGGTGCGGATCAGGTGGTGGTGGACGGCCGAGGTGAGCAGCAGCGAGGGGATCGGCGCGTGCTCGGCGTCCGAGTGCCGGTCGGAGAGGACGATGATCCGCGCACCGTCGGCGATCGCCGCGTCCGCCTCGGCCGCGATCTCGGCGAGCCGTCCGGCCAGGCCCTCGCCGCCGCTGGCGACCCGGTACAGGCCCGACAGGGTGACGGCCTTCAGGCCCGGCTGGTCGCCGTCGGCGTTGATGTGGATGAGCTTGGCCAGCTCGTCGTTGTCGATCACCGGGAAGGTGATGCCGACCGAGCGGCAGTGCGACGGGCTGGCGTCGAGCAGGTTGCCCTCGGGGCCGAGGTTGCTCAGCAGCGAGGTGACCAGTTCCTCGCGGATGGCGTCCAGCGGCGGGTTGGTGACCTGCGCGAACAGCTGGACGAAGTAGTCGAACAGCAGGCGCGGCTTCTCGGAGAGCGCGGCGATCGGCGAGTCGGTGCCCATCGAACCGAGCGCCTCGGCGCCGGTCCTGGCCATCGGCGCCAGGATGACCCGCAGTTCCTCCTCGGTGTAGCCGAAGGTCTGCTGGCGGCGCGTCACCGAGGCGTGGGTGTGGTGGATGTGCTCGCGCTCGGGCAGCTTGGCGAGCTGGATCTGCCCGGCGGCGACCCACTCCTCGTAGGGGTGCTCGGCGGCGAGCGCCGACTTGATCTCCTCGTCCTCGACGATCCGGCCCTCGGCCGTGTCGATCAGGAACATCCGGCCGGGCTGCAGCCGGCCCTTCCTGACCACCGTCGTGGGCGCGACGTCCAGCACGCCGACCTCGGAGGAGAGCACGACCAGGCCGTCCTCGGTGACCCAGTACCGGGCGGGGCGCAGGCCGTTGCGGTCCAGGACCGCGCCGATCTGGGTGCCGTCGGTGAAGGTGACGCAGGCCGGGCCGTCCCAGGGCTCCATCAGGTTGGAGTGGTACTGGTAGAAGGCGCGTCGAGCCGGGCTCATGGTGGCGTGGTTCTCCCACGCCTCCGGGATCATCATCAGCACCGAGTGCGGCAGCGAACGCCCGCCGAGGTGCAGCAGCTCCAGGACCTCGTCGAAGGACGCCGAGTCGGAGTGGTCGGGGGTGCAGATCGGGAAGATCCGGCTCAGGTCGCCCTGAATGAGGTCGGTGGCGAGCTGGGACTCGCGGGCCGTCATCCAGTTGCGGTTGCCCTTGACCGTGTTGATCTCGCCGTTGTGCGCGACGAAGCGGTACGGGTGGGCGAGCGGCCAGCTCGGGAAGGTGTTGGTGGAGAACCGCGAGTGCACCAGACCGATCGCGGAGGCGTAGAGCCGGTCCGACAGGTCGGGGAAGAACGGCTCCAGCTGGCCGGTGGTCAGCATGCCCTTGTAGACGATGGTGCGCGCCGACAGTGAGGGGAAGTACACCCCGGCCTCGCGCTCGGCCCGCTTGCGCAGCACGAAGGCGACCCGGTCCAGCTCGATCCCGGTCTTCTCGCCGTGGCTGACGAACAGCTGCCTGAACCGCGGCATCACGCTGCGCGCAGTGGCGCCCAGCAGGTCGGGGGCGACCGGGACACCGCGCCAGCCGAGGACGGTGAGGCCCTCCTCGGTCGCGATGGCCTGGATCTTCGCGACGGCGGCGAGGTCGGCCTCGTCCTCGTCCGGGAGGAAGGCGATGCCGACGGCGTACGAGCCGGCGGCGGGAAGCTCGAAGGAGACCTTGGAGCGCAGGAAGGCGTCCGGGATCTGGGTCAGAATGCCCGCACCGTCACCGGAGTCCGGCTCGGCGCCGGTGGCACCCCGGTGCTCCAGGTTGCGCAGTACGGTCAGCGCCTGCTCGACGATCGTGTGGTCGGCGGTGCCGGTCAGCGTGGCGACGAAGCCGACGCCGCAGGCGTCGTGCTCGTTGCGCGGGTCGTACAGACCCTGGGCCTTGGGGCGCGCATCCGGAACGAGCGCGTACGGGCGGCTGACCTGCCCGGGCTCGTTGGCGGAGTGCGTGGATGCAGGCAGCATCGGCTCTCCCGTCGTCGTCGTCATTGGCAAGTTGCTGAGTGCAATAGGGACGACGTTGGCCCTGATGCGATGTCGTGCAGGTTACATAATGCTGAAGGTCCCGAGAAGTGGAATACGGCGTCCACATCGCGGACAGAAGGCCCAGTTCGCGGGGGTTTCCCGACTGGCGGCCGGTGCGAGGAGAGGCGAACGCCTGTCCGCACGTTGCCACCAGTGTGCCCCCGCCCACCCGTCCCGAAACAGGGGCGAAATCCGCCGTCCACATGCCGAGAACAACACCGCCTGCGATTCCATCTCCAGCGGCGGGCCGTCGGGCAGGATTCTGCGGCCCAACCCGCCCGCAGGCGGGGTTAGGCCAGGCCACACCCCCCGACCCATGTGCGGAACATCACGCAGTCGGTGGCATATCCATGCGGTCAGTCGTACAGACCCTCGGTGGAAGGTCGCGCCCGACCGGCCCCTCCCCCACCCTCGTGCGAGCCCTGCGCGAAGCGGCTACCGCGATGCCGGAAGGGGCGCTGGGAACCGCGTGAACGACCGCCCACCTCCACGGAGGGCCGGCCGCACGGTTCCCCGCGCCCCGGGCATCACCACCTGCAGGGGCGGCCTCAGCCGACGTGCCCGCCGATCAGCGCGCCGAGCAGGTACGTCACCCCGGCCGCCGCACTGCCGAGCACCAGCTGCCGCAGCCCGCTGAACCACCAGCTCCGCGCGGTCACCCGGGCGACCACCGCGCCGCACCCGAACAGCCCGATCAGCGAGAGCACCAGCGCCGGCAGCAGCGAGGCCGCTCCCAGCAGGTACGGCAGCAACGGCACCAGCGCACCGACCGCGAAGCACAGGAACGACGAGGCCGCGGCGACCAGCGGCGAGGGCAGGTCGTTCGGGTCTATGCCCAGCTCCTCCCGGGCGTGGATCTCCAGCGTCTGGTCCGGGTCGGCGGACAGCTGCCGGGCGACCTCGTGGGCGAGCTCCGGCTCGACACCGCGCGCGATGTACAGCTGGGCCAGCTCGGCCAGCTCACCGTGCGGGTTGCGGCTGAGCTCCAGTCGTTCGGCCTCGATCTCCGCCTCGACCAGCTCGCGCTGGGAGGCCACCGAGGTGTACTCGCCGGCCGCCATCGAACAGGCACCGGCGGCGAGGCCCGCGAGGCCGGTGAGGACGACCGTACTGCTGCCGACGGCGCCACCGACCACGCCGGTCATCAGGGCGAAGTTGGAGACCAGTCCGTCCATCGCGCCGAACACCGCCGGACGGAGCCAGCCGCCGTTGACATCGCGGTGGTGGCCCTCCGCCGGGATGCGCGGCTTGGGCTGGTCGTCCAGGTTCGGCTGGGCGATGGTCGCGGTCATGGTCGGTCGGCCTCCGTTCGAACACTTCTCCCGGCCCGGCCGGGTCTCACCGTTCCTAAACTAGTCCGAACTTTAGACAGATTCCAGGAAAGTAAGGCTGTCCGAACACGGCTCCAGCCGCCCACCACCGAGACGGTGGGGGCGGCCGGAGCTCGGCATAGGACCAGGTCAGGACGGTTCGGTCGACTTCTTCTCGGCCACCGGTCGCGGCTCGGCCGGCGCGGGGCTCGGCGAGGGCACGCTCTCCTTGCCGGACTTGGTCAGGTCCGGGCCGGACTGTGTCAGGTCCTTTCCGGACTCCGCCGGCTCCTCGGCCAGGGCCGCCGGGTCGATCGAGTCCGAAGCCTCCCGACCCGGGCGCGTCCTGCCGACGATCACCAGGTAGGCGACGGCGGCGAGGAAGACCACGATCGCGGTCCAGTCGTTCAGCCGCAGGCCCAGGATGTGGTGCGCCTCGTCGATCCGCAGGTACTCGATCCAGGCCCGGCCCACCGTGTAGGCGGCGACGTAGAGCGCGAAGGCCCGGCCGTGGCCGAGGGTGAACCGGCGGTCGGCCCAGAGCACCAGCAGCGCGACACCGACGCACCAGAGCGACTCGTACAGGAAGGTCGGGTGGTAGACGCCCTCCACCACCGTGCCGTCCGGCAGCACCTTGTGGATCTTCAGGCCCCAGGGCAGGGTGGTCGCCTTGCCGTAGAGCTCCTGGTTGAACCAGTTGCCCCAACGGCCGCAGGCCTGGGCCAGCGCGATACCGGGAGCGATGGCGTCCGCGTACGCGGGCAGCGGGACACCCCGGCGGCGGGCACCGATCCAGGCGCCGACCGCGCCCAGGGCGATGGCGCCCCAGATGCCGAGGCCGCCCTCCCAGATCTTGAAGGCGTTCCAGGGGTCCTTGCCGGCACCGAAGTACAGCTGGTGATCGGTGATCACGTGGTAGAGCCGGCCGCCGACCAGTCCGAACGGGACGGCCCAGACGGCGATGTCACCGACGGTGTGCTTGGCGCCGCCGCGGGCGACCCAGCGCTTGCTGCCGAGCCACACGGCCACGACGACACCGACGATGATGCAGAAGGCGTAGGCGCGCAGCGGGACGGGTCCGAGATAGAGGACCCCCCGCGACGGGCTCGGGATGTAAGCGAGTTCCATGACAAGGTCGACGCTACCGGACCCTGCCCGGCGGATCGGCACCGGACAGGGTCACAGCTTCCGAACGGTCCCTCTTTTCCCGCAGGGATGCCGCTCGGCGCCGTCAGGGCGAGGGCGGCGTGTTGGGCTCGGACGCGGTGGTGGTCGGAGCCGGGCTCTCGTTGCCGGAACCGGTGGTGCCCAGCGGCTTGCCCTGGTTGGCCGCGTCGACCCACTTGACCAGGTTCTCCGCGGAGATCGGCTCGTCACCGTTCTTCGGGTAGACCGGCTTTCCGTTGAGCAGCACGGTCGGGGTGGACTTGTAGCTGGACTTGTCGAAGTCCTGCTGCACCGCCGAGACCCAGCCGCCGTACTTGTTGTCGTTGACGCAGCTCTCGAAGGCCGGTGCGTCCAGCCCGTTGACCTGCTTGGACAGCTTGATCAGGGTCGCCTTGTTCGCGAAGGAGTCGGAGGTCTCCTCCGGCTGGTTGCGGTAGAACACGTCGTGCAGATCGCGGAAGTGGCCCGCGTCCTGGGCACAGGCCAGCGCGTTGGCGCCGTTCTTGGAGCCCTTGCCGCCGAGTGAGCGGTCGATGAACGAGACGATGTGGTAGTTGACGTACAGCTTGCCCTGGTCCTCCAGTTGGTCGACGGTGGGCGCGAAGCTCCGCTCGAAGGCGCCGCAGGCGGGGCAGCGCGGGTCCTCGTAGACGGTGAGCACGGAGGGCGCGTTGGCCGCTCCGGACGGGATCATCAGCTTCTTGTCACCGATCGCGCCGAGGGGGGCGGTGGCCGGGGTCTCCGGCTTCGAGCGCTGGTTCTGCACCACCACGCCGGCCACCACCGCGACCGCGACCACCGCGACCACCACACCGACGACGCCCAGCTTCTTGTTGCGCTTGGCGCGCGCCTCATCGGCCGCGCGCTCCTCCAGCATCCGCTCGCGGGCACTGCGCTTGCCTTCGCGGTTCTTCTCGCTCATACCTGCTGTGTCCAACCTGCTGTCCAAGGTGGGTTCGAGGGTCGGGGGTCTGCCGGTCAACGGCTAGGCGGTCAGCCAGGCGTCTGCCGAGAGCCTGGTGCGCGGCCGGAACACCAGCCAGGCGGCGAGCAGCAGGAAGCCGCAGTCGCGCAGGATCTCCTGCAGGTACTCGGTCTTCGAGGCGTCGACCGCCCCGCCGCCGCCGAAGCAGCCGCAGTCGATCGAGATACCGCGCGCCCACGCGGAGCTGATCCCGCCGATGAAGGTGAGCAGGAGCACTGCGGAGATGACGGCGACAGCGCGCACGCCCAGGCCGATCACCAGCAGCAGCGCGAGCGCCACCTCCAGGAACGGCAACCCGTAGCCGACCGGCTTGACCAGCGACTCCGGCAGGATCTCGTACGCCCGCACCGCCTGCGCCGCCTCCGCCGGATCGGCGATCTTCGCCAGCCCGGCCCAGCCCCAGACCGCCGCCAGGGCCAGCCGCACGGCCAGCCCCACCCACTGCCCCACCGGCCCGTCCACCGCCCGCCGCAGCACCGGCTCGGTGCCGGCCCGCGACTCAGCCATCTGACTGGCCATCGGGTGTCTCCCTCGGTCTCGCTCCCGCTCACGCTTCCCGATGAACCGTAGGGGAAGAGTGATGGTTCCTCACAATTCGTGCGTTACGCCGAATGAGTGACATCTGGAGAGCTGTTGTCCCGATCTGTACGGTTGTTCGGCAGGGGCACGGGGCCGCTATCGCGCCCTGCGGCCGCCCGTGCAGCTCCTCGCGTCCTTGGCCGCCGCATGGCCGACGGCATGGCCGCGATGCGCCTGCGCCCGGTGGGCCCGCACCGCGGTGGCCGGCCGGGTGGCCTCCCCGCACACCACGGCGTCCCGCTCGGCCCGCTCCGCCCCTCGCGCGGCCAGAGCGTGCCCGACGGCCGCCTCCAGGCCGACTGCCGCGCAGAGCGTCAGCGCAGCGGCGGCAGCCCGCAGGAGCACGGCGCGTTGGAGGCCCGGCACGGACTTGCTCCCTCACAGCGGTCATGGACGGCGACGGTGCACGAACCACTTGGAGCGGACGGCACCGTACAGTGGTCCCTCCACTCAACGCCGGTCAACCGCCGCTGATGCGTGAGCGGCCAACTCTTCACTCGTACGGATTCACCTGCTTCCGCACGTGCAACGGCCCGCCACCTCCCCCGAGGAGGTGACGGGCCGTCGGGACTCGAACCGTCAGCGGCGGCGGACGCCCTCCGCCAGTTCACCGGCGAGGGCGCGGACCGCGGCCAGCGCCGCGGCCTGGTCGCCGTCCGCGTCCAGGATCCGCTGGACGAAGGCGGAGCCGACGATCACGCCGTCCGCGAACCGGGCCACCTCGGCGGCCTGGGCCGCGTTGGAGACGCCGAGGCCGACGCAGACCGGCAGCTCGGTGGTGGCCCGGGTGCGGGCGACCAGGTCCTCGGCCAGGTTGCCCACCGCGGCCCGGGTGCCGGTCACGCCCATCACGGCGGCCGCGTACACGAAGCCGGAGCCCGCCGCGGTGACCTCGGCCAGGCGGGCGTCCTTGCTGCTGGGGGCGACCACGAAGACGGTGTCCAGGCCGTGCTCGCCCGCCGCCTTGCGCCACTCCTCCGACTCCTCGACCGGCAGGTCGGGCAGGATGCAGCCCGCGCCGCCCGCGGCGGCCAGGTCGGCGGCGAAGCGCGCCACGCCGTAGCGGTCGACCGGGTTCCAGTACGTCATCACCAGTACCGCGGCCTCGGGGTGGGCGGCGGCCACCTCGGCCACGGTGTGCAGCACGTCCTTGATCCGGACGCCGCCGCGCAGCGCGATGTCGTCGGCGGTCTGGATGGTGGGGCCGTCCAGCACCGGGTCGGAGTGCGGCAGGCCGACCTCGACCACGTCGCAGCCGCCCTCGATCAGCGCGCCCGCCGCCTCGATCCCGCCCGCCACGGTCGGGAACCCGGCCGGGAGGTAGCCGATCAGCGCGGCGCGGTCCTCGGCCTTGGCGGCGGCCAGGACCGCGGTGAGCTTCGAAGCCATGGTCACTTGCCCTCGCTGTCGTAGAGACCGAAGTACTCGGCGGCGGTGTGCATGTCCTTGTCGCCGCGCCCGGAGAGCGAGACCAGGATGGTGGCCTCGGGGCCGAGCTCGCGGCCCAGCTCCAGCGCGCCGGCCAGCGCGTGGGCGCTCTCGATCGCCGGGATGATGCCCTCGGTACGGGACAGCAGGCGCAGCGCCTGCATGGCCTGGTCGTCGGTGACCGGACGGTACTCGGCGCGGCCGGTGTCCTTCAGCCAGGCGTGCTCGGGGCCGACCCCGGGGTAGTCCAGGCCGGCCGAGATGGAGTGGCTCTCGATGGTCTGGCCGTCCTCGTCCTGCAGGACGTAGGTGCGCGAGCCGTGCAGCACGCCCGGGTCGCCCTTGGTCAGGGTGGCCGCGTGCTTCGGGGTGTCGGCGCCCTCGCCGGCCGCCTCGCAGCCGATCAGGCGCACGCCCGTGTCCGGGATGAACTCGTGGAAGATGCCCATCGCGTTGGAGCCGCCGCCGACGCAGGCGACCACCGCGTCCGGCAGCCGGCCGGTGCGGTCCAGCACCTGCTGACGGGCCTCGACGCCGATCACCCGGTGGAAGTCGCGGACCATCATCGGGAACGGGTGCGGACCGGCCACCGTGCCGAACAGGTAGTGGGTGGAGTCCACGTTGGCGACCCAGTCGCGGAACGCCTCGTTGATGGCGTCCTTGAGGGTGCGGCTGCCGGACTTCACCGCGACGACCTCGGCGCCGAGCATCCGCATCCGGGCGACGTTCAGTGCCTGGCGCTGGGTGTCGACCTCGCCCATGTAGACGGTGCAGTCGAAGCCGAACAGCGCGCAGGCGGTGGCGGTGGCCACGCCGTGCTGGCCGGCGCCGGTCTCGGCGATGATCCGGGTCTTGCCCATCCGCTTGGTGAGCAGCGCCTGGCCCAGCACATTGTTGATCTTGTGTGAGCCGGTGTGGTTCAGGTCCTCGCGCTTGAGCAGGATCCGCGCGCCGCCCGCCTCGGCGGAGAACCGGCGGACGTCGGTGAGCGGGCTGGGGCGGCCGGTGTAGTCCCTGAGCAGGGCGTCCAGTTCGGCGGCGAAGGCCGGGTCGGCCTTGGCCTTCTCGTACTCCTCGGCGACCTGCTCGACGGCGGCGACCAGCGCCTCCGGGATGAAGCGGCCGCCGTACGCGCCGAAGTAGCCTCGCGCGTCGGGGACTTGGGCACCCGGCAGGTAGTCGTTCTCGGACATCTCTTGATACGTCCTAAGGGTGTGATGGCTTGCGGTGACGTCGAAGCGGCTGGTTCAGCCGGACGTCCTGCGCCATCGGCGGCCCTGTACCTGGCCGGGCTCGCAGCCGATCACGTACCGCACCCGCCGCCCCAGCACCCGGCGTGCGGGCGCGCGGCAGCCGCGCGGGCGGCAGCCGGGGGCGAGGCGGATCGCGATGGACATGTCTGCGGGTCAGTCCCGTCCGGTGTTGCGCAGCGCCGGGTGGGCACCGGCCGCGACCAGGTCGGCGACGGCGGCCTTCGGGTCCTTGCCGGTCACCAGCGACTCGCCGACCAGGACCGCGTCCGCGCCGAGGTTGGCGTAGGCGATCAGGTCGTGCGGGCCGCGGACGCCGGACTCGGCCACCTTGACGATGTGGTCCGGGATGGCGTCCACCACGTTGCCGAAGGTGTTGCGGTCCACCTCGAGGGTCTTGAGGTTGCGGGCGTTGACGCCGATGATCCTCGCCCCGGCGTCCAGCGCCCGGGCGATCTCCTCCTCGTCGTGCACCTCGACCAGCGGGGTCAGCCCGATCGACTCGGCCCGCTCGATGAGCGAGACCAGAGCCGGCTGCTCCAGTGCCGCCACGATCAGCAGCGCGAGGTCGGCGCCGTGGGCGCGGGCCTCCCAGAGCTGGTAGGAGGTGACGATGAAGTCCTTGCGCAGGATTGGCGTGTCCACCGCGGCCCGGACGGCGTCCAGATCGGCCAGCGAGCCGCCGAAGCGGCGCTGCTCGGTCAGCACGCTGATCGCCGCCGCACCGCCCGCCGCGTAGTCCAGCGCCAGCGCGGCCGGGTCGGCGATCGCCGCCAGCGCGCCCTTGGACGGGCTGGAGCGCTTGACCTCGCAGATCACCCGCACGCCGTCGCCGCGCAGCGCGGCGACGCCGTCCTTGGCATCCGGCGCCTTGGCGGCCAGCTCCTTGAGCTCGTCCAGGGAGACCCTGGCCTGTCGCTCGGCGAGGTCCTCCCGGACCCCGTCGATGATCTCGTCGAGCACACTCACGAGAGCGCCCCCATCATTTTCTGCTAGGCATTCGGCCAGCCGGTACCGGAGGATGACGTCCCTCCGGCCTGGCTGATCCAGTCAAGGCCGTGGGCGGGATTAGCTCGGAACGGTGAGGATCCTGTGCGTATCCGGACCCATCGGCTCTTCGATGGTATCGGGCGCCGGGGGCGCGCTCCTCATCAGTCCGGCGTGCGTTCCGCTGGCCGGACCGGCGCACGCGCCGTCCATGCTGGTCAGCCCCGCGCCCGGCGCACTGCGCGAGTGGGGCCGGCTGCCCGTGGCGCCGGTCAGAGGGCCGGCGGCGCCAGGCCCGCGCCCATCGGCAGATTGCGCAGCACCGTGAACACCACCAGGACCAGGGTCAGCAGCACGACCCCGCGCCCGCCGATGGCGAACCCCGGCGCCGGCCCGCCCGTCAGCGCCGCCCACAGCCAGCGCAGCCAGAACACCGCCGCCACCCCGGCCAGCAGCAGCACCAGCAGGTTGTCGTGGCCCGCGGTGGTCAGATCGCCCCGGGTCAGCGCGTGCACACAGCGCAGTCCGCCGCACCCCGGGCACCACCAGCCGGTCGCCCGCAGCACCGGGCAGGTCGGGTAGTGGCCCGGCGCGTTCGGGTCCACCGCCGCGATGTACGCGGTCGGCAGGGCGACGGCCGCCAGCGCGGCCAGCGGCCGGCTCAGCCGCCGCAGCACGGAGGGCCGGGGAGCGGGCCCGGGCTCCACGGGAATCGCTTTCACCCGGACGATTCTGCCGTGCGGGCGCGCTCGCGTGCCCGCACCGGCGGGGTGTGGCGGGAACGCGAAACGGCGGGCGTGGTGACGCCCGCCGTTCGTCGGCTGCTACCGGATGCCGTCAGGAGACGGAGACCGCGGCCGGCTTCTCGGCGGCGACCGCAGCAGTGTGCTTGCTCGGCTGCCTGCCCATGCCCGCCATCTGCATGGCCTTGCCGACCACACCGCCGAGCAGGACGACCGCGAGACCGGCCCAGACGAGCAGGACGTTCGGAAGGATCATGGCGACGCCGCTGACCAGGAAGCCGATGAAGCTGATGGTCACGCCGGTCCAGGCGGCGGGAGTGTGGCCGTGCGCCTCGCGTGCTGCTGCCGACATTGATGGTGCTCCTTGAGTCTCCGGGGCCCGGCCGTGTCCGACGTGCGCCGAGCGGGGCACCCCCGGCCGGAGGCTGGGGGTGGGTTGACGTCCCCCATTGTGCCGGGCCCTCACAGGCGGACCCAAGCGGGGGCGGCAATCAACCGGTGGGATCCTCGCCACGGTCCAGCGCCTGCCACAGCTCGGCCGGCGTCCCGGCGGGCTTCGGACGCTTCCCCTCGCCCGGCGCCTGGCCGGCCGGGGCCTCGTACCGGGCCCCCATCGCGGGCCAGGCCCGCCCGGACCGCACGGTGATCAGCCCCGCCAGTGCCAGCAGCACGCCGCCCGCCACCGCCACCCAGGGCCAGGCGGTGTGGCTGGGGAGTTCGGCCTGTGCGCTCACCAGCGCCAGCTTGCGGGCCGCCTCCGCGTCCAGCGCGGAGGTGTCCGAGGCCCCGAGCGCGGAGGCCACCGCCACCCCGGCCCCGGCCAGCGCAGCCAGGGCGCCGACCACGATCCGTCCGGCGCCGCGCACGGCGAACACCGCCACGGCCGCGGCCATCACCGCCAGCGTCAGCCCGGTCGGCAGTCCGGAGACCGTGCTGCCGGTGACCGAGACCGCCATCTTGGCCGGAAGCGTTCCCTCGGCCCAGGTGCGCCCCACTGCGGTCAGCACCAGCACCGCCCCCAGCGCGGTCAGCAGCAGCATCACGCCGAGGCTGCGCCGCCCGCCCCTGCGCTCGGCGGGGACGGGTGCGGCGGACTCGGACGACGTAGTAGCACTCACCCGTCCACTATCCCCGACCGCACACCCGCTCGGGTCAGCCGGGGTCCTACGGGAACCCGTCGGTGCGGACCGCCGGCGTGCTCGACGGCCTCACGACAGCGGCGCACGGAGGGTGTTCGCCGTGGCGACGGCCCGCAGCACGGCCGCCGCCTTGTTGCGGCACTCGGTGTCCTCACCCTCCGGGGTGGAGTCGGCGACCACGCCCGCGCCCGCCTGGACGTAGGCGAGGCCGTCCCGGAGCACGGCGGTCCGGATCGCGATCGCGGCGTCGGCGTCGCCCGCGAAGTCCAGGTAACCGACGCAGCCGCCGTACAGGCCTCGGCGGGTGGGCTCAAGCTCCTCGATGATCTGCATCGCGCGCGGCTTGGGCGCCCCCGAGAGCGTCCCGGCCGGGAAGCAGGCGGTGAGCACGTCGAAGGCGGTCTTCCCCTCCGCCACCTCGCCGGTGACGGTGGAGACGATGTGCATGACGTGGCTGTAGCGCTCGATCGCCATGAAGTCGACCACCTCGACACTGCCCGGCGTGCAGACCCGCCCCAGGTCGTTGCGGCCGAGGTCGACCAGCATCAAGTGCTCGGCCCGCTCCTTGGGGTCGGCCAGCAGTTCGGCGGCGAGCTCGGCGTCCTCCTGCGGGGTGGCACCGCGCGGCCTGGTGCCGGCGATGGGGTGCAGCAGCGCCTCGCCCTCCGTCACCTTGACCAGCGCCTCCGGACTGGAGCCGACCACGTCGAAGCCGTCCTGCTCGGTGCCCTCGGGGCCCGGGAAGCGGAACAGGTACATGTACGGGCTGGGGTTGGTGGTGCGCAGCACCCGGTAGACGTCCAGCGCGCTGGCCGCGCAGGGCGTCTCGAAGCGCTGCGAGACGACCACCTGGAAGGCCTCGCCGGCCCGGATCCGTTCCTTGATCTCCTCCACGGCCCGCCCGTACGGCTCACCCCCGAACGGCGAGTGGGCGTCCACGGCGGTCGGGGTGAAAATGGCGAGCCCCGAGTCGACCGGCTTCCGCAGATCGGCCTCCATCGCGTCGAGCCGGGCCACCGCGTCCGCGTAGGCCTCGTCCACACCGCTGGCCAGGTCGTTGTGGTTGACCGCGTTGGCGATCAGCACCACCGAGCCGTCCCAGTGGTCGAGAACCGCGAGGTCGGTGGCGAGCAGCATGGTCAGCTCGGGCAGCTTGAGGTCGTCCGGGGTGCGGTCGGGCAGCTTCTCCAGCCGGCGGACCACGTCGTAGCCGAGATAGCCGACCAGGCCGCCGGTGAGCGGCGGCAGGCCGTCGTCGGCGCCGCGCGGGGTGTGCAGCGCGGTGAGCGCGGCCCGCAGCACCTCCAGCGGGTCGCCGGTGGTGGGGATGCCGACCGGCGGGGTGCCGTGCCAGTGCGCGTTGCCGTCCTGGTCTGCGGTGAGCGCGGCGGCGCTGCGCACCCCGACGAACGAGTACCGGGACCAACTCCGGCCCTGCTCGGCCGACTCCAGCAGGAAGGTGCCGGGGCGCTCGGCGGCCAGGCTGCGGTACAGACCGATGGGCGTGAGCCCGTCCGCGAGGAGCCGGCGGGTGACCGGGATGACCCGGGTGTCTACGGCGAGCTTGCGGAAGGCCTCAAGGTCCATGGGGTACTTCACCGTTCGTGAGCAGGGGCTGACGGTGGAAAGACTAGCGAGCGAGCGGCAGGACGTCGGTGTCGAAGCAGGTACGCGTGCCGGTGTGGCAGGCCGCGCCCACCTGGTCGACCCGGACCAGCAGGGTGTCGGCGTCGCAGTCCAGCGCAACGGACTTGACGTACTGGAAGTGCCCGGAGGTGTCGCCCTTGACCCAGTACTCCTGGCGGCTGCGGCTCCAGTAGGTGCAGCGGCCGGTGGTCAGCGTGCGGTGCAGCGCCTCGTCGTCCATCCATCCGAGCATCAACACCTCGCCGGTGTCGTACTGCTGGGCGATGGCGGGGATCAGGCCGTCGGGCGTGCGCTTGAGCCGGTCGGCGATGTCAGCGGCCAGGGCGGTGCTGCCGGGGGCGGCGGGAGTGGTGGACATACCGCCATTCTCGCAGGTACCCGGGGTGGCCCGGCGGTGACACCGGGCGGCACCTCGGGCAGAGGGGCGGCCGCTCGCGGGGCCCGGGTGAAACCGCGGGACGCGGCCCCACCGGCTCGCGCCGGGGCTCCCGCGGCCGTCCGGCCGGATCGCCCGACGTGCAGCCCCGCCCGCCGGGCCCCTTCGACCACCCCGGCGGGTTCGCTGCCGGGTCGCCCAGCCCGGACCGCGAGCAGCTCGTCGACCGTGCCGACCGGGGCCTGTCCGGCGGATCTGCCCGGGCGTGCGGCGCTGGGCGCCCCGGTGGGCCCCTGGTGCCCGATGATCCCCTCGCATCGAACACCTCTTGGTCCGGGCCGTGCCGCCGCCGGCGCAGTGCCCGGTGCCCGGTGTCGTCCGACTCGGACCGTTGTTGTCAATCCTCTGCCAAGCCGCTGTCCGCACGGCCACAATGGCTGCGAGCCAAGGGGGTTGAGGTGGACAAGGGACCCATGGGGGGCGTGCCGCCGCAGGACGGCCGGGCGCGCGGACGGCGGTGGTGGATGGTGCTACCGGCCGCGGTCGTGGTGGCGGCACTGGGCGGTCTGTTCCTGTGGCCGCAGCGGCACCGGGTGGCCCTGCCGCCACCCCTGGTGCCGACCGCGCACAGTCCGTCCGCAAGCCCGTCGAAGGTGCTGCCGTACCCCTACTTCCTGCCGGGGACGTGCTTCGACCACCAGCAGCTGAGCGCCGGGATCACCAAACCCGAGCAGCGCCCGTGCGCCCAGCCGCACGACGGCGAGGCGATCGCCGACATCGTGCTGCCGGACGGGCTGACCGACGACCTGGTGATCGGCCGCACGCTGCGCGAGCTGTGCCGGGCACCGCTGGCCGAGTGGGAGCAGCAGCAGGGCGGCGGGCAGTACTACGGCTTCCCCGTCGGGCCGTACCTGCGGTACTACCAGCAGGGTTTCCGGGACGCGACGTGCACCATGACGGTGAGCGACCACCAGGGCGGCCCGAAGACGACCGGGCACTTCCACTCGCACGTCCCCGCTGACGGCTGATCACCCGGGGGCGGGCGGCCGCCCCAGGGCAGCGTAGGCTGAGGCGCATGTCGAACTCTGCACGTACGGAGCGCCAGCGGCTTGCCGAGCTGCTGACAGCGGCCGGCCCCGATGCCCCTACGCTGTGCGAGGGGTGGACCACCCGCGATCTGGCCGCTCACCTGGTCCTGCGGGAGCGCCGGGCGGACGCGGCGCCCGGAATCCGGGTGCAGGCGCTGGCCGGCTGGACGGCACGGGTGCAGGCCGGCTACGCGGAGCGGCCCTACGAGGAGCTGGTGCAGCTGTTCCGTTCGGGGCCGCCGCGACTGTCGCCGTTCGCACTGCCCGGGGTGGACGAGGCGGCCAACACGGTCGAGTACTTCGTGCACGCCGAGGACGTCCGGCGCGCGGTCGAGTGGGAACCGCAGGAGGTCTCAGCCGAGTTGGCCCAGGCCCTGTGGCGGCGCCTGCCGATGCTCACCCGGCTGGAGGCCGGCCGAAAGACCCCGGTACGGCTGTCGCTGCGCTGGCCGGGCACGGGCAGCCTCGAGTTCGGCCCCCGCGGCACCGACCAGGTCGAACTCACCGGCTCTCCGGCCGAGTTGACCCTCTTCACGTTCGGCCGCGGCGCCCGGACCACCCTCCAGGTCGAGGGCCCGGCCCAGGCGGTCGAGGCCCTGGGTGCCGTGCTCCCGCTGCCGCGGGACTGACCCTCCCGGAAGCCTTTCCGATGGCTCCTCGGGGGCCGCGCGGTGGTCCCGTACGGCCCCGGGCTCGCACCGTCACGGGGCGCGGGGCGCTGAACTGCCGCCCCGCGCCCCGTGTTCGCGTCCAGTGCCCGCCGGGTGCGCCCCGCGCTACCGAACCGGGTGCCCGGCCTCCCGAAGAGCGTTCTTGACCTCGCCGATCCGCAGGTCGCCGAAGTGGAACACGCTGGCGGCCAGCACCGCGTCGGCGCCCGCCTCCACCGCGGGGGCGAAGTCGGCGAGCTTTCCCGCCCCTCCGGAGGCGATCACCGGGATGGAGACCGCCTTGCGGACGGCCCGGATCATCTCCAGGTCGTAGCCGTCCTTCGTCCCGTCGGCGTCCATCGAGTTGAGCAGGATCTCCCCCGCCCCCAGCTCGGCCGCCCGGACCGCCCACTCGACCGCGTCCAGTCCGGTGCCGCGGCGCCCGCCGTGCGTGGTGACCTCGAAGCGGCGATCAGCGGCTCCGCCGCGGGCGGAGGCGGTCTCCGTCCCCTCCGGGCAGCGCCGGGCGTCGACCGACAACACCAGCACCTGCCGGCCGAACCGCTGGGCGATCTCCCGGATCAGCTCCGGACGGGCGATCGCCGCCGTGTTGACGCCGACCTTGTCGGCGCCGGCCCGCAGCAGCCGGTCGACGTCCTCCACAGTGCGGATGCCGCCGCCCACGGTGAGCGGGATGAAGACCTGCTCGGCGGTGCGGCGGACCACGTCGTAGGTGGTCTCCCGGTTACCGGAGGAGGCGGTGATGTCGAGGAAGGTCAGCTCGTCGGCGCCCTCGGCGTCGTAGAACTTGGCCATCTCGACCGGATCGCCCGCGTCGCGCAGGTTCTGGAAGTTGACTCCCTTGACCACTCGTCCGGCGTCGACGTCCAGACAGGGGATGACACGTACTGCGAGGGTCACTGCTTGCCTTCCAGGGAGGTTGCGAGCCCGGGACGGTAGGCGTCGACTTCGACCTCGACCATCATCCGGGAGTCGATCAGGCCCTCCACCACGACCATGCTCGCCACCGGGCGGATCGCGTCGAAGAGCTTCTTGTGTGCCCGGCCGACCTCTTCGGAGTCCCGGACGTGGGTGATGTACATCCGGGTGCGGACCACGTCCGCCGCGTCGAGGCCGTACCGGGCCAGGGCTTTGAGTGCCACGCCGAAAGCGGCGAGGGTCTGCTGGTAGGGGTCGCCCTCACCCTGGACGACCCCGTTGTCGAAGGCGGTGCTGCCGGCCACCAGAACGAAGTCCCCGGCCCGCACGGCACGCGAGTAGCCGAACTCCTCCTCCCAGGGAGAAGCGCCGGAGATTCTCAACGAGCTTTGCGCGGCCGGGATTTCGGTCATCGGGACACAGCCTCCAGCGCCTCTTCGAGGGTGAACTTCTGCTCGTAGAGGGCCTTGCCCACGATCGCGCCCTCGACACCTTCGGGGACCAGCCCGGCGATGGCGCGCAGGTCTTCCAGCGAGGAGACCCCGCCGCTGGCGACCACCGGCTTGTCGGTGGCGGCGCAGACGTTCCGCAGCAGCTCCAGGTTGGGGCCGGTCAGGGTGCCGTCGCGGTTGACGTCGGTGACCACGTAGCGGGCGCAGCCCTCGGAGTCGAGGCGGGCCAGCACCTCGTACAGGTTGCCGCCGTCGCGGGTCCAGCCGCGGCCGCGCAGGGTGGTGCCGACCACGTCCAGGCCGACCGCGATCTTGTCGCCGTGCTCGGCGATGACCTTGGCGACCCACTCGGGGCTCTCCAGGGCGGCGGTGCCGAGGTTGACCCGGGTGCAGCCGGTGGCCAGGGCGGCGGCCAGCGACTCGTCGTCGCGGATGCCGCCGGAGAGCTCGACCTTGATGTCGAGGGCACCGGTGACCTCGCGCAGCAGCTCACGGTTGCTACCGGTGCCGAAGGCGGCGTCCAGGTCGACCAGGTGCAGCCACTCGGCGCCGGCGTTCTGCCAGGCGAGGGCGGCGGCGAGCGGCTCGCCGAAGGAGGTCTCGGTACCGGAGGCGCCCTTGACCAGCCGGACGGCCTGACCGTCGCGGACGTCGACGGCGGGAAGGAGTTCCAAGCGGGACATCGTAAGCAACTTTCCAGGCTTCAGAGGGTGTTGACCCAGTTGGTCAGCAGGGCGGCGCCGGCGTCACCGGACTTCTCGGGGTGGAACTGGGTGGCCCAGAGCGGGCCGTTCTCCACGGCGGCGACGAACGGCTGCCCGTGCGTGGCCCAGGTGACCATCGGGGCGTTGATCCGCTGGCTGTGGGTCTCCAGCTCCCAGCGGCGCACGCCGTAGGAGTGCACGAAGTAGAACCGGGTGTCCGGGTCGAGGCCGGCGAACAGGCGGCTGCCCTCGGGGGCCTCCACGGTGTTCCAGCCCATGTGCGGGACGATCGGCGCGTCCAGCGGCTCGACGGTGCCGGGCCACTCGTCACAGCCGGCCGTCTCCACACCGTGCTCGACGCCGCGCTCGAACAGGATCTGCATCCCGACGCAGATGCCGAGCACCGGGCGGCCGCCGGCCAGCCGGCGGCCGATGATCTGCTCGCCGCGCACCGCCTTCAGCCCGCGCATGCACGCCTCGAAGGCGCCGACGCCGGGGACCAGCAGGCCGTCCGCGTCCATCGCCTGCTGGAAGTCCGAGGTGACGGTGACGTGCGCGCCGGTGCGCTCGAGGGCGCGCTGGGCGGAGCGGAGGTTACCGGAGCCGTAGTCCAGCACCACAACATTCTTGGACATGTCAGTCTTCCGGTCTCTAGAGGCGCATGATGCCGGAGGCGAGGCACAGCGCCGCACCGATCGCGAGCACCGCGATCACGCTCTTGGACTGCTTCTGCTTCCAGAACGAGTACACGCCGCCGGACAGGAACAGCCCGGCGATGATCAGCAGCGTGGCGGACTTGCTCACAGCGCGCCCTTCGTCGAGGGGAGGATGCCCGCCGCGCGCGGGTCACGTTCACTGGCGTACCGCAGCGCCCGTGCCAGGGCCTTGAACTGGCACTCCACGATGTGGTGCGCGTTGCGCCCGTACGGGACGTGGACGTGCAGCGCGATCTGTGCCTGGGCGACGAACGACTCGAGTATGTGCCGGGTCATCGTGGTGTCGTAGCTGCCGATCATCGGCGCGATGCCCTCGGGCTCGGTGTGCACCAGGTAGGGGCGGCCCGAGAGGTCCACGGTCACCTGGGCGAGCGACTCGTCCAGCGGCACGGTGCAGTTGCCGAAGCGGTAGATGCCGACCTTGTCGCCGAGCGCCTGCCGGAAGGCGGCACCCAGCGCGAGGGCGGTGTCCTCGATGGTGTGGTGGGTGTCGATGTGCAGGTCGCCGTCGGTCTTGACGGTCAGGTCGAACAGACCGTGCCGGCCCAGCTGGTCGAGCATGTGGTCGTAGAACCCGACGCCCGTGGAGATGTCGGTCCTTCCGGTGCCGTCGAGGTCGATCTCGACCAGGACCGAGGTCTCCTTGGTGGTGCGTTCGACGCGTCCGATACGGGACATGAGGTTGCTACAGCTCCTGACTGGCCGCGCGCGCGGGACGCGCTCCGGCAAGGGTGGGGGTGGGTTCGGGCCCCTCGCCCCCAGCCTTCGGCTGGGGGTGCCCCCGCCCGATCGCGGGCGAGGAGGGCGGGAGGACCAGCCGGACGGCGTCCAGGAAGGCGTCGTTCTCGGCGGGGGTGCCGGCGGTGACGCGCAGCCATCCGGGCACACCGTTGTCGCGGACCAGGACGCCCTGGTCGAGAATCGCCTGCCAGACCGCACGGGTGTCGGCGAAGCGGCCGAACTGGATGAAGTTGGCGTCGGAGTCGGTGACTTCGAGCCCGAGCTCGCGCAGCGAGTCCACCACCCGGTCCCGCTCGCCCTTCAGCTGCTGGACGTAACCGAGCAGGGTGTCGGTGTACTCCAGGCAGGCCAGCGCGGTTGCCTGGGTGACGGCCGACAGGTGGTAGGGCAGCCGGACCAGCTGCACCGCGTCCACCACGGCGGCGTCGGCGGCCAGGTAGCCCAGGCGCAGCCCGGCGGCGCCGAAGGCCTTGGACATGGTGCGGCTGACCACCAGGTTGGGGCGGCCGTCCAGCAGCGGCAGCAGCGAGGGGCGGTGCGAGAACTCGACGTACGCCTCGTCCACGACCACCAGGCTGGGCCGGGCGGCCTGCGCCGCCTCGTACAGGGCGAGCACGGTGTCGACGGCGACGGCGGTGCCGGTCGGGTTGTTCGGCGAGCAGATGAACACCACGTTGGGGCGGTGCTCGGCGATCGCCGCCCTGGCCGCCGCCAGGTCGATGGTGAAGTCGTCGTTGCGCGGGCCGGAGATCCAACCGGTGCCGGTGCCACGGGAGATGAGCGCGTGCATCGAGTACGAGGGCTCGAAA
Source organism: Kitasatospora sp. NPDC032150 (assembly GCF_055579945.1). Lineage (NCBI taxonomy): Bacteria > Bacillati > Actinomycetota > Actinomycetes > Kitasatosporales > Streptomycetaceae > Kitasatospora > Kitasatospora sp. NPDC032150. Next base: position 322,888 of record NZ_JBVIMH010000001.1, on the reverse strand, counting down.
CCGAGCGCGGTGCGGCCGGGGCCGCCGAAGGTCTGCAGCAGCTGCTGGAGGATCTCGTTGGAGCCGTTGGCGGCCCAGACCTGCTCGCGGCCGCGCCGGAAGCCGGTGGTCCTGGTCAGGTACGCGGCCAGCGCCTCGCGCAGCTCGACGGCGTCCCGGTCGGGGTAGCGGTTGAGGTGGCGGGCGGCCTCGGCGACCCGCTCGGCGATCCGGGCGACCAGCGGCTCGGGCAGCGGGTACGGGTTCTCGTTGGTGTTCAGCTGGACGGGCACGTCCAGCTGCGGCGCGCCGTACGGGGACTGGCCGCGCAGCTCGTCACGGATGGGGAGGTCGTCGATCTTCACTGTCCCGGTACCGTCCAGTCGAAGCGGGCCCGGATCGCGTCGCCGTGTCCCGGCAGGTCCTCGGCGTCGGCCAGGTTGACCACGTGCGCGGCGACGCCGGCCAGCGCCTCGCGCGAGTAGTCCACGACGTGGATGCCGCGCAGGAAGGACTGCACCGACAGACCGGAGGAGTGGCAGGCGCAGCCGCCGGTCGGCAGCACGTGGTTGGAGCCGGCCGCGTAGTCGCCGAGCGAGACCGGCGCGAACGGGCCGATGAAGATCGCGCCCGCGTTGCGCACCCGGGCGGCGACCGCGCGGGCGTCCCGGGTCTGGATCTCCAGGTGCTCGGCGGCGTAGGCGTTGACCACCGCGAGGCCCTGCTCGACGTCGTCCACCAGCACGATGCCGGACTGCTTGCCGCCCAGCGCGGTGGTGACCCGCTCGCGGTGCCTGGTCCGGGCGACCTGCTCCTTGAGTTCCAGCTCCACCGCCTCGGCCAGCGCGAGGGAGTCGGTGACCAGCACCGAGGCGGCCATCGGGTCGTGCTCGGCCTGGCTGATCAGGTCGGCGGCCACCTCGCGCGCCGAGGCGCTGTCGTCGGCCAGGACCGCGATCTCGGTCGGGCCCGCCTCGGCGTCGATGCCGATCCGGCCCTTGAGCAGGCGCTTGGCGGCGGCCACGTAGATGTTGCCGGGGCCGGTCACCAGATTGACCGGGCGGCACTCCTCGGTGCCGTACGCGAACATCGCGATCGCCTGGGCGCCGCCGGCCGCGTACACCTCGGTGACGCCGAGCAGCGCACAGGCCGCCAGGATCGTCGGGTGCACCGAGCCGCCGAAGGCCTTCTGCGGCGGCGAGGTGACCGCGATGCCCTCGACCCCGGCCTCCTGCGCCGGGACGACGTTCATCACCACGGAGGACGGGTAGACGGCCAGGCCGCCCGGCACGTACAGGCCGACCCGGTCGACCGGCACCCAGCGCTCGGACACCGTGCCACCGGGCACAACCTGGGTGGTGTGGTCGGTGCGGCGCTGCTCGCGGTGGACCAGCCGGGCGCGGCGGATCGACTCCTCCAGCGCGGCCCGCACCTTCGGGTCCAGGCCGACCAGCGCCTCGTCGATCCGCTCCTGCGGGACCCGGGTGGTCTCCAGCCGGACGCCGTCGAAGCGCTCGGTGATCTCGATCAGTGCCGCGACACCGCGATGGCGCACGTCCTCGCAGATCGGCCGCACCTTCTCCAGGGCGGCTTCCACGTCGAACTCGGCACGGGGCAGCACGTCGCGCAGGTCCATGAGGTCGGAGCCGCGCAGGTCAATTCGGGAGATCACAGGAGCAAGTGTAAGGAGTGGCCAGAAGTGGCGGCCGCGCATTTCAGTCCGTGATACGAAAGCCGAGACAGACGAAGATCACGGGGGAAACCATGACGGAACAGCCACCGAGCGACTGGACCGCGGCCGAAGCGGGCCTGTGGGAAGCCTTCCGCAAGGGGGAGACATATGACCTCCGGGCCTTTCCCGACCGGGGTGACGGCGTCTTCCTCCCCACCGCCGGGCGGGATGGACGCAGTGGTGGGCCGGACTCGGAAGGCACCGAGGTGGACGACCCCTTTTCGGAGCATTCCTGGGGACCCGAGCGGACCATCAGGGCCGAGGTGATCGCCCGTTTGCTGCTCGCCGGTCCTTCCGCACACCCCGGGCGTGTCGCGTCCCTCAAACTCGTCGGCGCACTGATCAGCGGCCGGCTCACCCTGGCCGGCGCCGACGTCACGCACTACCTGGAACTGCGCTGGTGCCGCTTCACCGGGAAGGTCCTGATCTCCGAGGCCACCGTGGGGACCGTCCGCCTGGTCGGCTGCCGGCTGGGCCGTCTCGAGGCCTCCCGGCTGACCACCACCGGCGACCTGCACCTCGCCCGCTGCCGGATCGACCGCGGCATCCGGCTCACCGATGCGCGGATAGGCACCGACCTTCTGCTCAACCAGACCCGGCTCGGCCACGACGGCTACGGCCGCGCCATGGCCGCCGACGGGCTCTCGGTCAGCCACGACCTGGAGGCCGACCGGCTGGAGGCCCACGGCGAGCTCAGCCTGCGCTCCGCCCGGGTCGGCGGCCGGCTCTCGCTGCGCGGCGCCCGGCTGCGCGGCACCGCCGACGGCTACTCGCTCAACGCCCCGCGCATCACCGTCGGCCACACGCTCTACCTGAGCGGTTCGAACGACAGCGGCTGGGTGACCTCCTCCGCCGTCTACGGCTCCGGGTACGGCGACGCCACCGTCGTCAGCACCTCGACCACCCCGTTCCGCTCCCACGGACGGGTGCGGATCTCCGACGGCCGCTTCGACAACGCCTGCCTGATCTCCGACGCCGAGTTCCGCCTCGGCCCCGACCAGGAACTCTCGCTCAACCGGATCCAGACCCCCGAGCTGCGCTTCACCTGCCGCACCCCGCCCACCGGCCGGGTCACCCTGACCCGCGCCCGGGTCGGCAACCTGGTCGATGCCCCCGGTGCCTGGCCCGCGACCGCCGGAGTCGGCCTCACCGGCTTCACCTACGAGTCCCTGCGCCCCGCCGGGACCTTCACCGTCCAGCAGCGGATCACCTGGCTGGAGAACTCCCTCGGCGAGTTCCAGCCCGAACCGTACGAGCAGCTGGCCGCCGCCCTGCGCCGGGACGGCCGGGACGAGGACGCCCGCGAGGTCCAGTACGCCAAGCAGCGCCGGCGCCGCGCCACCCTGCCGCTGCCGGGACGCCTCTGGGGCCTGCTCCAGGACGCCACCGTCGGCTACGGCTACCGTCCCGGCCGGGCCGCGCTCTGGCTGCTCGTCACCTGGGCGCTCGGCACCCTGTACTTCCTCGGCCACCACCCGGCCCCGCTGAAGGCCGACGAGCGGCCGACCTGGAACCCCGCCCTGTTCGCGCTCAGCAAGGTGATCCCGGTGGTCGACCTCAGCCAGGACGGTTGGAACCCGGACCTGGCCGGGCAGTGGGTGGTGGCCGGCATGGTGATATCCGGCTGGCTGCTGGCCACCACCGTGGTCACCGGCGCCACCCGGATGCTCCAGCGCGGGTGAGCTCCCGGGCGGCCCCGGCCGGGGTACCGGGCCCCGTTCCGCCACCGGGGGTGAAAGCCCTGCGCACGGCGGGCCTTCGGCCGTCTAGTCTGTCCGCCGTGACTGAACGGCTCCCGCTCTTCCCGCTCAACACGGTCCTGTACCCGGGGCTCGTCCTGCCCCTGCGCGTCTTCGAGGAGCGCTACCAGCGGCTGGTCGCCGACCTGATGGCCCAGCCGGAGGACCCGCCGCGCCGGTTCGGGGTGGTGGCGATCCGGGACGGCCGGGAGGTCGCACCGGTCCGCGAGCCGGACGGCCCGGCCGGTCCGCTGGACGGCCTGGGCACCGTGACCGGCGAGCCGCTGGAGGCCCTGCACCGGGTCGGCTGCGTGGCCTCGATCGCCTCCGCGAAGGAGCTCCCCGGCGGCCAGTACGAACTGCTGGTCACCGGCACCACCCGGTTCCGGCTGCACCGCGTGGATCCGAGCGGCCCCTACCTGGTCGGCGAGACCGAACCGATCGAGGAGCAGCCGGGCGAGGGGGCCGGCGCCCTCGCGGCCGGCGTGGAGCGGGCCTTCTTCGCCTACCGCAAGCGGCTGGCGGGCGCACGGGAGGCCAGCCTGGCCGGGGAGCAGGAGCTGCCGACCGACCCGCAGGTGCTCTCGTACCTGGTCGCGGCAGCCTCCGTACTGCCCACCCCCGTCAAGCAGCAACTGCTCGCCTGCCCCGACACCGCGCAGCGGCTCACCATCGAGCTGGAACTGCTGCGCCGCGAGACCGCACTGATCGCCCGGCTGCCGTCGCTGCCCGCGGCGGACCTGACCCGCCAGGCGTTCAGCCCGAACTGACCGAACCGACGGAGCCGAGGACCGAGGGGCGACTGTGGCGAAGAGGACGAAGGGCGGGCAGGGCACGCCCGCGACGGTGACGCTGGAGGCGGCCGGGGTCGCCTTCACCGTGCACGCCTACGAGCACGATCCGGCGGCCGCCTGCTACGGCGGCGAGGCCGCCGAGGCCCTGGGCGTGGACGGCGGCCGGGTCTTCAAGACCCTGGTCGCCGACGTGGACGGCACTCTGACGGTCGGCATCGTCCCGGTGTCGAAGCAGCTCGACCTCAAGGCGCTGGCCGCCGCCGTCGGAGGGAAACGGGCGGCGATGGCCGACCCGGCGGCCGCCGAGCGCAGCAGCGGCTACGTCCGGGGCGGCATCTCCCCGCTCGGCCAGCGCCGTCCGCTGCGCACCGTCCTGGACACCGGCGCCCTCGACCACCCGACCGTCTACGTGTCGGCCGGCCGCCGCGGCCTCGAGGTCGAGCTCTCCCCCGCCGACCTCGCCGCCCTCACGGGCGCCCGTACGGCCCCCATCAGCCGCTAGGGCCTGCCTGGCCTACGCGGGCGGAGTGGACCCCTGTCCGGTCGGGGGCTCCGGGTTCTCCTCGGGCTGCTCCGCGCTCTCCGTGGGCGCGGGGGCGTTCCCGTCCTCGGGGCGGACGGCCGGCTCACCGGGGCCGGTCCACTCCGGGCCCGCCCAGTACGGCGGCGGGTCCTCCTCCCGCTTGCCGAAGGCGGCCGACAGGATCAGCAGCACCACCAGCGCGGTCATCGGCCACACCATCAGCGCGCCCTTCGCACCGAGCTGGAGCGCGGCGCTGAACTGCACGCCCATCCCGGCCGCCTTGGCGTTCGCGACCACGTCCGTACTCGGCCCGAGCCGGACCCCGAGCTGCCAGGCGAGCAGCGACCCGAGCACGCCGCCCGCGGTCAGGCCGGCCGCGACGGCGACGCCGCCGCCCCGCGCCCGGGTGAGCAGGAAGGCGGCCAACGCACTGACCGCCCCGGCGCCCAGCCCGAGCAGCGCGAAGAGGCTGTCCGCGCCGGCCCGCTGCTCCCCTTCGGGATCGACGTACCGGATGGCGTCGCTGGCGGCTACGAGCATCACCCGGGGTGCCAGCCAGAGCCAGAGCAGACCGACGACGACGCCCAGCAGCACCCCGGCCACCGTCAGCACCGCGGCGATCTTCACCTCCGGCAGCAGCGGCCGCCGTTCCCGCGGCGACTCGCGGAGGTCCAGATCGGCTGCGTACGGGTCGGCGTCGGGCACCTGCTCGGCTCCCGGCTCCGCAGGTGTGTTCGGTACGGTCACGGGCCCATCGTTTCACGACTCGCCGGATCCGGACGGATCCGCCCTCGTCGCAGGCCCCGCCCCGCCCGGCTCAGCGGGTGGTCGCCCGGCGGTACGCCCAGGTCGCCAGGGTCAGCGAGGCGAGGCCGACCGCCGCACAGACCGCCAGGTCGCCGGCCACGGCCGCCCAGTCGGGCCCGGGGCCGAAGGTGCGGGCGAAGGCCTCGACACCGTACGTCGAGGGCATCAGGTCGCGCAGCCAGCGGACGGCCTGCGGCAGGTGGTCCACCGGCAGGACGCCCAGCAGCAGGGCGGCGGACATCCCGAGCTGGCCCAGCAGGGTGGCGATCTCCTGGCGCGGTGCGAGCAGCCCGCAGGCCGCCCCGAGACCGGACAGCGCGGCGCCGGCGAGCGGGACGACCACCAGCAGCACCCACAGATTGGCCAGCGGCAGCGAGAACATCACCGCGCCCACCGCGGCCGTCACCAGCGCACCTGGCACGGTGAACGAGGCGTACGCGCCGGCCGCCCCGAGCACCACGGCGGCGGGCGGGACGGGCAGCGTCGCGTAGTGGTCCAGTCCGCCGGTGGCCCGGAGCTTGCCGAAGTACTGGGCTAGCAGGTTGAGCGCCACGAAGGCGACCACGAGCACGCTGGAGCCCGCGACCACGGCGCGCGCGGCGGAGTTCTCCCCGGCGTCCACCACCCCGCGCATCATGACCAGGATGCCGAGCGACTGGAAGGTCGCCACGAAGAGCAGCGGGATCCGGGCCACCCTGGCCCGGGCCAGCTGGGCCCGGTAGACGGCGGCCAGTGCGGGCAGCAGCCGCGCGGCGGGCGCGAGCGGAGCGGCGGTCTCGGTCACCGCCGCCGGACGGTCGAGCAGGGTCACCGGTCCACCTCGAAAGAAACGATCATCACTCTTCCGTCACCGATAGCCGCCCCCTCGGCCCCGGCACGCGGATGCCCCGGCCTCACTTCGCCAGCCCTCCGCCTCGGCCGCCCAGCTTGAGATAGACGTCCTCCAGGCTCGGGGTGGCCAGGGTGAAGTCGTCCAGGGCCGCGAAGGCGGGGCCGGTGGTCACCGCGGTGACCAGCTCCCGGGCCTGCTCGGGGCTGGTGCGGACGGTCCAGCGGCGGCCCGAGCGCTCGGCCTGCTCGGCGATCCGGGCGACGGCGGGGACGTCGGTCGGGGCCTCGGTCCGCCAGACCAGGTCCAGCCGGACGTCACCGTCGACCAGGGCCTTCAGGCCGCCGGGCGTGTCACAGGCGATCACCCGGCCGCGGTCGACCACGGCGACCCGGTCCAGGACGGTCTCCGCCTCGATCACGTTGTGGGTGACCAGCAGCACGGTGGTGCCGCGCTCGGCGCGGCGGCGGTCCACCGCCGACCAGACGGCACGGCGGGCGACCGGGTCCATGCCGGTGGTGGGCTCGTCCAGGACGAGCAGCGGCCGCTCGCCCACCAGGGCGGCGGCGAAGCAGGCCAGCCGGCGCTGGCCGCCGGAGAGCTTGGCGAGCGGACGGTGCGCGATCGGTTCGAGGCCGAGCTCGGCCAGTACGTCGGCCGTCTCACCGCGGGCCCGCACCGGGGTGAGCCCGCGCAGCCGGCCGGTGGTCTCGGCGGCCAGGGCCACGGTCAGCTCGTCCAGCGCGGTGGACTCCTGCCCGAGGTAGGCGAGCAGCCGGGCGGCCCGTTCGGGGTGGCGGACGATGTCGTGGCCGAGGATGTGCACACTGCCCCGGTCGGGGCGCAGCAGCCCGGTGAGCTGGCGGACCAGGGTGGACTTCCCGGCGCCGTTCGGGCCGAGCAGTCCGAAGATCTCGCCGCACTCGATGTCCAGGTCGATGCCGTCGTTGGCCCGGACCTCGCCCGTGGCGCCGCGCTCGGCGCCCGCGGCGGCGTCACGGCTGCGGCCTCGGCCCAGGCCCCGGCTCGGGCTGCGGTAGGTCTTGGCAAGGTCTCGTACGGTGCAGCACTGCCCGGTGTATCGCCCGGTACCGCCGAGGTCGCCTTGCGGCCCGGCCTGCGGGGCCGGCCGGTCGGTGTCGCTCACGGTCGAAGACTCTACGCGCCCGCAGAGCAGATCAGGACGAGGGGGCTGCAATCACCGACGCCGTCCCGGCCCGCCGCCCGGTGGGCTCACCCGTCGGCGGGACCGTCGGCACACAGCGCCTCGCCGCCGGGCACCCGGGCGGCGAGCTCCTTCCAGAAGCCGGCCCGGATCGCGTAGCGGTCGTGCTCGTCGATCTGGTCGTCCTTGTGCGCGAGCAGTCCGAACCGGGCGGCGTAGCGCAGCAGCTCACCGTCGAGGCGGTGCGGGATGCGCGGGTAGTCGGTCCACAGCGGGGTGAGCCGGGAGGGCGAGCCGAGGCGGTCGATCCAGCGCCGGGCGAAGACCTGCCCGACCTCGTGGGCGTCACCGCCGATCTTGGTGATGTCCTCCTCGCGGTCGGCCCAGCGCTGCTCGGCGGTGGTGAGCTGGGCGAGTATCGGCAGGCTGTCGCCACTGCCGTGGTTCTCCGCGCCGGGCCGGTCCGCCCAGCCGCGTTCGGAGGACCAGCGCAGCACGATCGAGGCCGGCGCGGCGGCGGGGGCGGGTGCCCGGTGGGCGAGGTCCCTCGGGGTCGGGACCACCTTGAGCGCGGCGGCCTGCCGGGTCTCGTCGGCGAGGGCGGCCGGCTGCTCCGGGCCGGGCGGGGCGACCGGGTGCCCGGGGTGGCCCGCGGCGGGCGGGGCGGCGAGCAGTTGGGCGATCTCGGGGCGGGGCTCGCCGAGCGGATGGGCGGGCGCGGCCTCGCGCAGCCGCACCCATGCCTCGATCCACTCGCGGTCCAGCACCCGACGCTCGTCGGCCTCGCCGACCAGGTCCTCGGACTGGTTGAAGTCGCCGTCGGCGGCCTGCAGCGCCCACAGGTGGACGACCACACCGTGCTCCTTGGCGGACATCATGCCGGGCAGCAGGTCGCCGTCCCCGGTGACCAGCACCACATCGGCGCAGGCGCGGTTGCGGGCGAGTTCGGCGAGTTCGGCGTGCATCACGGCGTCCACGCCCTTCTGCACCCAACGGCCCTCGGCGCGGGTGAGCGCGCCCAGGCGTACGGTGACCCGGGGCAGCACCCGGAGCCTGCGGTGTTCGGGCAGCGGACGACGGTCCGGGGCCGCGTCGAACCAGTAGATCCGGAGCAGCGGAAGCCCGGTCTCGGTCTCGGCCCGGGCCCGCAGCGCGGCGATCAGAGCGGTATGGTCCACCGACACCCGGGAACGGGAAGGTTCTCCGGCCAGTAGGCTGGCGGCTGCTCCCAACAGGTATCCGGCGTCCACGAGGACGGCGCAGCGGTCCATGATTCGCACCTCTTCTCCGGGTCGGCCACCGGTGACCGGAGGTGCGCCGGTGCACCCTGCGGGGGCGCTGGACCCCGGACCGCACTACCGTTGCGCACTTCTTTACCCTCCGAGCGGGCGGTGAACCGTCCGATCGGATCATGTGTGGCAAGAGCGGGCCCGGCCACTGGCAACACTGAGGGACTGATGCGGAAGAGAATCGCGGTTCTGTGCGCGGCGAGCGTGCTGGCGGCAGGAGCGGTACTGCTGGTGCCCACCGTCACCACCGACACCTCACAGGGCGACACCCGGGTGCTCGGGATCACCGTCAACAAGGGTCACACGATCCTGGTCGGCCCGACCGACCCGATCACCTTCCCGGTGGAGGTGACGGCACAGGACGACTCCGGTATCCGCTCGGTGAGTCCGATCGGCGTCTGGGGGCCCTCGTACGGCGTACTGAAGGTCAGCCCGATGACGTGCGAGCCGACCTCGCACACCGTCTCGGTCTGCCGGGGCACGGCGACGGTGGACCCGTCCAGGAAGGACGTCTACAACGACGAGGCCGGCACCTGGTTCGTGGACCTCAAGGTGAACGCCAATGACGGCGACCGGTTCGTCGGCCAGACCGCGGGCGGCTTCTCGCTCAAGCGGGCGGCCCGGGTCTCCGGCTACGGCGTGCCCTCGCACGCCACCGCCGGACAGGAGCTGACGGTCAAGGGCTGGCTGAACCGGGCGTTCTGGAGCGACAACAAGTACCACGGCTACGAGGGCGGGACGGCCTACCTCCAGTTCCGCCCGCACGGCAGCACGCTCTGGAGCACGGTCGCCACCGCCGTCTCGGACGCCACCGGAACCATGACGGCGCACGTGCGGGCCACGGCCTCGGGCGAGTACGAGTGGTACTCCCCCGGCGACAAGTGGACGGGCGGCGCGGTCTCGTCCCCGCTCACGGTCACGGTCGCGGCGCACCCTCAGCCCTGACCTGAAGAGCGGGAGGCCGGGCCTCCCAGGAGGCCCGGCACCGGGGAAGGGGACCGGTCAGCGGCCCTTGAGCTCGGCGGCGACCAGCTCGGCCACCTGGACGGCGTTGAGCGCGGCGCCCTTGCGCAGGTTGTCGCTGGAGAGGAAGAGCGACAGGCCGTGCTCGACCGTCTCGTCCACCCGGATCCGGCCGACGTAGGTCGGGTCCTGACCGGCCGCCTGCAGCGGGGTCGGGATCTCGGACAGCTCGACGCCGGGCGCCTTCGCCAGCAGTTCGTACGCGCGCTGCGGGGTGATCCCGGCCGCGAAGCGGGCGTTGACCTGCAGCGAGTGGCCGGTGAAGACCGGGACCCGGACGCAGGTGCCGGAGACCTTCAGCCCGGGGATCTCCAGGATCTTGCGGCTCTCGTGGCGGAGCTTCTGCTCCTCGTCGGTCTCGAACGAGCCGTCGTCCACGATCGAGCCGGCCAGCGGCACCACGTTGAAGGCGATCGGGCGCTTGTAGACCTGCGGCTCGGGGTACTCGACGGCCGACCCGTCGTGCACCAGTGCCTGGGCGCCGTCCACCACCTTGCCCGCCTGCTGCTGCAGCTCGGCCACACCGGCCAGGCCGCTGCCGGAGACCGCCTGGTAGGTGGCGACCACCAGGGAGACCAGGCCGGCCTCCTGGTGCAGCGGACGCAGCACCGGCATGGCCGCCATGGTGGTGCAGTTCGGGTTGGCGATGATGCCCTTGGGGCGGTGGAGGATCGCGTGGGGGTTGACCTCGGCGACCACCAGCGGCACCTCGGGATCGCGGCGCCAGGCCGAGGAGTTGTCGATCACGACCGCGCCGGCCGCGGCGACCTTGGGCGCCAGCGCCTTGGAGGTGGCACCGCCGGCCGAGAAGAGCACGATGTCCAGACCGCTGTAGTCGGCCGTGGCGGCGTCCTCGACCGTGATCGCACTGCCCTGCCACTCCAGGGTCTGACCGGCCGAACGGGCCGAGGCGAAGAACCTCAGCTGCTCCACCGGGAAGTTGCGCTCGGCCAGTACGCGGCGCATCACGCCGCCGACCTGGCCGGTGGCTCCTACGATGCCGATCCTCATCGGACTCCTCCTGTAGTTCTGCTGTGCTCGTTCTGGCCCCGCACCTGGCCATCATGCCTGGTCGACGGCCGGATCCGGGATTTCGTCCCACGCTGTGGTCACCGCCCGGGGGCCGCCGGGGGCGCCCGGTGGGCCGGGCGCGAACCCCTCGGAGCGCGTGGGGCGACCCTCGCCCCGGGTACCGTCCGTCAGTCGTCGAGCGCCGCGAGCAGCTCCAGCGCCCGCGCCACCGACACCTCCTCTGCCGGGAGCAGCGGCAGCCGCACCGCCGGCGTGGGAATCACCCCGCGCGCGTGCAGCACCCCCTTGGTCACGGTCGGGTTGGGCTCCGCGAAGCAGGCTGCCGAGAGCTCGGCGAGCCGGGCGCCCAGCTCCCTGGCCCTCACCGCGTCGCCCTTGCGCCAGGCGTCCGCCAGCTCCACGAACCGCCCGGTGGCCAGGTGTGCCGAGGCCAGGATGCCCCCGCACGCGCCCAGTGCGAGCAGCGGCGAGATCACCGTGTCGTCCCCGCCCAGCACTCCGCCGCCGCCACCGGCGAGCAGTTCCACGGTGCTCCCGTCGATCCCACCCGCCGCGTACTTGACCCCCGCGATCCCCGGCAGCGACAGCAGCCTGCGCAGGGTGGCGGCGCCGAGCGCCTGCCCGGTGCGGTACGGGATGTGGTAGATGACCAACGGTACGGCGCTCCGCTCGGCCAGGTACTCGAAGTGCGCCAGCACTCCGGCCTCGCCCGGACGGGTGAAGGCCGGGACGGTGACCAGCGCCGCGTCCACCCCGGTCAGCGCGGCGAGCTGCTCGGCGCTGCGCCTGGTGTCGTTGCCGCCCGCGCCGACGATCAGCGTGGCGCCGCGCTCCCGGCAGACCCGGGCGCAGACCTCGGTGACGGCGCGCCGCTCGTCCTCGTCCAGGGTGGCGGGCTCGCCGGTGGTGCCGAGCGCGACCAGCCCGGCGGCACCCTGGTCCAGCACCGAGTGCGCCAGTCGCTCCAGTGCCTCGGTGGCGATGGCGCCGTCTTCGTCGAACGGTGTGATCAGCGGTACGTAGATCCCCTGAAGTTCCATGCCTCAGAGCCTGCGGCCTGGACACCGTGCAGGTCCAGTTCACATTTCCGAAGCTTCTCGTAAGGTGGCCTGATGCTCGATGTCCGCCGTCTGCGCCTGCTGCGCGAACTCGCCCATCTCGGCACCATCGCCGCGGTCGCCGACTCGCTCTCGTTCTCACCGTCCGCGGTCTCCCAGCAGCTGTCGGCGCTGGAGCGGGAGGCCGGGGTGCCGCTGCTGGAGCGCACCGGGCGCCGGGTCGCACTCACTCCGGCCGGGCGGAACCTGGTCCGGCACGCGGAGGCGGTGCTGGAGCGACTGGAGCAGGCGGGCGCGGAACTGGCGCACGCCCGCCAGGGGTTGGCCGGTCCGTTGCGGATCGGGACGTATCCGTCGGCTGCCCGCGCGATCATCCCGGCCGCACTGGCCGAACTGGCCGGCCGCCACCCGGGGTTGGTGCCGATGGTGACCGAGGTGGATCCGGCCGGAGTGGCCGCCGCGGTGCGGGCGGGCGAGCTGGACGTGGCGCTGGTCCACGAGTACGACCTGGTCCCGGTCGAGCCGGAGCCGGGGCTGGCGGTGACCGCGCCGCTGTTCACCGAGCCGATGTACCTCGCCGCGCTCTCCCCGGGCGGCCTCGGCGAACAGCGGGAAGCGCCGTGGATCATGGCCCCGCTCGGCACGCTCTGCCACACCATGGCCCAACGCGCCTGCGCGGCGGCCGGGTTCACTCCGCAGGTCAGGCACTGGATCGACGACTTCACCACGGTGCTGGCCCTGGTGGCGGTCGGCCAGGGGGTGGCGCTGGTCCCGCACCTCGGGGTGACGGCGGGGGCGCATCCGGGGGTGGTGCTCACCCGGCTGCCGATGTACCGGCGCACCCGTACCGCGTTCCGCGCCGGAGCCGGTGCCCATCCGGCCGTGGCCGCGTTCATCGCCGCCCTGCACACCGCCGTCCCGGCCGGGCTCGGCAACCGGGCCTGCTGACCGGTGCCCGGTGGCGGACGGGGAACCGCGCGGGCCGGCCGAGCGCCTCGGGCCCGGCCGGGCCCGCGCGGTTCCCCGCGGACGACTCCGCTAGCTCGCCAGGCAGCTGGGCCCGAGCAACTGCTTGAGGTCCCCGAACAGCGCCGGGTCCGACTTCACCCGGTGCCGGTCCAGCCGGAGCACCGTGGTCTGCCGGGCTCCCTCCAGCCGCAGCCGCACCTCCGTGGTGCCCTTGTGGTGGGCGAGCACCTCACCGAGCCGGGCCACCAGCGGCGGGGTGATCTTCACGCTCGGGATCGAGATGACGATCGGCGCCTCGGCGTGCGCGTTGGAGAGGTCCGGTACGGACAGCTCCATGCCCATCAGCCGCGGTACGTCCTCCCGCTTGTCCAGCTTGCCGCGGACGAACACCACGGCGTCCTCGACCAGTTGGGAGGAGACCAGCTGGTAGCTGGCCGGGAAGAACATGCAGTCGATCGAACCGGCCAGGTCCTCCACCGTGGCGATGGCCCAGGCGTTGCCCTGCTTGGTCATCTTCCGCTGGAGGCCCGAGATGATGCCGCCGATGGTGACGATGGTGCCGTCGGGGCGCTCGGCGAGGTCGGCGACCGCGCAGTCCGCCTTCTCGGTGAGGACGTGCTCGATGCCGTGCAACGGGTGCGAGGAGACGTAGAGGCCGAGCATCTCCCGTTCCTGGGTGAGCAGGAAGCCCTTGTCCCACTCCTCCTCGGAGAACACCACGTCGAGGCCGAAGCTCGGCTCGTCGCTGGTGTCTCCCCCGCCGAACAGGTCGAACTGCCCCTCGGCCTCCTTGCGCTTGATCCCGACCACGTTGTCGATCATCGGCTCGAACTGGGCGGTCAGGCCCTTGCGGGTGTGCCCGAGCGAGTCGAACGCGCCTGCCTTGATGAGGGATTCGACCGTCCGCTTGTTGCAGACCACCGATTCGACCTTGTCCAGGAAGTCCGGGAACGAGGTGTACTTCCCCTTGGCCTTCCGGGTGCGGATCATCGAATCCACCACCGGGCCACCGACGTTGCGGATCGCGGTGAGACCGAACCGGACGGTGTCGCTGCCGTGCGGGGTGAAGTCCGAGTCCGACTCGTTCACATCCGGCGGGAGCACCTGGATGCCCATCTTGCGGCACTCGTTGAGGTAGACCGCGGACTTGTCCTTGTCGTCCTTGACCGAGGTGAGCAGGCCGGACATGTACTCGGCCGGGTAGTTGGCCTTGAGGTACGCGGTCCAGTACGAGACCAGTCCGTACCCGGCGGTGTGCGCTTTGTTGAACGCGTAGCCTGAGAACGGGACCAGGACGTCCCAGACCGCCTGGATGGCCGCGTCCGAGTAGCCGCGCTCGCGGCAGCCCTTCTGGAACGGGACGAACTCCGCCTCCAGGATCTCCTTCTTCTTCTTGCCCATCGCCCGGCGCAGCAGGTCGGCCTGGCCGAGCGAGTAGCCGGCCAGGATCTGCGCGGCCTTCTGCACCTGCTCCTGGTAGACGATCAGGCCGTAGGTCGGTCGGAGCACCTCCTCCAGCGGCTTCTCCAGCTCCGGGTGGATCGGGGTGATCTCCTGCTGGCCGTTCTTGCGCAGGGCGTAGTTGGTGTGCGAGTTGACGCCCATCGGGCCCGGGCGGTACAGCGCGAGGACGGCGGAGATGTCCTCGAAGTTGTCGGGCTTCATCAGCCGCAGCAGCGAGCGCATCGGCCCGCCGTCGAGCTGGAAGACGCCGAGCGTGTCACCGCGGGCGAGCAGTTCGTAGGTGGGCTTGTCGTCCAGGGGCAGATCAAGCAGGTTGATCTTGATGCCCTTGTTCTTCTCGATCGCCTTGACGGCGTCGTCCATGATCGTGAGGTTGCGCAGGCCGAGGAAGTCCATCTTGAGAAGGCCGAGGCCCTCACAGGTCGGATAGTCGAACTGCGTGATGGTCACACCGTCGGTGTGCCGGGTCCAGACCGGGATGTGGTCGGTCAGCGGCTCGGCGGACATGATGACACCGGCCGCGTGCACACCGGGCTGGCGGATCAGGCCCTCGATACCGCGCGCGGTGTCGATGACCTTCCTGACGTCCGGATCGGTCTCGTACAGGCCGCGGATCTCGCCCGCCTCGCTGTAGCGGGGGTGCGAGGAGTCGGTGATGCCGGACAGCGGGATGCCCTTGCCCATCACGTCCGGCGGCATCGCCTTGGTGATCCGGTCGCCCATCGCGTACGGGTAGCCGAGGACGCGCGAGGAGTCCTTGATGGCGGCCTTCGCCTTGATGGTGCCGTACGTGACGATCATGGCGACCTTGTCGGAGCCCCACTTCTCCGTCACGTAGCGGATCACGTCACCGCGCCGGCGCTCGTCGAAGTCGATGTCGACATCGGGCATCGAGATGCGCTCGGGGTTGAGGAACCGCTCGAAGATCAGACCGTGCGGGATCGGGTCGAGGTCGGTGATGCCCATCGCGTACGCGACCAGCGAACCGGCCGCCGAGCCACGGCCCGGCCCCACCGCGATGCCCTGGCTCTTCGCCCACATGATGAAGTCGGCGACCACGAGGAAGTACGCCGGGAACCCCATCTGGATGATGGTGTCCATCTCGTACTCGGCGAGCTTGCGGTGCTCCTCGTCGTAGCCGTTCGGGAAGCGCCAGTCCATGCCCTCCCAGACCTTGGACTTGAAGAAGTCCGCCTCGGACTCGAAGCCCTCCGGGATCGGGAAGCGCGGCATGAGGTTCTTGAACTCGAACATGCCGGTGGTGTCGACCCGCTGGGCGACCAGCAGTTGGCTGTTGCGGCAGCCCTCCTGCCAGGCGTCCGAGGAGTCCAGGGCGTACATCTCGGCGGCCGACTTGATGTAGTAGCCGGTGCCGTCGAACCGGAAGCGGTCCGGGTCGGAGAGGTTCTTGCCGGTCTGCACGCACAGCAGCAGGTCGTGCGCGCCCGCGTCGGCCTCGGTGGTGTAGTGCGAGTCGTTGGTGACCACCGGCGGGATGTTCAGCTTCCTGCTGATCTCCAGCAGCCCGTCGCGGACCCGCTTCTCGATGTCCAGGCCGTGGTCCATCAGTTCCAGGAAGTAGTTCTCCTTGCCGAAGATCTCCTGGTAGTCGGCGGCGGACTTCAGCGCCTCGTCGAACTGGCCGAGCCTCAGCCGGGTCTGCACCTCACCCGAGGGGCAGCCGGTGGTGGCCATCAGGCCGGCGGCGTGCTCGGCGATGATCTCCTTGTCCATCCGGGGCCACTTCACCAGCCAGCCCTCGGCGTAGGAGCGCGAGGTCAGCTTGAAGAGGTTGTGCAGGCCCTCCTTGTTCCGGGCCCAGATGGTCTTGTGGGTGTAGGCGCCGGACGCCGAGACGTCGTCCTTCTTCTGGTGCGGCTGGCCCCACAGGATGCGCTTGGTGTTGGACCGGGACTCCGGCGCGACGTACGCCTCGATGCCGATCACCGGGGTGATCCCGGCGGCCTTGGCCTGCTTGTGGAACTCGGCCGCCCCGTACATGTTGCCGTGGTCGGTCATCGCGACATGGGTCTGCCCGAGCCGCTCGACCTCCTTGAACAGCTGCTTCAGCCGCGCGGCACCGTCCAGCATCGAGTACTCGGTGTGGACGTGCAGATGCGCGTACGGCTGGTCGCTCAACGCGGGGCCTCCGGGGTCTCGGTACTGGATCACGGAGCGGTGAAACACGTAAGGCCCGAGCCACCCTCACGGCCCGGACCACGGCTTTCGCATCCGCGCGACCGAGTCTAGTCCTTCACCTTGCTTCCCGGACGCACCACCCGGAGCGGGCCCGGCCGCACCGCCGGGCCCCGGTCCCGCTGGTGTCAGCCGTCCAGGTCCGCCAGGAAGTCCAGCGCGGCTGCCCAGGTCCGCTCGGCGGCCTCGGCGTCGTAGTCCGGCAGCTCGGGGTCGGTGTAGAGGTGCCCGGCACCGTGGTAGCGGTGGACCTCCACGTCGGCACCGGCCCGCGACATCAGCAGGTACCAGGTGTTCAGCCAGTCCTCGGACTCGAACGGGTCGGGCTCGGCGACGTGCAGCTGGACCGGGATCCCGGTCCGCGTGTCCTCCCGGATGTCCGAGGTGCCGTGCAGGAGCAGCAGGCCACGGGCCCGCTCGTCCGCCAGCGCCAGGTTCTGCGCCAGCGCCCCACCGAGCGAGAACCCGGCGTACACCAGCCCCTGCTCGGTGCCCTCGCCCGAGCTCAGCAGCGGCGCGACCGCCCGGACGGCCCGCCGCAGCAGCTCGTCGTTGGTGACCTTGTCCCGGTAGGCCATCCCGGCCTCGACGTCGTCGAAGACCTGCCCCTCGTACAGGTCCGGCGTGTGCACCGCGTGCCCGGCCGCACGCAGTCGCTCGGCTGCGGCCGACACCGCCGGGCGCAGTCCGTAGGCGGAGTGGAGGAGCACGATCTGGGCCACGGATTCGATCCTTCGCTGTACAGGGGCCATGGTCCCGACCATCATCACCCATCGCCCCGCCCCCGGGCCGCACGGCCCGGTCCGACTGCCTCAGGACACCACGTCCTTTCGGGCGAAGCCCCGGAAGGCGAGCGCGAGCAGCACGATCGCGTAGCTGACCGAGAGCGAGACGCCCTGGACCATGCCGCCCCACTCCAGCTGGGGCTGCAGCGCGTCCGCCCATGAGTACTGCCAGTGCGAGGGCAGCCACTCGCGCAGCGACCCGAGCGCGGTGACCGCGTCCAGTACGCCGGTGATGATCGTGACGAACACCGCCCCGCCGACCGCGCCGAGCGGCGCGTCCGTCGCCGTGGACAGCCAGAACGCCAGTGCTGCGACGACCAGTTCGCTGAGGATCACGAAGGCCACCGCGATCGCCAGCCGGGGCAGCACGGCCGAGGCGGGCAGGCTGACCCCGGTCGGCAGCTTGAGGTCGCCCCAGCCGTACGCGGCGGTGCCCACCGCCAGTCCGAGCAGCGGCAGCAGCACGATGGTGGCCGCCGAGAAGAGCAGCCCGACCGTGAACTTGCGCAGCAACAGCCTGGCCCTGGGCACCGGCGCGGCCAGCAGGTAGCGCAGCGAGGACCAGTTGGCCTCGGCGGCCACGGTGTCCCCGCAGTACAGCGCGACCGGGATGACCAGCATGAAGCCGGTGCCCATGAAGAGCATGGTGGCGGCGAAGTTCGGCCCGGAGGCGGTGGCCAGCTCGATGAAGGTGGTCCGGTTCACCCGGTCCGGCGTACCGCCGATCTGGAACGCCGCCAGGATGACCAGCGGCATCGCCGCCAGCACCCCGGTCATCACCAGGGTGCGCCGTCGCCGCAGCTGGCGGACGACCTCCACCCACAGTGGCAGGGTCCGGCCCGCCCGGTACCCCGCCGCGTGGTCGGCCGTCGCCGTGCGGTCGGCCGTCGCCGTGGGGTCAGCCGTCGACGTGCTCACGCCGAGCCTCCGATCAGGGACAGGAACGCGTCCTCCAGCCGCCGGTGCGGCCCGACCCGTTCGACGGGGACGTCCAGCCCGACCAGCTCGGCCACCAACCGGCCGGCCGTCATGCCGTCCAGCCGGACCAGCAGGCCCCGCTCCACCACCGAGACCGCGCCGACGCCGGCCAGCGCGGCCGCCTTCTCGGCGGCCAGCGCCAGCTCGTTCGCCGGGAAGTCGGCCGGAGTGCCGACCAGCAGCAGCTCGCCCTCGCCGACGATCTCGCCGACGGCGCCCGCGCTGACCAGCCGGCCGCGGTCCATCACCACCAGGTGGGTGCAGCTCTGCTCCACCTCCGAGAGCAGGTGGCTGGACACGATGACGGTGCGCCCTGCGGCGGCGTACCGGATCATCACCTCGCGCATCTCGCGGATCTGCGGCGGGTCGAGACCGTTGGTGGGCTCGTCCAGGATCAGCAGGTCCGGCAGCCCGAGCATGGCCTGGGCGATGGCCAGCCGCTGGCGCATGCCCTGGGAGTAGGTGCGCACCGCGCGGTCCAGCGCCTCGCCCAGGTCGGCGATCGCCAGGGCCTCCTCGAAGTGGGCGTCCTCGGCCGGTCGTCCGGTGGCCCGCCAGTACAGGTGCAGGTTGGCCCGGCCGGTGAGGTGCGGCAGGAAGCCCGCGCCCTCCACGAAGGAGCCCACCCGGGAGAGCACGGGCGCACCGGGCCGCACCGCGTGCCCGAACACCCGGATCTCCCCGGCGTCCGGCCGGATCAGGCCCATCAGCATCCGCAGCGTGGTGGTCTTCCCGGCACCGTTCGGACCGAGCAGTCCGAGCACCTGGCCCTGCTCCACCCTGAAACTCAGGTCCCGCACCGCGTACCGGTCCGCCGCGCCGTGGTAGCGCTTGCTCAATCCGCTGATCCGCAGTGGGACTTGGGCCAGCGCCGGGTCGGGCAGCACCTTCCGGTCCCGGCGCGGACGCAGCCGGCGGCCGAACAGCAGCAGCGCGGCGAGCAGTACGGCACCCAGCGGCAGCAGCCAGGTCCGCGCGGGCAGCGGGGCAGCCTCGGTGCGCAGTCCGGCCACGGTGGGAACGGTCAGCGGCGCCGTCACCGAGACCTGGTAGGTGGCCGGCTGGGCGGGCGAGGCGTACGCCAGGTCGGTGGAGGAGAGCACCAGCCTGAGCCGGTGCCCGGCCTCGAAGCTGTGGTCCACGGCGGGCAGCGCGATCTCGACGGTGTGTCCGCCGGGCGCGTCCGCGCCGGTCACCCGCAGCGGGGCGACCAGCTGCTGGGGCAGTTGCTTACTGCCGTCCGGTGCGACGTCGTACAGCTTCGCGAACAGCACCGCTTCGGGCTGGTCGGCCCGGACGTGGACGGAGGTCCTGGGCGCGCCGGTCAGGTGCAGGCTGGTGTCCAGCGGTGCGGAGTCGAAGGCGGCGAACTGGCCCGGGAAGTCCAGCGAGAGGCCGCCGCCGACGGAGGCGAACTGGGTGAGCGCGCCGATCCCCGGCAGGGTGGAGATGTTCGGCGGCGCGCCGCCGGGTGGGTTGGCGACGTCCTGGGGCCGGCCGGTGAGTTCGATGCCGCGCGAGCCGGTGCCGGACAGGCCGGGGTAGCTGTCGGCGTCGGCGCCGCGCAGCACCGCCTGGAAGCCGGTGGAGTCGACCCCACCGGTGCGGGTGACCCGGAAGGCCGGGCCGGTGTCGTTTCCGGCGCCCTTCAGATAGTGGTCGAACCAGCCGGTCACCCGGGCGTCCGTACGGGCGCTGCCCTCGGTGCCGCCGTCGTGTCCTCCGGCGAACCAGTCCACCCCGACCGGCGCGCCGTTCGCGGCGACCGCCCGGGCGATGGCGTCGCCCTGGTCCAGTGGGAAGAGCGAGTCCTGCTGCCCCTGCACCACCAGCGTGGGCGCCTTGATCCGCGAGGCCACCGAGGACGGACTGGAGCGCTCCAGGGTCGCGACCGCGTCGGCGTCCGCGTGGCCGGCGGTGGCGACCCTGTTGTACATCGCGCAGAGCGCGTCCAGGAACCGGCCGCAGCCCACCGGGCCGGCGGCCGCACCCCCCGACCGCTTGCCCTGGGGGCCGCCGAGATCGCCGGCCGAGCCGGTGGTGAAGAAGATCCCGGCCCAGAGCTTCTTGAACACCCCGTCGGCCGCGCCGCTCCCCCGCACCCCCTGCGGGAAGAGCGCGTCGGCCAGGTTCCACCAGGTGATCTCGCTGGCCACGGCGTCGATCCGGGCGTCGTACGCGGCGGCCAGCAGCGCGGCGCCGCCACCGTAGGAGGCGCCGGTGATCCCGACCCTGGGGTCGCCGGGGGCGTCCAGCTGCACCTCGGGCCGCTTGGCCAGCCAGTCCACCAGGTGCTTGACGTCCTCGATCTCCCGGTCCGGCGCGTCCAGGCCGATCTTCCCTCCGGAGGCCCCGAAACCGCGGGCCGACCAGGTCAGTACTGCGTACCCGGAACGGGCCAGCTGCCGGGCGCGGTCCCGCTCGCCGTCCTTGCTGCCGCCGAAGCCGTGGGCCAGCAGGACGGCCGGGCGCGGGCTGCTGCCGGTGGTGAAGAAGGAGGTGTCCAGCCGGACGGTCTGCTTGCTCCCCGGCGTCTCGGGCATGTCGAGGAAACGATCCTCCTGGTGCACCGCGGCCTCGCCGGACCCGGCCGCCACCGCAGCCGCACCGGCCCCGACCAGCAGCACCAGCGCCACCGAGCCGGCCAGCACCTTCCGGGCCGTCGGCCCGCTGCGCCAGCGGCGCCATGCCCCACCGAAGCTCATCGGTACCGATCCTATCCGTTTCTCCGGTAGGGAATCCGTAAGCCGCCGAAGAGATCCGGCCCACCCGGCACGCCCGGCGCTCCCACCCGGCGCGCGTCCCCGGTACGACCCGCCGCCGACCGGACCGACCCGGCATTCCCCGCGCCCCGGGAGCAGGACCGCTCCCCTCACCCACGCCAATCACCGGGCCCGTGAAACCGGCGGGATATGGTGCGAACCACCCCGGAATCCCAGCCGGGCCCCCGGTGCCGACCTCGTCGAGGTGCCCCGTGCTGCTCTGGCCGCTCGCCACACTGCTCGCTGTCGTCGCCGTCACCCTGGCGGTCGGCTGGATCGTCGACCAGTTGCTGCAACGGGTCGCCGCGCGCCACCCGGAGGCACCCGTCTGGCCGCTGCTGCGCCGTTGCCGGATCCCCCTCCAACTGGTGGTCGCCGCCGGGCTGCTGCTGACCGGACGGCCGCTGGAACGGCTCCTCGACGTACGCGACGGCAGCCTGCACCACGGCGTCCTGCTGCTGCTGATCGCCTGCCTCGGCTGGCTGGCCGTCAGAATCGTGGCGGCGGCGCTGGAGGCGGTACTCGGCCGTTACGAGAGCGTCACCGACGACGCGGCCCGGATCCAGCGGGTCAGGACCCAGATCAGCATGCTCCGCCGAGTGGTCTGCGCGGTGATCGCGGTGGTCACGGCGGCGGTGATGCTGCTGACCTTCCAGGCGATGCGCACCGTCGGCGCCAGTCTGCTGGCCTCGGCCGGTCTGCTGGGCATCGTCGCCGGCATCGCCGCCCAGAGCACCCTGGGCAACTTCTTCGCCGGCCTGCAGATCGCCTTCGGCGACACCGTGCGCATCGGCGACACCGTCCTGGTGGACGGCCAGCAGGGCACGGTGGAGGAGATCACCCTCTCCTACCTGGTGGTCCGGCTCTGGGACTACCGCCGCCTGATCGTCCCGGTCTCGTACTTCGTCAGCAGGCCGTTCGAGAACTGGACCCGCAAGGACCCCGGCCTGCTCGCCTGGGTCCTGCTCCACGTCGACCACACCGCCCCGGTCGGCCAGCTCCGCGCCGCCCTGCACCGGTTCCTGGTGGACTCACCCCTCTGGGACGGCATGGAGTGGTCCCTCCAGGTCACCGACTCCACCCCGAGCACCCTGGTGGTGCGGGCCGCCATGACCGCCCGCACCCCGGACGACACGGCCGCCCTCCGCTTCGAGGTGCGCGAGCACCTGTTCGCCTACCTCCGCGACGAGCACCCGTACGCCCTCCCCCGCGTCCGCACCGGCGAGGACTGAGCCAGCCCCCGCCCGGGGCAGCGCCCCGAAGGCCGCTCAGAGCACCCGGGTCATCGTCCGGTGCGGTATCCCCGCGTCGTCGTACACCGGCCCCTCGGCGACGTAACCGAGCCGCTCGTAGAACCCCAGCGCCTGCACCTGGGCGTGCAGTTCGAGCTCCACTCCGCCGCTCTCCCGCCCCGCCCGCTCGATCGCGCGGACCAGCTCGGCCCCCAGCCCCGTCCCCCGGGCCGCCTTGACCACGGCGAGCCGCCCGAGCAGCACCCGTCCCTGGCGGCCGGTCAGCGCCAGCGCCTGCTCACCGTGGATCAGCCGGCCGGTGCCGAGCGGCGAGCCGTCATCGGCGAGCGCCAGCAGGTGCACCGAGGTCGCGTCGAGCTCGTCGTACTCCAGTTCCGCGGGCACGTTCTGCTCCTCGACGAAGACCTCGCGCCGGATGCCGTAGGCCAGCGCCAGCTCGTCCTCGGTCGCGACGACCCCGATCCGTGCCATCTCAGCTCTCCGAGGCGATGATGTCGAGCGCCTTCTGCAGGTCGGCCGGGTAGGGGCTGCTGAATTCGACCCACTGCCCGTCCGCCGGGTGCTCGAAGCCGAGCGAGACGGCGTGCAGCCACTGCCGGGTCAGCCCGAGGCGCCTGGCCAGCGTCGGGTCGGCGCCGTACGTGATGTCACCGACGCACGGGTGGCGGAGCGCCGACATGTGCACCCGGATCTGGTGGGTGCGGCCGGTCTCCAGCTTGATGTCCAGCAGCGAGGCCGCGCGGTAGGCCTCGATCAGGTCGTAGTGGGTGACCGAGGGCTTGCCGTCCCTGGTCACCGCCCACTTCCAGTCCGAGCTGGGGTGGCGGCCGATCGGCGCGTCCACGGTGCCGCTAAGCGGGTCGGGGTGGCCCTGGACCAGGGTGTTGTAGCGCTTCGCGGTGATCCGGTCGTGGAACTGCCGCTTGAGGTCGGTGTACGCGCGCTCGGACTTGGCGACCACCATCAGTCCGGAGGTGCCGACGTCCAGCCGGTGCACGATTCCCTGCCGCTCGGCCGCACCGGAGGTGGAGATCCGGTACCCGGCGGCGGCCAGACCGCCGATCACGGTGGGCCCGCTCCAGCCGGGGCTCGGGTGCGCGGCAACCCCGACCGGCTTGTCGACCAGCACGATGTCGTCGTCATCGTGGACGATCCGCATGCCCTCGACGGGCTCGGCGACGATCTGCACGGGCGCGGCGGGAGCGGGGATCTCGACCTCCAGCCAGCTGCCGGCCATCACCCGGTCCGACTTGCCTGCCCTCGCCCCGTCGATCGTGACCTTGCCCTCGGCGGCCAGCTCGGCGGCCTTGGTCCGGGAGAAGCCGAACATCCGGGCGAGGGCGGCATCGAGTCGCTCGCCCTCCAGGCCGTCGGGTACGGGGAGGCTGCGGGTCTGCGCTGCGGTACTCACCCGTACGAGTATGCCGGAACACGGAGCCCGCCAGGACCGGCCGCCGGCCGGGCCCCTCCCCGCGGACCGGGCCGGTGCTACTCCCCCTTGCCCGCCTGGTGGACGGTGCCGTCCGGGTTACTGCCCCGGAAGGAGAGCAGGACCACCAGGACGCCGCCGCAGACGATGGCCGAGTCGGCCAGGTTGAAGACCGCGAAGTGCTGCACCGAGATGAAGTCCACCACGTGGCCGCGGAAGACCTCGGGAGTCCGGAACAGCCGGTCGGTGAGGTTGCCGAGCGCGCCGCCGAGCAGCAGGCCGAGCGCGATCGCCCAGGGCAGGCTGTAGAGCTTGCGGGCGATCCGCCAGATCACCACGATCACGGCCGCGGCGATCATGGTGAAGACGATCGTCATCGCCTGGCCCATGCCGAAGGCGGCGCCCCCGTTGCGGATCACCTGCAGGGTGACCACGTCACCGATCACCTGGATCGCCTGGTGGCCTTCGAGCCGGGCCACCACGAGCAGCTTGCTGCCCAGGTCGATCAGGTAGGCGAGCACCGCGATGAGCAGCAGCACACCGATCCGGCGGCGGCGGGCCGCACCCGGTGCCGCGCCGGCGGCGGTGGCACCGGCCGGTTCGTCCACGGCGGCCTCCACGGGCGCGGTCGGGACGGAGTCGTCCTGGGTCTGGGGGGAACCTGGCGTGCTGATGATCCGCTCCGCTGCCTAGGGGACCCCCGGCCGAAGGCTGGGGGAAATCGGGCCGACGTTACGGGGTCGAGCGTACGGCAACGCCCGACCCCCAGGTCCACTTCGACCCGTCCGACACAGTGATCCGACCGGGCGGACCCCACCCGTCGGTTACCTGCGCTCCTGCTTCGCCTTGCAGCTGACGCAGAGGGTGGCCCGCGGGAAGGCCTGCAGTCTGGCCTTGCCCACCGCCTGGCCGCAGGACTCGCACACACCGAAGCCGACCCCTTCGAGGCGGGCCAGCGCGCGCTCGGCCTGGGCGAGGCTGTCGCGGGCGTTGTTGGCGAGCGCGAGCTCACTCTCCCGGTTGATGTTCTTGGTGCCGGCGTCGACCTGGTCGTCCCCCGCGCCGTCGTTGGAGTCACGCATCAGGCCGGTGATCGCGGCCTCCGCGGCCTCGATCTCGGCTCGCAGCCGTTCCAGCTCGTCGTTCAGCTCAGCGTGCAGCTCGGCGACCTCGGCCGATGTCCAGGGGTCCTCACCGGGGCGGACGGGCAGCTCCGCCGGGTCCACCGACTCGGCGCCGCCCCGGGCGCCGGTGCCCACCGGGGCGTGGTTGCGGCTGGTGGCGGCAGCGTGGCCGGTCGTGGTGCTGGTCTTGTGCCGTGCAGTGGTCACGGTCCCCTCCCCTGAGTCGCCCGCCACGGCCTTGCGTCCCCGCTTCGTGGCGGTACCGCCGATTGCCTTGTCAGCCATGGCTTCGACCTCATCTACGAACGAAACGAACCGCCGGTTCCCGGCGGCCTCCAGTGCCGGAACGATAATCCCCTACGAATCCGGCCACAACGGGACATACCGATGCCTCGTTTTCAACCCACCCGAGCAGCCGCCGCTGCCGCCCCACCGAGTTGCTGACCAAGTTGTGCCCAGATCGTCATCCGCTAACCGCACCGCCTGCAGCCCCCGGAGCGGAGGGCGCGCCGGAGCCGCCGACGCGCTCCGCGCGGGGCCGGAACGAGGCAGGAGCACGCGGGCGGAGCGGGCCGGCGGCGGTCCGCAGGGCCGCGGACGCCCGGGCGAGTTACCGGAAATTCGACTTGTGAGGCCGGATACACTGGGCCTGCAAGGCGCTGACGGGACGAGTACCGACGTACGCAGCCACCAGCGACCCGGGGACGGTGTGAGCCCGGGGGTGTGCGCGACGGGAAGATCACCCCTGAGCCGCCGGAAGAACGGCCTCCCGGCCAAGTAGAACCGGCAGCAGAACCCAAACAAGAGGGCCGCGAGCAGAGCAGTACCGCGGCCAAGGAGGGTGGTACCGCGGGACGGCTCGCCGTCTCGTCCCTCCGGAGGATCCAGTCCAAGCATCCGCCGGAGGTAGACGCCCGCGATGAGCTCCCAACCCGTCACCCACCACGACGCCGCTGACGACGCGCTCCGCGCGGCCCGCGCTTACAACCCCGTCCCCGCCCAGGTCGACCTGCCCGCCCTCGAGCACCAGATCCTCAGCTTCTGGCGCGACAACAAGGTCTTCCAGCGCAGCCTGGAGCAGTCCGAGGGCCGCCCCGAGTGGGTCTTCTACGAGGGCCCGCCGACCGCGAACGGCATGCCCGGCGCCCACCACATCGAGGCCCGCGTCTTCAAGGACGTCTTCCCGCGCTACCGGACCATGAAGGGTTACCACGTCGCCCGCAAGGCCGGCTGGGACTGCCACGGTCTCCCCGTCGAGCTGGCCGTCGAGAAGGAGCTGGGCTTCTCCGGCAAGCAGGACATCGAGCACTACGGCATCGCCGAGTTCAACGCCAAGTGCCGCGAGTCGGTCACCCGGCACACCGACGAGTTCACCAAGCTCACCGAGCGGATGGGCTACTGGGTCGACCTCGACGAGGCGTACCGGACCATGGACCCCTCCTACATCCAGTCGGTCTGGTGGTCCCTCAAGCAGATCTTCGACAAGGGCCTGCTGGTTCAGGACCACCGGGTCGCCCCCTGGTGCCCGCGCTGCGGCACCGGTCTGTCCGACCACGAGCTGGCCCAGGGCTACGAGACCGTGGTCGACCCCTCGGTCTTCGTCCGCTTCCCGCTGACCAGCGGCCCGCTGGCCGGCCAGGCCGCGCTGCTGGTCTGGACCACCACCCCGTGGACCCTGGTCTCCAACACGGCCGCCGCCGTCCACCCCGAGGTCACCTACGTGGTGGCCACCGACGGCAACGAGAAGCTGGTCGTCGCCGAGCAGCTGGTCGGCAAGGCGCTCGGCGAGGGCTGGGAAGCCACCGACCAGCGCTTCACCGGCGCCGAGATGGAGCGCTGGGCCTACCGGCGTCCGTTCGACCTGGTCGAGATCGAGGGCGCGCACTTCGTCCTGAACGCCGACTACGTCACCACCGAGGACGGCACCGGTATCGTCCACCAGGCCCCGGCCTTCGGTGCGGACGACCTCGCGACCTGCCGCAAGTACGGCCTGCCGGTGGTCAACCCGGTCGAGGCGGACGGCACCTTCGCCGCCGGTGTCCCGCTGGTCGGCGGCGTCTTCTTCAAGAAGGCCGACGAGACCCTGGTCGCCGACCTCGCCGACCGCGGCCTGCTCTTCCGCCACCTCCCGTACGAGCACAGCTACCCGCACTGCTGGCGCTGCCACACCGCGCTGCTGTACTACGCGCAGCCGTCCTGGTACATCCGCACCACTGCGGTCAAGGACGCGCTGATCCGGGAGAACGAGAACACCAACTGGTTCCCCGAGAACGTCAAGCACGGCCGCTTCGGCGACTGGCTGAACAACAACATCGACTGGGCGCTCTCCCGCAACCGTTACTGGGGCACCCCGCTGCCGATCTGGCGCTGCGAGGAGGGCCACCTCACCTGCGTCGGCTCGCTGGCCGAGCTCTCCGAGCTGACCGGCACCGACCAGAGCGGCCTCGACCCGCACCGCCCGTACATCGACGACGTCACCTTCGGCTGCCCGCAGTGCTCCGCCACGGCGGTCCGGGTCCCCGAGGTGATCGACGCCTGGTACGACTCGGGCTCGATGCCCTTCGCCCAGTACGGCTACCCGTACCGGAACAAGGAACTGTTCGAGAGCCGCTACCCGGCCCAGTTCATCTCCGAGGCGATCGACCAGACCCGCGGCTGGTTCTACACGCTGATGGCGGTCGGCACCCTGGTCTTCGACAAGTCCTCCTACGAGAACGTGGTCTGCCTCGGCCACATCCTCGCCGAGGACGGCCGCAAGATGTCCAAGCACCTGGGCAACATCCTGCAGCCGATCCCGCTGATGGACCAGCACGGCGCCGACGCGGTCCGCTGGTTCATGGCGGCCGGCGGCTCGCCCTGGTCGGCCCGCCGGGTCGGCCACGGCACCATCCAGGAGGTGGTGCGCAAGACGCTGCTCACCTACTGGAACACCGTCGCCTTCCAGGCCCTGTACGCCCGCACCTCCGGCTGGGCCCCCTCGGAAGGCGACCCGGCCCCGGCCGCGCGTCCGCAGCTGGACCGCTGGGTGCTCTCCGAACTGAACACCCTGGTCCGCGAGGTGGACGCGGCGCTGGAGTCGTACGACACCCAGCGGGCCGGAAAGCTGCTCTCCGGCTTCGTCGACGACCTGTCCAACTGGTACGTCCGGCGCGGACGCCGCCGCTTCTGGCAGGGCGACGCCGCCGCGCTCGCCACCCTGCACGAGGCGCTGGAGACCGTCACCAGGCTGATGGCCCCGCTCACCCCGTTCATCACCGAGCGGGTCTGGCAGGACCTGGTCGTCCCGGTCGACCCCCAGGCCCCGGTCTCGGTGCACCTGGCCGAGTGGCCGGTCGCCGACGAGTCGCTGATCGACGCCGACCTCTCCCGGCACATGGCCCTGGTCCGACGGCTGGTCGAGCTGGGCCGCGCCACCCGCGCCGAGTCGGGCGTGAAGACCCGTCAGCCGCTGTCCCGCGCGCTGATCGCCGCCCAGGGTTGGGAGGAACTCCCCGAGGACCTGCGCGCGCAGATCGCCGAGGAGCTCAACGTCTCGGTGCTCGAGTCGCTCTCTGCGTCGTCCCCGTCCGGGGCGGGCGGCGGCTCGCTGGTGGACACCACCGCCAAGGCGAACTTCCGCGCGCTGGGCAAGCGCTTCGGCAAGGGCGTCCAGGACGTGGCCAAGGTCATCGCCGCCGCGGACGCCGCCACCCTCGCCGCCTCGCTGCGCGCCAGCGGCAGTGCGACCGTCGAACTGAACGGCGAGCCGGTCGAGCTCTCCCCCGACGAGGTCATCATCACCGAGACCCCGCGCGAGGGATGGGCCGTAGCCAACGAGTCCGGTGCCACCGTCGCCCTCGACCTGGCCATCACCCCGGAGCTCAAGCGGCTCGGCGTCGCCCGCGACGCCATCCGCCAGATCCAGGAGGCCCGGAAGAACTCGGGCCTGGACGTCGCCGACCGGATCGTCCTCCGCTGGCGCGCGACCAGCGAGGAGACCGCCGAGGCCATCGCCGAGCACGGCCACCTCGTCGCCGAGGAGGTCCTCGCGACCGACTTCGCGGCCGGCGCCGCCGACTGGGAGTCCGAGACCTTCTCCGACGAGAACCTCGGCCTCGCCTTCCAGCTCCGCAAGGCCTGACTCTCCTGAACGGCCGGTGGCCGCCGCCCCTCGGGGTCCGGCGCCCACCGGCCGTCCGCTTTCCCGGCTGCGTGACCGGCGTACGGCACCGGGGGCGCACGGAAGCGCGCGTCTGCCCGCGCACCTGGCCGAAGTGCCCAAGAGGCCCGAAACCACGCTGCTCAGGGGCGTGAGGACCACGCGACAGGGCCTGCGACTTGGCTGCGCGCTGGCCATCCCTCTCCCTGCGCCCCTCGGGTAGTGCGGCCGGTCGAACAGCTCTGCCGCAAGCCACGTCCGGTTGCTCGCCCCAGCTCCGCACGCCCCTGGCTGTCCACTCGCGCCCCGGGCGGACACACGAGGGCGCCCCCGCCGTGACCTGTCGTCACAGTGGGGGCGCCCTCGAAGTGGGTACTGCTCTTAGTTGTCGCCGTCCTCGTCGATGAGGAAGCCGCGCATCGGGGCCGGAGCCTGCTGCATCGGCTGCGGCGGCTGCGGACGGACCGCCGCCATCGGCTGGGTCATCCCGGCGGGCGCCATCTGCGCGGAGCCGGTCGAACCGCCGGCCTGCCCACCGAAGGAGGGCTGGCTGCCACTGCCGCCGCCGAAGGAGCTCTGGCCGCCGAACGACTGGCCGTTACCGCCGAAGGACGGCTGGCTGCCGAAGCTCGGCGAGGAGCTGCTCATCGCCGGTGCCGGAGCCGGGGTCATCGACGACGCGGCCGGCGGCAGCGAGGCGGTGGCCGGAAGCCGCGGCGGGGCCAGCGAGTCGTCGGCCTGCGACTCCAGCTGACGCAGCTGGGTCTCCAGGTACGACTTCAGGCGGGTGCGGTACTCACGCTCGAAGGCCCGCAGGTCCTCGACCTTGCGCTCCAGCGTCGCGCGGGCGGACTCCAGCGAGCCCATCGCCACGCGGTGCTTCTCCTGCGCGTCCCGCTCCAGCGCGTCGGCCTTGGCGCGGGCGTCCCGCTCCAGACCCTCGGCCCGGCTGCGCGCCTCGCCGACGATCTTGTTGGCCTCGGAACGGGCCTCGGAGATCGCCTGGTCGGCGGTCTGCTGGGCAAGCGCGAGCACGCGGGCGGCGCTGTCGCCACCGGGCCCCTGCTGCTGACCCATCGGGCCCCCCAGCGGGCCGCCCAGCTGGGGCTGCTGCCCCATCGGAGCACCCATCGGCTGCACCAGCTGCTGCTGGCCGCCCATGGTCTGACCCATCTGCTGCTGCGGGCCACCCAGCTGGGGCTGCTGCCCCATCGGGGCACCCAGCGGCTGCAGCATCTGCCCGCCCATCGGCTGCACCAGCTGCTGCTGGCCGCCCATGGTCTGGCCCATCTGCTGCTGGCCCATCTGCTGCTGACCCATCTGCTGCTGACCCATGGGGGCACCCTGGCCGGCCGGGAGCTGCGGGGCACCGGACGGCAGGCCGAGCGGCTGGTTGCCCATCTGCTGCTGCGGGCCACCCAGCTGGGGCTGTCCGCCCATCGGCTGACCGCCCATCTGCGGGCCGCCGTTCTGCTGGCCAGGAACCGCCGGCGGGCCGGATATGGCGGCGGGCACGGGAGCACCGGGCCGGGCGTCCTGCGGCGGCGGCTCCTTGCGCATGTTCGCCTGGTTCTGCGCGGCGGCCCGAGTCGCGGCGGCCAGCTTGGCCCGCAGGTCCTCGTTCTCGCGGAGCAGACGGGTCAGTTCGGCTTCGACCTCGTCGAGGAAGGCATCGACCTCGTCCTCGTCATAGCCTTCACGCAGCCGGACGGTCGTGAACTGCTTGTTCCGAACGTCCTCGGGGGTCAATGGCATCTCTTCACCTCAACGTGATCGTCGGCACACCGGCATCCTGTCGCAGCGCTCAAGACGGCAGAGTCAGCACGAGCGATCTCAGGACAAACACAATGATCATCAGTACGAAGAAGGACAGGTCGAGCGCCACGCCCCCGAGACGCAACGGCGGGATGAATCGCCGAAGAAGCTTGAGTGGCGGATCCGTGACAGTGTACGTGGCCTCGAGGACCACGACCATGGCCTTCCCCGGCCGCCACGAGCGGGCGAACTGGAAGACCCAGTCCATGACGAGCCGGAACAGCAGGACCAGCAGGAAGACGGTCAGCGCGTAGTAGAGCACCTCCCACACGATCCCCATCGCGTCTCCCTCTCCCCGACTGACCTGCCGTCAGTCACCACTCACTGTCGTTGGACCCACACATAAAGTCGTGGCCGGGTCAGCTCTGGTTGAAGAACCCACCCTCGGCGATCCGAGCCTTGTCCTCCGCCGTTACATCGACGTTAGCAGGAGACAGCAGGAACACCTTCTGCGTCACTCGCTCGATACTGCCGTGAAGACCGAAGACGAGTCCAGCCGCGAAGTCTACGAGCCGCTTGGCGTCGGTGTCGTCCATCTCGGTCAGATTCATGATCACCGGGGTGCCCCCGCGGAACTGCTCGCCGATTGTGCGGGCCTCGTTGTAGGTTCGCGGGTGGAGTGTGGTGATGCGGTACGGCTCTCGCTCGTTGACGACCTTGGGCATGATCACCGGGGCGCTCTTCTCCAGGTTGTGGCGGCGTTCGGGTGTGATGGACGACACGGGAGCCATCCTCGGGGCCTCCTGCCGGATCGGCACGGCGGCGGCCGGGACCGGCTGCGGCGCGATGTGCGCGACGGGCGCCGGGGCGGGCACCGAGGCCGGCCGTTGCAGGTCCTCGGTCCGGTCCGCCCTGATCGGCTCGGGGTCCGCGTCGTAGTCGTCGTCGGGGTCGTACCCCTGGCCGTCATACGTCTCGTCCTCCACGAGGCCGAGGTAGACCGCCATCTTGCGCATTGCGCCGGCCATGCTCCTGTCTCCTCCGCTCTGTGGTGGATCGTCACCTGCCGGCCCGAGTCCTGACCTGTTGGTTTCCCGCCGGCCGCCGACGTAACGTCATATCGGTGACGGCCCGTCAATGGTGTGTTGGGGCGGCTGCGGGGGATGCGATCCACGGTTCGCTAGCGCTGTGGCAAGCTGCTAGGTTTTATGTCCTGTTTTGTCCTGCAGTCTGATCTACTTACTCGGTGACGTTACCGGAGCGGTGACCGCACTCCGAGTACCGCCGTACCGACGCGTACATGTGTCGCCCCGGCCGCCACGGCCTGCTCCAGGTCACCGCTCATCCCTGCGGACACCATGGTGGCAGCAGGATGGCTCGCCCGTACGGCGCTTGCGATTTCCGCCAGCCGCGCGAATGCCGCGTCCGGCTTTTCGGCCAGCGGTCCGGCCAGCGGTGCGACGGTCATCACACCGGCCAGGCGCAGCCCGGGCGTGTCGGCGATCTTGTCCGTCAGCGCCTCCACGTCGGCCGGCGCGACCCCGGCCCGGTGGCCGACCTCGTCCCACGCGGCGGAGCCGCCGACCGGCGCGTCCCTGTCCAACGCAACCTGCACCAGGCAGTCCAGCGGGGCCCGTTCGGCCCTGAGGACGGCCGCGGAGAGCGAGTCCACCAGCCGCGCCCGGTCCACCGAGTGCACCACGTCCGCGTAACGGACCACCGAGCGGACCTTGTTCGTCTGCAGTTGGCCCACGAAGTGCCAGGTCAGCGGGAGTTGGACACAGGTCTCGGCCTTGGGCGCCGCGTCCTGGTCCCGGTTCTCGGCCACGTCCGTCACACCGAGCGCCGCCAACAGTGCGGTGTCCTCGGCCGGGTAGGTCTTGGTGACCACGATCAGGGTGACGTCCTCACGGGGGCGCCCGGCCGCCTCGCACGCGGCGGCGATCCGGCGCTCGACGACTTCCAGGTTGGTGCCGAGCTGCTCGTAGCGGGCGCGCTGCTGCTCCGTCAGCCGGGCAAGGAAGTCAGCCCGACCCGGGAACGGTCCGTAGATGTCATTCGTCATGAGAGTTCAGGGCCCAACCAGACATAGCTCGCGAGACGGCCGGTGCGCTGCTCGCGACGGTAGGAGAAGTGATCTGCCGACTCAAGGGTGCAGACAGATGATCGCACTACTTTGGTGATCCCGGCCTCGGCGAGCTGTGCGGCGGCGCCCCCGGGTACGTCCAGTGCGGGCGTGCCCCAGGAGGTCTCGGCGTAGGCGGCGGGCACCTTGGCCGTGACCTCGGCGCGCAGTTCGGCCGGCACCTCGTAGCAGCGACCGCAGACCGCGGGCCCGATCGCGGCCACCATCCGCTCCGCTGACGCCCCCTTGGTGAGCATCGCCGCCACCAGCGCCGGGACGACCCCGGCGGCCAGACCCGGGCGGCCGGCGTGTGCGGCGCCGACGATCCCGGCGACCGGGTCGGCCAGCAGGACGGGCGTGCAGTCCGCGGTGAGCACCGCGAGGGCGAGTGGCCGGTCGGTGACCACCGCGTCCACCGCCGGTGCCTCACCCTGCCGCTGGCGTTCCGTCACCACGGCCACCTCGGCCCCGTGCACCTGGTTCATCCAGACCACATCGGCCGGGTCGATCCCCAGCTCACGGGCGGCGAGCTCGCGGTTCTCCCGGACGGCGGCCGGGTCGTCCCCCACCGCGCCGCCGAGGTTGAGCTCCCCGTACGGCGCGGTGCTCACCCCGCCCCACCGGTCAGTGAAGGCGAAGTGAGCACCGTTGCATTCAGTCGTATCGATCACTTAAGAGTGTTTACTTCAGGAAGTCCGGCACGTCGAGCTCCTCGGCCGGGCTCTCCACGAAGGGCTGCCGGACCGGCTGCACCTGCGGCGGGACCGGCGGAGCGGTCGTGGTGGTCGGAACGTCGGCCGTGCGGGACTCCTCGCGGGAGGTCACCGAGCCGATGGTCCCGTACACGGGCCGGGTGACCGGCCGCTCGGGCGTGGCCGGCGGGGTGCTCGGCGGGGTCGCCTTGACCACCGGCTCGCGGACGATGGCCGGCGGCTGGCCGCCGTCGAACCCGGCCGCGATCACGGTGACCCGGACCTCGTCGCCGAGCGCGTCGTCGATGACCGCACCGAAGATGATGTTGGCCTCGGGGTGGGCCGCCTCGCTGACCAGCTGGGCCGCCTCGTTGATCTCGAACAGGCCGAGGTCGGAGCCACCGGAGATGGAGAGCAGCACACCGCGGGCGCCGTCGATGGAGGCCTCGAGCAGCGGCGAGGAGATCGCCATCACGGCGGCGGCCTTGGCGCGGTCCTCGCCCCGAGCGGAACCGATGCCCATCAGGGCCGAACCGGCGTCCGACATGACCGACTTGACGTCGGCGAAGTCGAGGTTGATCAGACCGGGGGTGGTGATCAGGTCGGTGATGCCCTGGACACCGGAGAGCAGCACCTGGTCGGCGGAGCGGAACGCGTCCAGCACGCTGACCTGGCGGTCGGAGATGGACAGCAGCCGGTCGTTCGGGATCACGATCAGGGTGTCGACCTGCTCACGCAGCGACGCGATGCCGTCCTCGGCCTGGTTGGCGCGGCGGCGGCCCTCGAAGGTGAACGGGCGGGTGACCACACCGATGGTCAGCGCGCCGAGCGAGCGGGCGATGTTGGCCACCACCGGCGCGCCGCCGGTGCCGGTGCCGCCGCCCTCGCCGGCCGTGACGAAGACCATGTCGGCCCCCTTGAGGACCTCCTCGATCTCCTCGCGGTGGTCCTCGGCGGCCTTGCGGCCGACCTCGGGGTTGGCGCCGGCGCCGAGGCCCCGGGTGAGTTCACGGCCCACATCGAGCTTGACGTCGGCGTCGCTCATCAGGAGGGCCTGCGCATCGGTGTTGATCGCGATGAACTCGACGCCCTTGAGACCGACCTCGATCATCCGGTTGATGGCGTTGACACCACCGCCGCCGATACCGACGACCTTGATGACTGCGAGGTAGTTCTGCGGTGCTGCCACGTCGAAGGCCTCTCGCCTCGAGTTCCGGGGTCGGCTTCCCCCTATCGTGAAGGCCGACGGATGTCGATGGGTGGGAAGCAGGGTTTCAGCACTGAATGTCCGAAATGCCAACCACCGACCCGAACCCTAAACTTGAGGTTTAGGGTTACCGCTATGCCTGCGTCACATCACCGTGGGACACAGTCCGGTGACACAGGACAGTAGGTCGCATCTGGCCCGTGTTCAACGAACACGCCGAGCTTCCCGTTTTTCTTTTGAGCCTATGTGATCATCGACCGCCCGGTGAAACCGGGGGGTGGACCACCCAGGGTCGAGGCGGAGCTGTGACTGCGTCAACACCGCCCTCGGGAAGAGAACTTACCGGATCAAGAGGACACCACTGGGGCGTCTGGCGCACTCACGTCATAATTCGTCCCCTGCTGCCCGAGCAGCGCGGTGAGCACGACGGCCTTGCGAACGGTGCGCTCCGGGCTCCCCCAACGGACCGTCGCACCCCCACTGAGCTGCAGTCGAATGTCATCGTACGAGTGAATCTGAAGCGCGCCCGTCCGCTTGGCGACCTCCGGTGGCAACCCTGCGGCGACCGTGACCGCGGCCCTCAGCAGGGCGGTACGGTCGATCACCGCGATGGAGTCGTTCGCCTGCTGACTGAGTGCCAGTTCCAGTAGCGGGATACCCGCCGGGGGGCTCGGTTCGGTGGCGAAGCTCACTCCGTCGGCGTCCACCTGGGAGAAGCTGCCATCCGGGTTCTTGACCGCCGCGACCGGTTTGCGTTCCACCAGCTTGACCTGGAGGGTGTGCGGCCAGCCCCGCCAGATCTCGGCCCTGGCCACCCGGGGGAGCTTCTCCACCCGGTGCTCGGCCTCGGTCAGGTCGACCCGGGCCAGCGGCCCGTGCTGGAGCCCGCCGAGCGCCTCACGGACCTGGTCGTCGGTCAGCTTGCCGCTCTCCAGGCCCTGGACCGCGACCGAGCGCACGTCCAGGACCGAGGAGAAGAAGACCAGCCAGCCGAACGCCCCCAGCACCAGCACGCCGAGGACGCTCAGCACCACGATGCCCCGCCGGGAGAGCCGGAGTCCGGGGACGGACTCCGACTCCTCGTCCAGCGGGTCGTGGACCGGGCCGTCAGCCACGACGGCGGCCGCCCCGGGATGCCTCGATCGCCTCGTAGACCATGCCGACCAGCAACTCGTCCGCGTCCCGGCGGCCGAACTCGGCGGCGGCCCGGCTCATGTCCCAGAGCCGGCGCGGGTCGGTGAGCACCGGCAGGACGTTCTGCAGCACCCAGTCGGTGGTGAGCTCGGCGTCGTCCACCAGCAGGCCGCCGCCGGCCTTGACCATCGGCTGGGCGTTCAGCCTCTGCTCGCCGTTGCCGATCGGCAGCGGGACGAAGGCAGCGGGCAGGCCGACCGCGGCCAGCTCGGCGACGGTCATCGCGCCGGCCCGGCAGAGCATCATGTCGGCGGCGGCGTAGGCGAGGTCCATCCGGTCCAGGTACGGCACCGGCCGGTACGGCGGCATCCCGGGGATGTCGTCGACGTGCGGCAGCTCGTTCTTGGGGCCGACGGCGTGCAGGATCTGCACACCGTACTGCTGCAGGCGCGGGGCGATCGCCTGCACGGTCTCGTTCAGGCGGCGGGCGCCCTGCGAGCCGCCGGAGACCAGCAGGGTGGGCAGCCGCTGGTCGAGGCCGAAGTAGTGCCGGGCCTCGGGACGGACGGCGTTGCGGTCCAGGGTGGCGATGGTGCGGCGCAGCGGGATGCCGATGTAGCGGGAGTCCCGGAGCTTGGAGTCGGGCGTGGAGACCGCGACGAAGTCCGTGTAGCGGGCGCCGATCTTGTTGGCCAGACCGGGGCGTGCGTTGGCCTCGTGCACCACGATCGGCACACCGGCGCGCTTGGCGGCCAGATAGGCGGGCATGGCGACATAGCCGCCGAAGCCGACCACCGCGTCGGCCTGGACCCGCTCGATGATGTCCTGGGCCGCGCGGACCGTCCCGCGCAGCCGGCCCGGGACGGTGATCAGCTCGGGGGTGGGCTTGCGTGGCAGCGGGACGGCCGGGATCAGCGCGAGCTCGTAGCCGCGTTCGGGGACCAGCCTGGTCTCCAGTCCGCGCTCGGTGCCCAGGGCGGTGATCCCGCAGGTCGGGTCGTGCCTGCGGAGGGCGTCTGCGAGGGCGAGGGCCGGCTCGATGTGACCGGCGGTCCCGCCGCCGGCGAGTACGACATGCACCGAAATTCACCGCTCCCTGCGCGCCGGCCGGGGAGCAGGGCGCGCTGTGGTTCGTCGTCGTGGCAGCACCCGGGCCAGGAGTGCCCTGGACCGGGAGTTCTTGCTCCGGGCGGCCAGAGCCGCCTTCGCCCCCGGGGTGTTGCGTGCGAAGCAGAGCAGCACCCCGATGGCGCACATGGCCGACAGCATGGCGGAGCCGCCGTAGGAGAACAGCGGGAGCGGGACGCCCGCGATGGGCAGGAGTCCCAGTGCCGACCCCAGGTTGATCATGGCCTGCGCCATGATCCACGTGGTGGCGGCACCCGCCGCGTACCTGACGAAGGGGTCCTTCGTACCGAGGGCCACACGGATACCCGCATACCCTAGTGCCGCGAAGAGACCCAGTACTGACAGCGTCCCCACCAGGCCCAGCTCCTCACCGGTCGCGGCGAAGATGAAGTCGGTGTGCGCCTCGGGTAGTTGGCCCCATTTTTCCACGCCCGCGCCCAGTCCGGATCCGAACGGGCCGCCGGCCGCGAAGGCGTACAGTCCGTGCAGCGCCTGGTAGCAGTCGACGTTCGAGTCCGGCGGCGGGCTGGTGACGCCGACGCAGGCCAGCCGGTCGAGCCGGTGCGGCACCGTGATCACCAGCGCGGTGCAGGCGACCACGGCGATGCCCAGGGTCGCGCCGAACAGCCGCAGCGGGGCCCCGACCATCCAGAGCAGGCCGAAGAGCATCGCGATCAGGATCATCGTGGTGCCCATGTCGCCGCCGAGCATGATCAGCAGCATCAGCAGCACGGTACCGGGAACCAGCGGCACCAGCAGGTGCTTCCACTGGTCCAGCAGCTTGCCCTTCTGCTTGCGGGCGAGCAGGTCGGCGCCCCAGAGCACCAGCGCCAGCTTGGCGAACTCGGAGGGCTGGATCTGGAAGAAACCCAGGTTGATCCAGTTCCGGTTGCCGTTGACCTCCATGCCGATGCCCGGGACGGCGACCAGCACCAGCGCCCCGATCACGCAGATCAGCAGCGGGTAGACCAGCCTGCGCTGGAGCTTCGCCGGCATCCTGGCCAGCAGTACCGCCAGCACCACGCCGAGCAGGGCGGCGATCAGCTGCTTGCGGAAGAAGAAGGTGATCGGCAGGTGCCGCTGCATCACCAGGATCTGCGAGGAGGAGAACACCATCACCAGGCCGAGCACCACCAGCAGCAGCGTCGAGCCGAGGATCAGGTAGTACGGCGTCAGCGGCCGCCCCAGGGTGTAGCGGAAGCGGTCCCTGAAGGCCCGTAGCCGGGCGATCGGGCCCGCGGACTTGAAGGTGGTGGTGGTCGCCGAGATCAGCCGCAGGCGGGAGCCCGTGCGCACGGCTGGAGCGGCTGTACCGGCCCTGCCCTCACCCGCCACGGCGGTTCCCCCTCACACCACCCTTGGGCGACGAGCCGCGGGGACCGTCGACGGTCCCCGCGGCTCGCGCACCCTACTTCCGCAGATCCTGTACGGCCGCGGCGAACAGATCGCCGCGCTCGCCGTAGTTGGTGAACATGTCCATCGAGGCGCAGGCCGGAGCAAGCAGGACGGTGTCACCTGATCGGGCGAGTTTGGCGGCCTCGCGGACCACCTCGGTCATCGCCACCGCGCCAGTCTGGCCCGTGGCCGCCTCGATCACCGGGACATCCGGCGCGTGTCGCGCCAGCGCCTCGCGGATCTGCCCACGGTCGGCACCCATCAGGACCACCGCGCGCAGCCGCGGCGCCGCGTCCCGAACCAGCTCGTCGAAGGTCGCCCCCTTGGCCAGGCCGCCGGCGATCCAGACGATCGGCTCGTAGGCGGCCAGCGAGGCGGCTGCCGCGTGGGTGTTGGTGGCCTTTGAGTCGTCGATGTACGTGACCCCGTCCACCACCGCCACCTCGGCGATCCGGTGGGCGTCCGGACGGAAGGCCCGCAGGCCGTCCCGGACGGCCTTGGTGTCCACGCCGTAGGCCCTGGCCAGGGCCGCGGCCGCGAGGGCGTTGGCGATGTTGTGCGGGGCGGGCGGGTTGACGTCCCCGACCGAACCGATCTCGGCGGCGTTCTTCTGCCGGTCGGGCACGAAGGCCCGGTCCACCAGCAGGTCGTCCACCACGCCGAACTGCGACAGGCCCGGCGAGCCCAGCCCGAAGCCGATCGCCCGGCAGCCCTCCTCGACGTCGGCCTCACGGACCAGCGCCTCGGTGGCGGGGTCCGCCAGGTTGTAGACGCAGGCGACCTGGTTGCCCTGGTAGATCCGCCCCTTGTCGGCGGCGTACGCCTCCATCGAGCCGTGCCAGTCCAGGTGGTCGGGTGCCAGGTTGAGCACGACGGCCGAGTGCGGGCGCAGCGAGGGCGCCCAGTGCAGCTGGTAGCTGGAGAGCTCCACCGCGAGGACGTCGTACGGCTCCTCGGCGAGCACCGCGTCCAGCACCGAGACACCGACGTTGCCGACGGCTGCGGTGTGCTTCCCGGCCGCGGCCAGGATGGACGCCAGCATCTGGACGGTGGTGGTCTTGCCGTTGGTGCCGGTGACGGCCAGCCAGGGGGCGGGCTCTCCGGTCGACGCCAGCGGCCTGCGCAGGTGCCAGGCCAGCTCGACGTCGCCCCAGATCTCGACGCCCGCTTCGGCGGCGGCCAGGAACAGCGGGCTGTTGGGCGGCCAGCCGGGCGAGGTGACGATCAGCCGGGTCCCCTCGGGCAGGTTGTCGCCATCGCCGAGCCGGACCCTGACGCCGAGCCGCTCCAGCTCGGCAGCGCGGGCGCGCAGGCCCTCTCCGTCGCCGCCGTCGACCACCGTGACCTCGGCGCCCAGGTCGCGCAGCACCCGGGCCGCGCTGATCCCGGAGACGCCCAGGCCGGCGACGGTGACCGGCAGGCCGTCCCAGACGTATTCGGTCATCCGGTCACCCATCCCGCGTAGAAGAGGCCGAGGCCGACCGCCACGCAGAGGCCCTGGATGATCCAGAACCGGACCACGATCAGCACCTCGCTCCAGCCCTTGAGCTCGAAGTGGTGCTGCAGCGGGGCCATCTTGAAGACACGCTTGCCGGTGAGCCGGAACGAGCCGACCTGGATGATCACCGACAGGGTGATGATCACGAAGAGGCCGCCGAGCAGCGCCAGCAGCATCTCGGTGCGGGAGCAGATCGCCAGACCGGCCAGCGCGCCGCCCAGGGCCAGCGAGCCGGTGTCACCCATGAAGATCTTGGCGGGCGAGGTGTTCCACCACAGGAAGCCGAAGCAGGAGCCCATCAGGGCGGCGGCCACCACGGCGAGGTCCAGTGGATCGCGGACGTCGTAGCAGTTGGCTGTGGCGGTGATCATCGAGGCGCAGCGCTGGCCGTACTGCCAGACGCCGATGAAGGTGTAGGCGCCGAAGACCATCACCGAGGCACCGGTGGCCAGACCGTCCAGGCCGTCGGTGAGGTTCACGCCGTTGGACATCGCGGCGATCATGAAGTAGGCCCAGATGACGAACAGCACCGGGCCGACCGACCAGCTGAAGTCCCTGACGAAGGACAGGTGGGTCGAGGCCGGGGTGAGCCCCCGGTCGTCCTTGAACTGCAGCGCAAGGATCGCGAAGGCGAGACCCACGAAGGACTGGCCGAGCAGCTTCGCCTTGGCCCGCAGGCCCAGCGAACGGCGCTTGACCACCTTGATGTAGTCGTCCAGGAAGCCGACCAGGCCGAGTCCCGCGGTCAGGAACAGCACCAGCAGACCGGAGTAGCTGGGCTTCTCGCCCGTTATCGCCTTGGTGGCGAAGTAGGCGATCAGCGTCGCCAGGATGAAGGCGATGCCGCCCATGGTGGGCGTGCCCTTCTTGCTGTGGTGCGCCTTGGGGCCGTCGTCGCGGATGTACTGCCCGTAGCCGTTCTTGGCCAGCAGTTTGATCAGCGCGGGGGTGCCGAGCAGGGACAGCACCAGGCCGATCATGCCCGCGAACAGGATCTGCTTCATCATCGGGCGTCACCGTCCGCGAGCAGCGCCTCGGCGACCCTCTCCAACCCCACCGAACGCGATGCCTTCACCAGCACCACGTCCCCTGGTCGCAGCCCCGCTCGCAGCAGCTCGATCGCCGCGTCCGCGTCGGACACCAGCACCGACTCCTCACCCCACGAACCTTCGTTCCTCGCGCCGAGTTCCATACACGCCGCGTCGCGTCCGCCGACCGCCACCAGCTTGGTGACGTCCAGCCGGACCGCGAGCCGCCCGATGGCGTCGTGCTCGTCGAGGCTGTCCTCGCCGAGCTCCCGCATCTCGCCGAGCACCGCCCAGGTACGGCGGCGCTCCGGGCCTCGGCCCCCGATCGACACCAGAGCCCGCAGCGCGGCCCTCATGGACTCGGGGTTCGCGTTGTAGGCGTCGTTGACGACGGTGACTCCGTCGGCCCGGTCGACGACCTCCATGCGCCAGCGGGACAGCGCACCCGCCTCGCCCAGGGCGGCGGCGGTGTCGTCGACGGACATGCCGAGCGCCACCGCCACCGCGGCGGCGGCGAGGGCGTTCGAGACGTGGTGCTCACCGTACAGGCGCAGCTGAACACTTGCGGAACCGGCCGGGGTGATCAGCGTGAACGATGGACGCCCGGTGGAGTCCAGACGAACGTCCGCCGCCCGGACATCGGCCTCCGGGTGCTCGCCGAAGAACAGCACCCGGGCCTCGGTGCGCTCGGCCATCGGCCGCACCATGGGGTCGTCGGCGTTGAGCACCGCGACGCCCTGCGGGGCGAGTGCCTCCACCAGTTCACCCTTGGCCTCGGCGATCGCGGCCTTGGAGCCGAACTCGCCCAGGTGCGCGGTGCCGATGTTGAGCACCACGCCGATCCGCGGCGGCACGATCCCGGTCAGGTAGTCGATGTGGCCCTTGCCGCGGGCGCCCATCTCCAGCACCAGGTGCCGGGTGGAGTCCTCGACCCGCAGCGCGGTCAGCGGCATGCCGATCTCGTTGTTGAACGATCCCGGGGGGAACACCGTCTCGCCCCGGCGCCGGAGCACCTGGGCGATCAGGTCCTTGGTGCTGGTCTTGCCGGCCGAGCCGGTGATCGCCACCACCTCGGTGCCCTCGGCCCGGTCCATCACCGCGCGGGCCAGTCGGCCGAGGGCCGCCACCACGTCGTCCACCAGCACGGCCGGGACGCCGACCTGACGGGTCGCCAGCACCGCGACGGCTCCGGCTGCCACCGCCTGCTCGACGTAGTCGTGGCCGTCCACGTGCTCGCCGAGGATGGCCGCGAACAGCCCGCCGGGGCGCAGCTGCCGGGAGTCCACCTCGACCGGGCCGGTCACCAGGGCCTGCGGGTCGGCGGCGTCCAGGGTGCCGCCGACGGCGGTGGCGATCTCTGCCAGGGTCAGTGCGATCACTGCTGCTCCACTCCGTTACTCGCCCGCTCGCCTCCGGGCGCTCCTGCCCCGGTGTCGGCGCTCTTCGCTTCGGCGCTCGTTCCCCGCTCGCCGCTCGCCGCTCCGGCAGGGCCGATCAGCGGCTCCGCCGCGGTCGCCGCACCCTTGGGCTCGGGGCGGGTGGCGTGCACGATGGCCTCGCGCAGCACCTCGCGGTCGTCGAAGGGACGGATCTCGTCCCGCACGTACTGGCCCAGCTCATGGCCCTTGCCGGCCACCAGGACGGTGTCCCCGGCGTGGGCACGGGCGACGGCGTCCGCGATGGCCTCGGCCCGGTCCGGGACGACCAGCACCTCGCCGCGCTCGGCCTCGGGCACGCCCGCAGCGCCGGTCAGCATGGTGGCGAGGATCGCCAGCGGGTCCTCGGAGCGC
This sequence comes from Kitasatospora sp. NPDC032150, assembly GCF_055579945.1. Classification (NCBI taxonomy): domain Bacteria; kingdom Bacillati; phylum Actinomycetota; class Actinomycetes; order Kitasatosporales; family Streptomycetaceae; genus Kitasatospora; species Kitasatospora sp. NPDC032150. The sequence continues at coordinate 280,068 of NZ_JBVIMH010000001.1, read as the reverse complement.
GGGTTGTCGCTGGTCAGGACGGCGGTGTCGGCGAGCCGGGCGGCGATGGCGCCCATCGGGCCGCGCTTGTGCGGATCGCGGTCACCGCCGCAGCCGACCACCACGTGCAGCCGGCCCTTGGTGATCTCGCGCAGCGACTTCAGGACGGCCTCCAGGGCGTCCGGCTTGTGCGCGTAGTCGACCACGGCGACGTACGGCTGGCCGGCGTCGACCCGCTCCAGACGGCCGGGCACGCCCGCGATCGAGGCCACCCCGGCGACGGCCGCCTCCAGCGGCACCCCGGCAGTGACCAGGGCGGTGATCGCCCCGAGCGCGTTGGCGACGTTGAACGGCCCCGGCAGCGGCACCGAGGCGTCGGCGGCGGCGCCGTCCGGGCCCAGCACCCGGAAGGTCGAGCCGGCCGGGCCGAGCTGGACGTCCACGGCGCGCCAGTCGGCGTCCTGGTCGCCCGCGGCGGAGAAGGTGGTCATCGGGATCGGCGCCTCGCCGGCCAGCCGGCGGCCGTAGGCGTCGTCCAGGTTGGCCACGCCGCGGCGGGCCTTGTCCGGCTGGAAGAGCCGGGCCTTGGCCCGGTAGTAGTCCTCCATGTCCGGGTGGAAGTCCAGGTGCTCGGGCGTGAGGTTGTTGAACAGGGCGACGTCGTAGACGACCCCGTCCACCCGGCCGTAGACCAGCGCGTGGCTGGAGACCTCCATGACCACCGCGTCGGCGCCGCGCTCGCGCATCACGGCGAGGATGGCGTGCAGGTCGGTGGCCTCGGGGGTGGTCCGCTCGCTCTTGATCCGCTCGCTGCCGACCCGCATCTCCACGGTGCCGATCACGCCGGGCACCAGGTCGGCGCCGCGCAGGCCGCCCTCGACCAGGTACGAGGTGGTGGTCTTGCCGTTGGTTCCGGTGAGGCCGATGGTCAGCAGCTGCTCGCTGGGCCGCCCGTAGATCGCGGCGGCCAGCAGGCCCATCACGGCGCGCGGGCTGTCCACCACCAGCAGCGGGACGCCGGTTGCGGCGGCCAGCTCGGCGCCGGTGCGGTCGGTCAGCACGGCGACGGCTCCGGCGGCCACCGCCTGGGCGGCGAAGGCCGCGCCGTGGTGATTGGCGCCCGGGAAGGCCACGTACACGTCCCCCGGGCGCACCGCGCGGGAGTCGTGGGTGATGCCGGTGACCAGCGCGCCCTCGACGGGCTCCAGGCCCAGCAGACGGGCGACCTCGGCGAGCTCAGTCGCCGCCGGGCTGGTCGGGCGGGGCGGGGTCACGTTGGTTTGATCGGGTTTCGGCACGGCGGGAAGGCTATCTGCCGATGGGCCCCCAGGGCCAAACCGGACCGTTCCGTTACATTCGCCCGACCCGCCCCGGGGCCCTTCGAACCGGTCCCGACGCCCGTCGCCCCCGCGCTCGCCGCTCTCCGCGCCGTCGCGCCCTTCGGCCCGCCGGGCACCTCCGGCACCCGGCAGGGGCTGCGACGTGGGATCGGGAAGGGGGTCTGGACGGTGGTTCATCAGGGCTTCCAGTCGACGGGCAGGTTGGGCGGCTCGCTCCCGCTGGGCGCGACGTGCAGGGTCTTCAGAGTGAACTCCATCACCTGCTTGAACACCGGACCACAGAGCTGGCCGCCGAAGTGGCCGTTGACCGGGTCCTGGATGACGCAGGAGACCGTCACCCTGGGCGCCTCCGCGGGGGCGAAGCCGATGAAGGAGGCGGTGTAGCCGGAGTACTTGCCGGTCTTGGGGTCGACCCGGTTGGCAGTGCCGGTCTTCCCGGCCACCCGGTAGCCCGGGATCTGCGCCGCGCCGCCGGTCCCCTGCTCGTCGGAGACGACCGACTCCAGCATCTCGGTGAGGGTCTTGGCGGTCTCCGGCTTGACCACCTGGGTCTGCTCCCCGGCCGGTGCCGGGGTGTAGCGGCCGTCGGGTCCGGTGGTTCCGGCGAGCAGGCTGGGGGTCACCCGTACCCCGCCGTCGGCGATGGTGGAGAACACCGAGGTGGCCTGCAGCGCGCTGACCGACAGGCCCTGGCCGAACGGGATGGTGTACTGCTGCGACCCGCTCCAGGTCTCCGGCTTGGCCAGGATGCCCCTGGTCTCGCCGGGGAAGCCGAGCCCGGTGGGCTGGCCGATGCCGAAGCGGTGCAGGTAGTCGCCGAGGATCCGGTTGGACTCCTGCTGGGTCTTGCCCAGGTGCTCGGCGGCCTCGATGGTCCCGATGTTGGAGGACTTGGCCAGCACCCCGGCCAGCGTCAGGTACCAGGTGGGGTGGTCGATGTCGTCGTGGAAGACCCGGTCGGAGCGCTGCAGCGTGTTGGGCACGGTGACGTGGGTGTCCCACTTCGCCGAGCCGGTGTCCAGCACGGCGGCCATGGTCATCAGCTTTGCGGTGGAGCCCGGCTCGTACGCGTCCTGGACGGCCGCGTTGCCGAGCTGGTCCGCCTTGGCCGCGCGCAGGTTGTTGGGGTCGAAGCCGGGCGAGGTGGCCATGGCCAGGATCTGGCCGGTCTTCACGTCCTGGACGACGACGTAGCCCTTCTCCGCACCGGCGTTGGCCACCTGGTCAGTGATCGCCCGCTGCGCCGCCCACTGGATGTCCCGGTTGACGGTCAGCCGCAGGTCCAGCCCGGGCACCGGCAACTGCTGGCTGCCGCCCGCGGAGGTGGGCACCACCCGGCCGGCGCCGGACGCGTAGGTGACCCGGCCGTCCCTGCCCGCCAGCTCCTTCTGGTACTGGAGCTCCAAGCCGCCGGTGCCGACCCCGTCGGAGTTGACGAAGCCGACCAGGTTGGCCGCCACGCCGCCGGCCGGGTAGACCCGCTGCTTGCTGTCGGTGAAGCCGAGGCCCACCAGCGGGTTGACGCAGGCGGTGTCCAGGTACTGGCGTCCGCCCTGCTCGGCGGGCTTGCCGAGGAGCGCCCGCTGGGCCCGGCACTCCTTGGTGTCGGTCTGCTTGGTGAGCGAGGCCCTCAGATCGGTGATCTGCTTCTTGACGTCGGGGCTCTGCCGGGGGGCGAGCATCACCCACTTGGTCTTCGGGGTGTGCAGGGCCGCGGCCAGCTGGTCCTTGCTGCGGCCGAGGATGGGGGCCAGCAGCGCGGCGGCCTGCTCGGGGGCGTCCGGGATCCTGGTCTTGTCGGGGGGGTAGAAGGTCGGATCGGCGACGACGTCGTACGCGTCCACGGTCGTGGCCAGGGCGACGCCGTCCGAGGACGTTATCGATCCGCGCTCGGCGGAGAGCTTGGCGTAGTAGTACTGGTTGGCGCCCGCCGCGACGGCCAGCGTGTCCGAGTCGAGCAGCTGGAGCTGGACCAGCCGGCCGGCGAAGATCGAGAAGACCAGGGTCAGCGCGACGGTGATCAGCCGCAGCCGGCGGCGCGAGTCGCCGAGCCTGACCGTACGCGGCTGTGGCCGGCCGGCCGACGGGCGCGACTGCCCTGCCGATGGACGGCGTTGCTCAGAAGTGCGCTGGCGTGGTGCGCGCGGGCGCTCACCCGGATTGCGCGACGGCGTACGGGCCGCACCGCGCGCCGGGTTGCGGCGCGGATCGCCCGCGGGCTTGGGGCGGGCGCCGGCAGGGCGCTGCGGCTTGCGGTCACCGGAGCCGCGCGAGGGCTGACGGGGCGTACTCATCGCGGCGAACCTCCGGCGGGGGCTGACGGGGTGGCGGGCGGTGCCGGGTCGATCTGCACCGTGCCGTCCCCGACGGGACTCGGCGAGGGCGAGGGCGAGGGCGAGGCGGAGGCGGACGGCTGGGCGGTCCGGTTCTGCTGCTGCCACAGCTCGGTGCCGGAACGCTTCACCGGCGGGCTGTCCTGCGCCTGGCCCGGCTTGCCGAGCACCTTGCCGTCGTCCTGCAGGAAGGCGGGATCGCCGCCGGGCACCATGCCCAGCTCACGGGCCCGCCGCTCCAGCGCGTCCGGTGCCGAGGCCTGGTCGATCTGCTGCTGCAAGGTCTGCTGCTGGTCGGTCTGCTCGGTGGTCTGCTTCTGCAGCCGGGAGAGCTCGAAGGAGCCCTCGTTCAGCGCCGTGTTCAGCATCAGCAACCCGAGCAGCCCACCCGAGAGCAGCACCACCAGCAGCACCGCGAACGGTGTCCGCCCCCGCACCGGCCGCCGCCCGGGGCGGACGGTGATCCGCGCTCTCCCACCCTGACCGGGCAGCATCCTGCCTCCCCGGACCCGTCCCTGCCCGCCCACGGGCAGGCGGGGCCCACCACCGGCCACCGGCACCCCACTACTCCCTCGCCGCTCTCCCCCCGGCCGGAATCAGGCCCGAGTCTCCCTGATCCTCTCCGCCACGCGCAGCCGTACGGGCGCGGCGCGCCGGTTCTCCTCGATCTCCTCCTCCGTGGCCAGCTCGGCACCGCGGGTGAGCAGCTTCAGCCAGGGCTGGTGCTCCTCCGGGACGAACGGCAGGCCGGGCGGGGCGGTGCTGGTCGAACCGGCCGCGAAGTACTGCTTGACCAGGCGGTCCTCCAGCGACTGGTACGACATCACCGCGATCCGGCCGCCCAGTGCGAGCACGTCCAGCGCACCGGGGATGGCCCGGTCCAGGACCTCCAGCTCGCCGTTGACCTCGATCCGCAGCGCCTGGAAGGTCCGCTTGGCCGGGTTGCCCCCGGTCCGCCGCGTGGCGGCCGGAATGGCGTTGCGCACCAACTCCACCAGACGCGCGCTGGTGGTGAACGGTTCCTTCTCGCGCTCCCGCACGATCACCGAGGCGATCTTCCCGGCGAACCGCTCCTCGCCGTAGAACTTGAGGATGCGGGCCAGCTCGCCGTGGCTGTAGGTGTTCAGCACCTCGGCGGCGCTCAGGCCGCGGGACTGGTCCATCCGCATGTCCAGCGGCGCGTCCTGCGCGTAGGCGAAGCCGCGGTCGGCCTCGTCCAGCTGCATCGAGGAGACGCCGAGGTCGAACAGGATGCCCTGCACCTCGGAGATCCCGAGTTCCGCCAGCACCCGCGGGATCTCGTCGTACACCGCGTGCACCAGGGTGGCCCGGTCGCCGAAGCGGGCCAGTCGTTCGGCGGAGAGCTTCAGGGCGGCCGGATCGCGGTCCACGGCCACCAGCCGGACCTCGGGGAACTGTGTGAGCAGCGCCTCACTGTGCCCGCCGAGGCCGAGGGTCGCGTCCACCACCACGGCACCGGGGGTGGAGATCGCGGGTGCCAGCGCGTCCATACAGCGCTGGAGCATCACCGGGACGTGCTTGGGTGCCGAGTTCTCGCTGCTCATCCCACCATTCTGGACCACCGGGCGGGAACGACACGCACGCCGCCCCTGGTCCCCGCCCGCTCGCCTGGGGAAGGAGTGCCGCCCGGCACCGGGGAAGGTGCGCCAGGAGGCACAGAGCGGGTGGAGGCCACGGGCGGCGTACGGAGCGCACCGACCGGCCGGAAAGGCATGGTTGACGGAGCGTGACACCGGTGCTTCACTGCGCCGCAACTCTATCGCGCCGAGGTGGTCAGTCAATCGTCCTCGACGGCGCACCACCCGGCCGGAGGTATCGGTTCTCCGCAGGTCGGCGGGGGTGTGACCGGCTCCGCGAGCGGTGGACCGGCGCCGCTGGCGAGATGCACGCCGCGCCCGGCGCGCGCCGGACAGAACGGGACAGAACCGGCCGAGCCACCCGAATGGCCGAGCGCACTCCGCTATGCGCTCTATCACACCGCCCAAGAAGGGGAGGTCCTCATCCACCATCGGGGGGGAAATCCTATTACCGTCGTCGGCATGACAGTGACCCCTGACCGGCCCAAGCCGTCCGCCGCTGCCGAGCCCGCCCCCACCATCACCGACCGCTTCGTCGAGGCCAACCGCGCCTACGCGGTCACCTACCGCGACGGCGGCATGGACGCCCGGCCCGTGCAGAGGGTCACCGTGGTGGCCTGCATGGACGCCCGGCTCGACCTGTTCGCCGCGCTCGGCCTGGAACTCGGCGACGCGCACGTGATCCGCAACGCCGGCGGCGTCGTCACCGATGACACCATCCGCTCGCTGACCATCAGCCAGCGCGCGCTCGGCACCCGCTCGATCGTGCTGATCCACCACACCGGCTGCGGCCTGCTCGCCCTCACCGAGGACTTCCGCCGCGAGCTGGAACTGGAGGTCGGCCAGCGCCCGCAGTGGGCCGTCGAGGCCTTCGTCGACCTGGACGGCGACGTCCGCCAGTCGATGCAGCGGGTGCGCACCTCCCCGTTCCTGCTGCACACCGACGACGTCCGGGGCTTCGTCTTCGACGTCCACACCGGCCTGCTGCGCGAAGTCCACTAGCCCGGCCGCTTCCGCCGGCCCGGGCCGGCGGGAGCGCGCTCGCCCCGGGGACGAACCGGGACAGTGCTCGCGTCTCGCCCTCCCGAGTGACTTTCAGGCGTCCGGCAGGGAAGAATGCGCCTGCAGGCTGCCCCGCACCACCTGGGGCTGCCTGACCGCGCCACCGGCCTGCACCGGTCCTTGGACTGGTCCTCCAGGTCCCCAGGTCCTTTACGGAACCGCACCGGAACCGAAGTGGCGGCAGGCCGCGTGATCGGGGTGGGGCCGGACCCGGAACGAGGTCCGGCGACTGGGCCATGGGAGCTTACGGGTGACGACCTACAACGGACAGACCTCCACCGTCCGGGCGGAGGCTCCGCGTCCGGCCGGACTGCAACAGCTGGGTGCAGTGGCGGATCGGGTCCGCGCCTCGGTGGAGAGCGTCATCGACGGCAAGCCGGAGGCGGTCCGGATCGCGCTGACCGTGCTGCTGGCCGAAGGGCACCTGCTGTTGGAGGACGTCCCCGGCGTCGGCAAGACCATGCTCGCCAAGACGCTCGCCCGCTCGCTCGACTGCTCGGTCCGCCGGATCCAGTTCACGCCCGACCTGTTGCCCTCCGATGTGACCGGCACCAGCATCTTCGACCAGCAGCGGATGGACTTCGAGTTCCGCCCGGGCGCCATCTTCGCCCAGATCGTGGTCGGCGACGAGATCAACCGGGCCTCGCCCAAGACCCAGTCCGCGCTGCTGGAGTCGATGGAGGAGCGCCAGGTCACCATCGACGGCACCAGCTACGAGCTGCCCTCCCCGTTCATGGTGATCGCCACCCAGAACCCGGTCGAGATGGAGGGCACCTACACCCTGCCCGAGGCCCAGCGCGACCGCTTCATGGCCCGGATCTCGATCGGCTACCCCAGCCCCGAGGCCGAGTTCGCCATGCTCGACCACCACGCCGGCGCCAACCCGCTGGACGACCTGCGGCCGGTCGCGCACGCCGACGACATCCTCAAGCTGATCGACCTGGTCCGCACGGTGCACCTGGCCGACCCGGTCCGCCGCTACGCCGTCGACCTGGTCGCCGCCACCCGCAACCACCCGGAGCTGCGCCTCGGGGCCTCCCCCCGGGCCACCCTGCACCTGGTCCGCGCCGCCCGGGCGGCCGCCGCGCTGGACGGCCGCGAGTACGTGCTGCCGGACGACATCCAGGCACTCGCCGTCCCCGTCCTGGCCCACCGTCTGCTGCCCACCGCCGAGGCCCAGCTGGGCCGCCGCAGCGCCGAGCAGATCGTCCTCGACCTGGTGGCCCGGCTTCCGATCCCGCGTCCGCAGGGGCGCGGCTGAGGTGTCGAAGGCCGACAAGCCGTCAGGCCTGCGCACCGGCCTGCAGGGTCTGACCACCAGGGGCCGCTCCTTCCTGGCCGCCGGGATCACCGCCGTCGTGTGCGCGTACGTCTTCGGACAGGAGACCCTGCTCCAGGTGGGCGTCCTGCTGGCCGCGCTGCCGCTGTGCGCCGCCGCCCTGCTGCTCCGCACCCGCTACCGGGTCGCCGGCGGTCGGCGGCTCTCTCCGCACCGCGCCACGGCCGGCCAGGAGGCCCGGGTGCACCTGCGGCTGGACAACGTCTCCCGGGTCCCCACCGGACTGCTGCTGCTGGAGGACCAGGTCCCGTACGTGCTCGGGCCTCGCCCCCGCTTCGTGCTGGACCGGGTCGAGCCGCGCGGCTTCCGGGAGGTCTCCTACCGGGTCCGCTCGGACCTGCGCGGACGCTACCCGCTCGGGCCGCTCCAGCTGCGGGTCGCCGACCCGTTCGGGATGTGCGAGCTGACCAGGTCCTTCGTCGCCTCGGACATCCTCACGGTGGTGCCGCAGGTGCAGCCGCTGCCCCCTGTACGGCTGGCCGGCGAGTCGGCCGGCCGGGGTGAGAGCAACACCCACACCCTCGCGCTGGCCGGGGACGACGACGTCATCCCGCGCGAGTACCGGCACGGCGACGACCTGCGCCGGGTGCACTGGAAGTCCACCGCCCGGTACGGCGAGCTGATGGTCCGCCGGGAGGAGCAGCCGCTCAGGGCCCGCGCCACCGTGCTGCTGGACACCCGGGAGTTCGCGCACCGGGGCAGCGGCCCCGCCTCCTCCTTCGAGTGGGCCGTCGGCTGCGCCGCCTCGGTCGGCGTCCACCTGCTGGAACTCGGCTACCGGACCCGGCTGCTCACCGACACCGGCAGCTCCGTCGCCGGCGCCGAGAGCTCCGTAGCCACGGTCGGCGAGTCGGCCGGGCTGCTGCTGGACGCGCTGGCCGTGGTCGAGCACTCCGACGGCGGCGGTTTCAGCCGCGCCGAGGACGTGCTGCGGTTCGGCGGCGAGGGCCTGCTGGTGGCCGTCCTCGGCGACCTGGACGAGGACCAGCTCACCCGGCTCTGCAAGCTTCGCCGCCGGACGGGTTCCGCGATCGCCTTCGTGCTGGCCGTCGAGACCTGGTCCGGGTTGCGGGCGATCCTGCCCGACGCCCCCGACGACCGGACCGCCCGACGGATCCGGCTGCTCCGCGAGGCCGGCTGGACCGTCCTGCCCGCCATGTCCGGCGACTCGGTGCCCGACCTCTGGCGCCTCGCCGACCGCTTTGCCCAGGGCTCCCCGGCACGGGGCCCCTACCGAGACGAGGTCGGTTCGTGACCACCCGGGCCAAGTTGACGCTCCACTCGGCGCTGGCCGTCGCGCTGACGACACTCTGCCTGACTCCGCTGGTCAACCAGAGCACCTGGTACCTCGCCGCCCTCGTGCAGATCATCGCGGTCGCCGCGGTCGGCGCCGGGCTGCGCCGCCTCGCCCTCTCCCGGGCGCTGGTGGTACCGCTCCAACTGCTGGCCGTGCTGTACCTGCTGATGCTCCTCACCGTCGCGTCCTCGTTCACGGCCGGTGTGCTGCCGGGCCCCAAGGCGATCGACGCGGTCGGCACGCTGGTGGCCGACGGGGTCTCGACGATCCGGGAGTACACGATCCCGGCGCCCTCCTCGCCCGGGCTCCGGCTGATCCTGGTCGGCTCGGTCACGCTGATCGCCGTCCTGGTGGACGCGCTCGCGGTGACCTTCCGCCGGGCCGCCGCCGCGGGCCTGCCGCTGCTCGCGCTCTACTCGGTCGGAACCGGTCTGAACCCCGCCGGGCACTCCTGGTTCTGGTTCCTGCCGGCGGCCGCCGGCTACCTGCTGCTGCTGCTCGCCGAGGGCCAGGACCGGCTGTCCCGCTGGGGCCGGGTCTTCCGCGGCAGCGGGCGGGGCGACGACCGTTCGCTGACCCACAACGGCCACCGGGTCGGGCTGCTCGCCCTGGTGTGCGCGCTGGTCCTCCCGGCATTCGTCCCGCAGGGCAGCCTCGGCCTGATCGGCAAGAACCCGGGGGCGGGCAACGGCCCCGGCGGCGCCGGACGGATCACCTCGCTCAACCCGGTGGTCGCGCTGACCGCCAGCCTCAACCGGCCGGACAACGTCGAGATGTTCAGCTACACCTCGGACGCCAGCAACGTGAACCAGATGTACCTGCGGATCAACTCGCTGGACGACTTCGACGGCGTCGAGTGGAAGTACTCCGAGCAGCCGCTGCAGCCGCTGCCCAAGCCGTTCCCCTCACCCGAGGGCCTCGGGGCGGTCGTACCCACCACCCCCGTCTCCACCACCGTCACGATCTCCGACAGCCTCAGCACCGACACCCTGCCGATGCCCTACCCGGCCGACACGGTCACGGTGCCGGGCCGCTGGCGGTACGAGCCCGGCACCCGCACGGTGGTCGCCGACACCGGCCAGCAGAGCAACGGCCTGAAGTACCAGGTCGACAGTCTGGACATCGAGCCGAGCCCGGCACAGCTGCGCTCTGCGGGACCGGCGCCCGCCGACTTCGCGCAGAAGTACCTCCAACTGCCACCGGGCCTTCCGGCCGTGGTCGCCGAGACCGCCCGGAGCGTCACCGCCGGGAAGACCAACGCCTACGACCGCGCGGTGGCCCTGCAGAACTGGTTCAACTCCCCTGAGTTCCACTACAGCCTGCAGGTTCCCGCCGCCACCGGCAGTGACGCCATCATGCGGTTCCTGCGGGACAAGACCGGCTTCTGCGTCCACTTCGCGGCCACCATGGCCGCCATGGCCCGCACGCTCGGCATTCCCGCCCGGGTCGCCATCGGGTTCGTCCCCGGCAGCGACCAGGGCAACGGCCACTACGTGGTGCACGCGCAGGACTACCACGCCTGGCCCGAGCTGTACTTCCACGGCGCCGGCTGGCTCCGGTTCGAGCCGACTCCCAGCCGGGGCGGCGCCCCGGGCTACTCCCGGGAGCAGACCGCACCCGCGCCCAGCGCCCCGTCCGACCGGCCCTCCGCCGAACCGACCGCCAGCGCCTCGGCCTCGCCCAGCGCCGGCAGCGCCTGCAACGCGCTGCAACGCCGGGCCGGGGACTGCGCGGACCGGAGCAAGACCGCGCCGCGCACCTCGGCGGCCACCTCGTGGTGGCTGGGCTGGCAGGCTCTGGCCTCCTTCGCGGCGGGTCTGCTGGTCCTCGCCCTGCTGGCCACGCCGATGCTCTGGCGCCTGAGGCAGCGCCGCCGCCGCCTCGGCGCCGGCCGGCACCTGCCCGGCGGCCCGTCCGCCGAGCCGACCGAGCAGCAGGTGCTGGCCGCCTGGGAGGAGTTGATCGACACCGCCTGGGACCTGGGGATCCCGCCCGACGAGACGCGCACCCCGCGTCGCGCGGTCCAGCGGATCGCCGGGACCGGGCGGCTGGACGAGACCGCCGCGGCCGCCGCCGGCCGGGTCGCCCTGGCCACCGAGCAGGTGCTCTACGCTCGCCTCCCGCAGCCCCGGTCCGCGGTGGGAGCGGACGTACGGACCGCCGCGGCGGGCCTGCGGGCCGCCGCCGGGCGGCGCGACCGGGTCAGGGCCGTCCTGCTGCCGCCGTCCTCCGCGCGCCTGGGCTGGCGGTTCCAGGACCGGGTCGCCGCCGTCCGGGACGCCCTCGGACGACTCTCCGACCGCCTGATGGCACCGTTCCGCGGACGGTAGTACCGGAACGGGTGAGGGCGGGCAGTCGACCGACTGCCCGCCCTCACCCGTATGTCCAGATCACCGACCGGCTAGATGCCGTTGTGCTCATCCCTGCGGCGCTGCCAGCGCTGCTCCATCCGGTCCATCACACCGGCCTTCCGGCGCGGAGCCGGGGCCGCCTTCGGGCCCGTTCCGTGCCCGCCGGGGCTACGCCTCCACCAGGTGACGGCGAGGACCGCGCAGCCCAGCATCACCAGGAACCCGACGACGCCCACCCAGACGTACTGAGCGACCATGCCCCCCATCAGGAGGCCGACACCCACGACGAACCCCGCGGCGGCCAGGTAGACCTTCCGACGGGTGTAGGTGCGCAGCCCGGTTCCCTCGAGCGCTGACGCGAACTTGGGATCTTCTGCGTACAGCGCTCGCTCCATCTGCTCGAGCAGTCGCTGCTCGTGCTCCGAGAGCGGCACGGAGTCCTCCTACTCGTCGGGGCGACCGGTCCGCCACCCCTGGCTCGGCCCTGTGTGGTCCATATGCCCCATGGTTCTGGCTGTCATGCTTTCCGGCTTTACCCAGATCATACGGTCCGGAGGGCCGGGTACGGGACGGTCGGGCGCACGTGGCTCCGGCCGCGTACGCGTGTGCCTCCCGTACGGTGCCCAACGGCGCAGCACCTGGACAAGTGCCCGGAACGAAGGAACCTTCGCGGTTGCGGTCGAATGGTCAGGCGAGCGAGGCGAGCAGGTGCAGCTGGGTGGCCACGGCGTGGAACGCGGGCTCCCCGGCCGCGGCCTGCTCCAGCTTGAGCAGCGCCTCCATCGCGCCGGGCTCGGTGTCCACCAGGATCCCGGGGACCAGGTCGGCGAAGACCCGTACGCCGTGCACCGAGTCCACCCGCAGGCCGGCGGCGCGGGCCAGCCGGCCGAGCTCCTCGGCGCTGAAGCGGCGCGGCATCGGGTCCTGCTCGCCCCAGCGGCCGTCGGCGGCGTCCAGGGCGGCCCTGGCCTCGGTGAAGTGCCCGCCCAGGGCACGGGCCAGCACGGCGCCGTTGCGGTTGGCCGCGAGCAGGCTCACCAGTCCGCCCTTGCGCAGCGTCGCGGTGAGGTTGCCGAGCGCCTCGGCCGGGTCGTCCACCATCTCCAGGACGCCGTGGCAGAGCACCGCGTCCACACTTGCCGGGTCGACCACCTCGGGGAGGGTCTGGGTGTCGCCCTGGACGGCGCGGACCAGGTCGGTTACGCCCGCCTCAGCGGCCCGGCGCTCCAGCGCGAAGAGCGCGTCCGGGCTCGGGTCGACCACCGTCACGCGGTGTCCCAGCCGGGCCACCGGCACCGCGAAGTTGCCGGTGCCACCGCCCGTGTCGAGCACGTCCAGCACCGGCTGGTCCAGTTCGGCGGCCCGGCCTTCCAGAGCCGTCTTCACCACCTCCCACACCACGGCGGTACGCAGGGCGCTGCGGGGACGCGTCGGGTACAAGGCTGGAGCTCCTCGTGGCGGGGGTTCGCTGATGCCCCCACCTTAGTCCGCCCGGCCCCTGCGCGATCCCGTCCCACCCCGGTCACATCGGCTGCACAAGGCGCCCGCGGCACGGACCCGCCAACCGACCGGCTAGCGCCGCGTATCGTCCTCGCTCGCGGCGGCCCGGCGGTCGAGCGGCAGCGGCTGGGCCGGCGGCTCGGGGTACAGGCCCAGCAGGCGCTGCACGATGCGGTGGTAGAGCGCGGTGTTGCGGATCAGGTCGTCCGCGTCGCGCGGGCCGGCCGCGCCCCGGATGCCCGCCTCGGCGGCGGCCCGGCGGCGGGCACCGGCCGCGAAGTACACGGCCCACTCGGCGAGTTCGGGGGCGACCTCGGGCAGCACGTCCCAGGCGCTGCGGATGGCCCGGCGGCGGCGCGGGTTCTTCTCCGGCCGCCCGCGCACGGCGAGCACGGCCGCGGTGGTGCGCAGCGCGGCCAGGTGCGCGGCGGCGTACCGCTCCAGCGGGTCCTCGTACTGGCGGGCACGGACGAGGGTCAGGTCCGCCTGGCGCAGCAGGTCCAGGGCGGCGGGCGGGGCGGCGGCCCGGCGCAGTACGGGGTGGACGTCGGCGCCCCGGCCCTGCGGTGCGGGGCTCTGGGCCGGGGGGTTCTGGGGCGCGGGGGTACGAGGGTCGGCGGCTGGGCGGCGGGTGACGGTCTCAGGACGGCTGATGGTCATGGCATCCCCCGGTCCGAAGCGGGTGGCGCGGGCCGGGTGGCCCGTGCGGTTCCATCCTGAACGGCACCACTGACAATCCGTCTGCCGTTTCGTCCGCACAGGCTCCGCCGGGTCCCCCGGAGCGTGCGGATCCGGCCACCACCGGCGGACAACGGCGAGGGCGGTCCCGCCCGGCCGCCCCGACTCCCCCGTCGGCCTGCCGTGCGGAACCGCCCCGCCCGTCAACCGGGCGCACCCGGCGCTACGGCCCGGCACTGCCCGGTGCTCCCCCCGGTACTCCCCCCACCGGCCGCCCTCCCCACGACCCCGCTCCGCCGCCCCGTACCGGCGGTGCGCGGCCGTCGTCCGGCCGGTTCACACGGCTCCGCAGCGGGCCCCATCGTTGCCCCACACGGCCGATGGACCCGGAACCGCCACCGGGCACCGCCTGTTCGAAGGCCGTCGTCCCGATGCCGTAACTATGCCGGTTTCCGCAGGTCGGAGGCCATCCGATCGGGTACTCAAGTCGGGAACTGAGTATCCGTACTCAATTCCCGGCGACCGCCCGGCGGGCTGGAACCGGCCGGCACCCGGCGGCGTCCTGAGAACCCGGGCCGTCCGTGCGTCCCGATACGGTGTGGCCCGTACGTCGGACACGGGGTCCAAGGAGGAGCGCGAAAGTGGGCATCGTCCCGTTGATCTTCACCAGCGGCTGGGCGAGCGGGATCAACGCCTACGCCGTGGTGATGCTGCTCGGCCTGCTCGGACGCTTCGCCGGGGCGGAGTCGGTGCCGCCGGTGCTGGAGCGCACCGATGTACTCATCGCCGTGACCGTGCTGTTCCTCTGCGAGGCGGTCGCCGACAAGATCCCGTACGTGGACACGGTGTGGGACGCGATCCACACCGTGATCCGCCCGATCGCCGGTGCGACCGTGGCCGCGCTGCTGGCCAGCGCCCACCCGGGTTCGCTCGGCGAGGTGGCGGCCGGTGCGGTGGGCGGTACGACGGCACTGGTCAGCCATCTCATCAAGGCCTCGCTGCGGATGGCCGTCAACACCTCTCCGGAGCCCGCCAGCAACATCGTCGTCAGCCTGGTCGAGGACCTCTCGGTGGCCGGCCTGGTCACCCTGGCGATCTTCCACCCGTGGTTCGCCGCGTCCATCGCCGCGATCCTGCTGGTGGTCGGCGTGGTGCTGGTCTGGTTCGCCGTCTCCCGGATCCGCGCCTTCCGCCAGCGGCGCCGCGAGCGCAAGGCACGGCGGACCGCCGCGCGGCAGCCCCAGCCGGTCGGCGCGGGACGCCCCTGAACCGCCCGGCCACCGGCCGCCGAGGGGCGCAGCCCGAAGGAGCCGCCGGGCGAGATCTAGGATCAGGTCCCATGGCACGGATCGTCATCATCGGCGCAGGAATCAGCGGACTGGCCGCCGCCGCCCGGCTGGCCACCCTCGGACACCGGGTGACGGTCTGTGAGGCGAGCGGGACGTACGGGGGGATGCTCGGCCGCTACGAGCGGGACGGCTTCTCCTTCGACACCGGCCCCGGGCTGCTCACGCTGCCCGCCGTCTACCGCGACCTCGCACTGAAGTCGGGCCGCGAGCCGCTGGAACAGCTGGTCGAGCTGGCGCCGGTGGCACCGGAGAGCCGGCACCTCTTCCCGGACGGTACGGACCTGCTGCTGCCCAACGCCTCGCGCGGCGGGGTCGCCCAGGCCCTGGACGAGGCCTTCGGCCCGGGGTCGGGCGAGCGCTGGGGCGAGGTGATGAACCGGGCCCGCGCGGTCTGGGAGGCCACCCGGCGGCCGCTGCTGGAGGAGCCGCTGCCGGCCGACCCCGGTCCGCTGCGCACCGATCCGTACCCGGCGCCGGCGCGCCGCGGACTGGCCCGCCTCTCCCGCCGCACCAGCACCCTCGCCGACGTCGCCGAACGCGAGCTCGGCGGTCATCCCGGGCTGACCGCGCTGCTGTACGAGTACGCACTGCGCTTCGGCCTCTCCCCAGACGAGGCGCCGGCCGGGGCCAGCGTGCTGCCGTACATGGAGCAGTCCTTCGGCGTCTGGTACGTCACCGGCGGCAACCGGGCGCTGGCCGAGGCGGTGTACCGGCGGTGCGAGCAGCGCGGGGTGGAGTTCCACTTCGGCACTCCGGTCACCGAGGTGCTGGTGGCTGACGGCAGGGCCTGCGGGGTCGTGGCCGGGGAGCGCCGCTTCGAGGCGGATCTGGTGCTCTCGGCGGTCGACGCCCGCACCCTGGCGCGGCGCGGCATCGTGCCCGGCCTCGACCCGAAGTTCGGCGAGGGCCCCTCCACCGGCCGGCTCACCGTCCTGCTGGCCCTGCGGGGCGCGCGCCCGGCCGGCACGGCGTACCGCACGGTGGTGCACGCCCGCGACCTGGAGCGCGAACTGGACCGGGTCTTCGAGCACCCCGGCCTGCCCGAGTGCCCCACGGTCCAGGTCCACCGGCCCGACGATCCGACGCTGCGCCCGGACGACGCTCACGAGGCCGTCACGCTCACCGTCACCGTGCCCGATCCGGACGAACTCGCCGAGCTCGCACCGGACTTCGAGGCGTACGCCGACCATCTGCTGGACCACCTGGCGGCCGCCGGGATCGATCTGCGCGAACGGGTGCTCTGGCGCGAGGTGCTGCCGCCGACCGCCGCCCTGGTCCACCCGTCGCTGGCCGGGGCCGGCGGGCGGTTCCTCAACCCGCCGAACGACTCCGGCATCCCGGGCCTCCACCTGATCGGCGCCACCGTCCACCCCGGCGGGGGCCTGGCCAGGGCCGGGATGTCCGCCTCGATCACGGCCACCGGGATCGGCCCGGCCTGACGGCACACGCCCGGGCACCGGTGCCCGGGCTCACGGCGCCGGCTGTTCGGCGGCCCGCTTGAGGCCGGCCGCCTCGATGGCCAGGTAGCGGCGGGTCAGCGGCCCGTAGACCACGCCGACCACCGGGGCCGCCGGGCCGAACTGGCCGAGAGTCAGCGTGACGTCCGCAGCGCCTTCCCTTCGCGGGTCGATCCGGTGCTCGGCGACGGTCAGTACACCCGGGGCGCCGCTCTGCCAGACGAAGCAGCGGCCCGGTTCGTACTCCGTCACCCGCCAGACGGCCGGGCGGAGCCTGGGCTGCCGGATCCGCACCGTGCTGCCGACGCCGAACGGCCCGTCCTCCAGCCGGCGCACCTCCGAGACCGTGGCGGTCCACGAGGGCCAGCGCTCGACGTCCGCCAGCACCTGCCAGATCCGCGCGGGCGAAGCCGCTACCTCGACCGTGACGGCATGGGACACAGGCACCCCCGGCGTGTGGCTGACGGTAAGTCAACCCGACCAGCCTACGGCCCGACCACCCGATCGGTCATGGGTTCGTCGTCAGGGGAGCCGAACGGTTCGGACGGGGGCGGGACGGCACCCCCGAGCGGCCCCGGGCTCAGCCCTGCTGCTGGTAGCCCCAGGGATTGTGGCCGTAGCCGGACTGCTCCACGGCCTGCGCCTGCTGGTACTCCCAGGGCTGGGCGTACTGCTGCTGGGCGTCCTGATACTGGGCGTCCTGATACTGGGGCTGCTGGTGCTGCTGGCCGTACGGATCCTGATACGCCTGGTACGCCTGGTAAGACTGCTCGTACCCGTACCCGTACCCCGGCTGCTGCGGCCAGTGCTGGTCGGCGTACGGGGCAGGCTCGGCGGGCTGCGGCTGGTAGGCACCGACCGGGTACGGTTCGGTCGACTGGAAGGGCTCGACGTACACGCTGGCGTCGCCGATCTCCTGCATCTGCCCGTACGGGGAGTACGCGGCCGGCTGTCCGTAGGGATCGAAGGGGATCGGGTCGACGGGGGCCGGATCGGACGGTACCGATTCGAACGGGCTCGGGTCGCGCGGCGCGGGCACGGGCGCGAGCGGGGCGGCCTCCTCGATCGGCCCGACCTCGCCCACCTGCCGCACCGCCGCGGCGGCGGCCACGGCGGCACCGCCGGTGGCGGCGCTGAGCAGCGGGATCCGGGCGAGCGGGCCCGGCAGAGCACCGTCCTTGCCGCGCAGCGACCAGGCCGAGACAGTGCCCTGCTTGACCGCGCGGGTGACGAAGACCTGGCCGAGGGCGAAGGCCGCCGCACCGGCTCCGATCACCACCACCGAACCGAGCCGCATCCCGGCGACCACGCCCAGGAAGCCGACCAGTGCGAGGGCCCGCCAGTGCAGCGGCGCGCGGCTCTGCAGCAGCAGCTCGGCGAGCAACCAGAGCGCCACCAGCGCCAGCGCGACGTACAGCACCAGATATCCGATGCCCATCCGCTACCTCCAGTCGCGAACCGCGCGTGTGCGGGCGACTGTACCTGCTCGGCGGCCCCGGACCCACATCGCCGGGACCGGCCGAGGGCGCCTGGCTCAGCGCTGGTGGAGACCGAGGTTCTGGTAGATCTCCAGGGTCGAGGTGGAGTGGTTCAGGGTGATGAAGTGCAGGCCGGGAGCGCCCTCGGCGAGCAGCCGTTCCGACATCGCGGTGGCGTGCTCGATGCCGATGGCGCGCACCGCCTCCCGGTCGTCGGCGACGGCCTCGAAGCGGCGCTTCAGGTCCTCCGGGAAGTCAGACCCGGACAGCTGCGGGAAGCGCTCCAGCTGCCGGATGTTGGTGACCGGCATGATCTCCGGGATGATCGGCACCCCGCAGCCGGCCGCGGCGACCCGGTCGCGCAGCCGCAGGTAGTCCTCGACCTCGAAGAACATCTGGGTGATCGCGTAGTCGGCGCCCGCACGGATCTTGTGGACGAAGTGCCGGATGTCGTCGTCCCAGTTGTCCGAGCGCGGGTGCATCTGCGGGAACGCGGCCACGCCGACGCAGAAGTCGCCGATGTCCTTGATCAGCTCGACCAGCTCGTACGCGTAGGTGACGCCCTCCGGGTGGCGGACCCATTCGCCCTGCGGGTCGCCGGGCGGGTCGCCCCGGACGGCGAGGACGTTGCGGACGCCCTGGTCCGCGTAGTGGCCGATGATGTTCCGCAGCTCGGCCAGCGAGTGGTCGACGGCGGTGAGGTGGGCGACCGGGGTCAGGGTGGTCTCGGTGGCGATCCGGCCCACCATGTCGACGGTGCGGCCCCGGGAGGAGCCGCCGGCACCGTAGGTCATGCAGACGAAGTTGGGGTTGAGCGGTTCCAGGCGGCGGATCGCGTCCCACAGGCGGCGCTCGGCGTCCTCGCTGCGCGGGGGCATGAACTCGAAGGAGAACGAACGGTCCCCGGCCGCCAGCAGGTCGTGGACCGTCTGGGCGCGGTCGGTCCTGGTGGAGGAGATGCCAAGTGCCATGCTGGCAGGTTAGCGGGCGCGGCGAAGGGCCTGACAGTTTTTGTCCACCAACTGAGACACCGGTTGGAAAGGCCGGGGAAGCCCTTGATGGCGGGCTCGGACAGTCCTCCCGTTAGTCTGATTGTCACCCCAGTGATCCGGAGTTCCTCGTGCCCTCGTCCAGCAGCCAGTCGGTCGACCCCATAGCCGTGGAGGCCGTCCGCGAGCGCGTCAACGCGGCCCTCGCGGAGTTCATGGACGGGCAGTCCGCACTGCTCTCCGGGATCTCCGCCCAGCTGCTGCCCGTCACCGAGGCGCTGCGCGAGTTCCTGCTGGACGGCGGCAAGCGGCTGCGGCCGGCCTTCTGCTACTGGGGCTGGCGCGGCGCGGGCGGCGCATCCGGGGACCCGTCCATCGCGCGGGCGGCCGCCGCGCTGGAGCTGCTCCAGGCCAGCGCCCTGGTGCACGACGACCTGATGGACCGAAGCGACACCCGGCGCGGCTTGCCCTCGGTGCACCGCCGCTTCGAGGCCCTGCACCGCAGCAGCGGCTGGCGCGGCGACCGCGAGCAGTACGGAGCCTCGGCGGCGGTGCTGCTCGGTGACCTGCTGCTGATCTGGTGCGACGAGCTCTTCCTGCGCTCCGGACTGCCCGCCGAGCGGGTGCTCGCGGCCAAGCCGGTCTTCGACCTGATGCGCACCGAGGTGATGGTCGGTCAGTACCTGGACGTGCTGGAGCCGGTCGCCGGGGACTCCACGGACGAGGGCGCGCTGGCTCGCACCCGGACCGTACTGCACTACAAGTCGGCCAAGTACACCATCGAGCGCCCGCTCCAGATCGGCGCCCTGCTGGCCGGGGCCGGTCCCGAAGTGCTCACCGCGTACTCGGAGTTCGGCCTGCCGCTGGGTGAGGCGTTCCAGCTCCGCGACGACCTGCTCGGCGTCTTCGGCGACCCGGCGGTCACCGGCAAGCCGGCCGGTGACGACCTGCGCGAGGGCAAGCGGACGCTGCTGATCGCGCACGCGATGCGCGGTCTCGGCGCCGCGGACGCCCGCCGGCTGGACCGGCGCCTCGGCGCTCCCGACCTGACTGCCGAGGAGATCCCCGAGCTGCGCCGGCTGGTCGAGCACAGCGGCGCGGCCGAGCTGGTCGAGGACCGGATCGCGGAGCTGATGCGGCAGTCCCTCGACGCCCTCGACGCCGCCCCGCTGGCCGGCGGCCCGGCCCGCGCGGCCCTGCTCGCCCTCGCCGAAGCGGCCACCGTCCGCAAGTACTGACCCGGCCGGAGCGGCGCGGGCTGACGGGCGTGCCCCTGCGGCGGGGTCGGCGGGGCACCGCGTGCCCCGCCGACCCGAAGGACGTCAGGCCGCGCGGACCCGGCGGGCCAGCTCCGCCGCCGCCGCGCCCGGGTCCTCGGCGGCCGTGATCGCCCGGACCACCACGATCCGCCGGGCGCCGGCCGCGAGCACCTCGTCCAGGTTCGACAGGTCGATACCGCCGATCGCGAACCACGGGCGGTCGCCAGCCTCCGAACGAGCCGTTGCCTCGGCCGCGTACGAGACCAGCCCGAGCCCGGGGGCGGGACGGCCGGGCTTGGTGGGGGTGGGCCAGACCGGGCCGGTGCAGAAGTAGTCCACGCCCGGCTCGGCGATCGCCGCGTCCACCTCGGACTCGGCGTGGCAGGACCGTCCGATCACCACCTCGTCGCCGAGGATCGCCCGCGCCGCCGGTACCGGCAGGTCGTCCTGCCCGAGGTGCAGCACGTGCGGGCGGGCGGCGTGCGCGACGTCGGCGCGGTCGTTGACCGCGAAGAGCCTGCCGTGCCGCCGGGCGGCGTCGGCGATGATCTCCAGGCACTCCAGCTCCTGCCGGGCCTCCAGGCCCTTGTCGCGGAGCTGGACGATGTCCACGCCGCCCGCCAGCACCGCGTCCAGGAACTCGGGCAGGTCACCCTGCTCGCGCCGGGCGTCGGTGCACAGGTAGAGCCGGGCGTCCGCCAGCCGGGTACGGACGTCCGCCATCAGAGCGCCATCGCCTGGGCGCGGCGCTTGACCTCGGTGCCCCGGTTCTCCCGCAGGGCCTGGATCGGGCTGCCGGGCAGCGACGGATCCTCGGTGAACATCCACTCAAGGATCTCCTCGTCGTTGAACCCGCAGTCCCGCAGCACGGTCAGGGTGCCGACCAGGTGCTTGACGGGGCCGTCGGTGTCGATGAACGCGGCAGGCACCTGGAGCGCCTTGTTCTCGCCGCGCCGGACCGCCACCAGGTGGCCCGCCTTCACCTGGTTGCGGACCTCGGTGACCAGGACACCCCACTGCTCGGAGATGTCGGGCAGGTACATCCAGGCGGGGACCAGGGCTTCAATCTTGGGATCGATCTCACTCACGGCACCAGACTCTCACCTCTCGGCGCCCCCGCGCACCTACCTCCGCCCCGGCGCCGCCGCCGTCCCGCTCCGGTCGGAGCCTTCAGGCCAATGCCGCCTTGAGCTGGAGCGACACCTCCGCCGCCTTCGCCGGATCGAGGACCGCGCCGGTGGCGATCAGTCGCCGGGCCTGGGTGACGTCACGCGGACGGTCCACCGCGAGCGTCCCGACCAGCCGGTCCTCGCGCAGCCAGAGCACCGCCCAGGCCTGGTCCTGCGCCGAGCCCCGCCACACCAGCCGGTCCGCGCCGGCGTGCCGCCCGACGTACTGGACCATCCGGCCGAACTGCTCCGACCAGAAGTACGGCACGGGGTCGTACGGCTCACCGGGCTCCTGCCCGAGTGCCGTGGCCAGCACCGAGGCGGCCACGGCACGGCCGGACTGCAGCGCGTGGTCCCAGTGCTGGACGGCCAGCCGGGTACCGAACCGGGCCGAGGGGTACGAGACGCAGTCGCCGGCCGCCCAGACGTGCTCCGCGCCGGAGCGCAGCCACTCGTCCACCAGGATCGCGCCGGACGCGTCCAGCCCGACGCCGCTGCCCGCGAGCCAGCCGGTGGCCGGACGGGCGCCGATGCCGACCACGACCAGGTCGGCGGGCAGCCGGGTGCCATCGGTGAGCTCGACCGCGTCCGGCTCGACGACCGCGACGCCGGTGCCGCAGCGCAGTTCCGCCCCGGCGGCGGCGTACCAGTCGGCCATCAGCGCGCCGAGCTCGGCGGGCAGGGCACCGGCCAGCGGGGCCGGGCCCGCCTCGACCACCGTCACCTCGCAACCCAGCTGCCGCGCCACCGTCGCGGTCTCGGCCCCGATCCAGCCCGCCCCGACCAGGACCAGCCGCGCTCCGGGCACCAGCTCGGCCCGCAGCGCGAGCGCGTCGTCCACGGTGCGCAGCACCCGCGCGCCGTCCGATCCCGGCAGGGCGATCGGTGCGGCACCGGTGGCGATCACCAGGCCGCCGTACGGGAGTTCACCGGCGTCGGTGTGCAGGACGCCCGGCGCCACGGCGGTGGCCCGGCGACCGGGCAGCAGCTCCACGCCCAGGTCCTGCCAGTCGATGTCCAGTTCGGTGGAGTCGCGCTTGCCCAGCAGGACGTCCTTGGACAGCGGCGGCCGGTCGTACGGCGGGTGCCGTTCCTCGCCGACCAGGGATATCGGCCCGCGCCAGCCCCCCTGGCGCAGCGCGAGCGCCGCCTGCGCCCCCGCCATCCCGGCCCCCACGACGACCATCGGATCCGTGATGCTCAGCTCTGCCACCCGGCCACCCTACCGAGCCGGGCGCCGGTGTCCGGGGGCTTGTCCGCAATCCGTAGGCGCATTCGGCCCGGGCCGGGCCCGGCGTTATGGTGGTTGGACCATCACGGGAGCCCGGTGCACCGGGCTGAGAGGCGGGCTGCGGCGGCCTGCGACCGTCCGAACCTGATCCGGGTCATGCCGGCGAAGGGAGAAGAGCAGCTTTGACACGCGTTGTGAGCGGGTCGGGCACCGACGTGCTGGTGATCGGCGGCGGTGTCATCGGATTGGGCGTGGCCTGGCGGGCCGCCCAGCGGGGGCTCGCGGTCGTGGCGGTCGATCCGGCCCACGGCGGCGGGGCGGCGCAGGTGGCGGCCGGGATGCTGGCGCCCGTCACCGAGCTCCAGTACGGCGAGGAGCCGCTGCTGCGGCTAGGTATGGCCTCCAACGAACGGTACGCGGCCTTCACCGCCGAGCTGTCCGAGCTCACCGGCCTGGACACCGGCTACCGGCAGACCGGCACCCTGGCGGTGGCGCTGGACTCCGACGACCGCGAGGAGCTGCGCGAACTGCACGCCTTCCATCAGCGGCTCGGCCTGGAGTCGCACTGGCTGACCGGCCGCGAGTGCCGCAGGCTGGAGCCGATGCTGGCGCCCGGCGTGCGCGGCGGACTGCAGGTGACGGGCGATCACCAGGTGGACCCCCGGCGGCTCTCCACCGCCCTGGTGCGGGCCTGCGAGCGGGCCGGAGCTCGGCTGCTCGCCGCCGAGGCGACCGAGCTGCTGGTCGAGGGCGACCGGGCGACGGGCGTGCGCCTGTCCACCGGCGAACTGCTGCGCGCGGAGCGCATCGTGCTCGCCGCGGGCTGCCGCAGCCACCTGCTGACGGGTCTGCCCGAGGGCGTGCTGCCGGCCATCCGGCCGGTCAAGGGCCAGGTGCTGCGACTGAGCATCCCGCGGCCGTACTCACCGTTCCTCTCCCGCAACGTCCGCGCGGTGGTGCGCGGGCAGCACGTCTACCTGGTGCCGCGCGCCGACGGCGAGTTGGTGATCGGCGCGACCACCGAGGAGCAGGGCTACGACACCACGGTCACCGCCGGCGGGGTGTACGAACTGCTGAGGGACGCACACGAGTTGGTCCCGGGGCTGACCGAACTGCCGCTGGTGGAGACCGGTGCGGGACTGCGGCCGGGCTCACCGGACAACGCCCCGCTGCTCGGTCCGACCGCCCTCCCCGGGCTGGTGGCGGCCACCGGCCACTACCGCAACGGCGTCCTGCTCGCCCCGGTGACGGGCGACCTGCTGGCCGAGTACCTGGCCACCGGCACCGTCCCCGAACTCGCCGTCCCCTTCTCCCCCAGCCGCTTCGGCACGAAGGTCGCCGCATGAACGAGATCTCACTCACCGTCAACGGCGAACCGCGCCGGATTCCGCCCGCGACCACGCTCGCGGAGGTGGTGGCCGCGTTGAGCAAGGCGCCGACCGGGGTGGCCGCCGCGCTGAACGAGACCGTCGTCCCGCGCAGCGCGTGGGCCGACACCGTGCTCGACTCGGGTGACCGCGTCGAGATCCTCACCGCAGTACAGGGAGGCTGACGCAGACATGGCCGCCATGCGACTCGACGACGAGAAGGACCGGTTCACCGTCGCCGGCACCACCTTCGACTCCCGTCTGATCATGGGCACCGGCGGTGCGCCGAGCCTGGAGGTCCTGGAGCAGGCGCTGCGCGCCTCGGGCACCGAGCTGACCACCGTCGCGATGCGCCGGGTCGACCCGAACACCCACGGTTCGGTCCTGGACGTCCTGACCCGCAACGGCATCCGCATCCTTCCCAACACTGCCGGCTGCTTCACCGCCGGAGAGGCCGTGCTGACCGCCCGGCTGGCCCGCGAGGCGCTCGGCACCGACTGGGTCAAGCTCGAAGTCATCGCGGACGAGCGCACCTTGCTCCCCGACCCGATCGAACTCCTGGACGCGGCCGAGACCTTGGTGGACGACGGCTTCACCGTACTCCCGTACACCAACGACGACCCGGTGCTGGCACGGAAGCTGGAGGACGTCGGCTGTGCGGCGATCATGCCGCTGGGCTCGCCGATCGGCTCGGGCCTCGGCATCCGCAACCCGCACAACTTCCAGCTGATCGTGGAGAGTGCGGGTGTCCCGGTGATCCTGGACGCGGGTGCGGGCACCGCCTCCGACGTGGCGCTGGCGATGGAACTCGGCTGCGCCGCCGTCATGCTGGCCTCCGCGGTCACCCGGGCCCAGGAGCCGGTGCTGATGGCCGAGGCGATGCGGCACGCCACCGAGGCCGGCCGGCTCGCCTACCGGGCTGGCCGCATCCCGCGCCGCTTCCACGCCGAGGCCTCCTCCGCCATGGCCGGCCGCGCCGACCTCGACCACCGCGAACGGCCCGCCTTCTAGCGGCGGCCACCGCGGCCCGGCACGCCCCGGGAGCGGGGCGTGCCCGCCTCCCCGACGGGGTTCGCGTGCACCACGGCAAATTCGCGTGCACCACGGCAAATACGTGACCCCCTACACTCCTCTGGTGGACACAACGCTGCACGATCCCCTGATCGGCACCCTGCTCGACGGCCGGTACCGGGTCGAGCAGCGCATCGCGGCCGGCGGCATGGCCACCGTCTACCGGGGCACCGACACCAGGCTCGACCGGGTGGTCGCGCTCAAGGTGATGCACCCGTCCCTGGTGGACGACCCCGACTTCACCGCCCGGTTCATCCGCGAGGCCAAGGCCGTCGCCCGGCTGACCCACTCCAACGTGGTCAACGTCTTCGACCAGGGGGCGGACGGCCGCACGGTCTTCCTGGCCATGGAGTACGTGCCCGGCTGCACCCTGCGCGACCTGCTGCGCGAGCGCGGTGCGCTGAGCGCCCGGGCCGCCCTGGACGTCCTGGAGCCGGTACTGGCCGCCCTCGGCGCCGCGCACCGGGCCGGTCTGGTGCACCGGGACGTGAAGCCGGAGAACGTCCTGATCACCGACAGCGGCCTGGTGAAGGTGGCCGACTTCGGCCTGGTCCGGGTGCTCTCCGGCGGGGACGGCGCGGTCACCAACACCACCTCGGCCACCACCGTGCTCGGCACGGTCTCCTACCTCGCACCCGAGCAGATCCAGCCCGGTGCGCCGACCGACCAGCGGGTCGACGTCTACGCGGCCGGCATCCTGCTGTACGAGATGCTCACCGGCGGCAAGCCGCACACCGGCGACAACCCGATGCAGGTGATCTACCGCCATCTGCACGAGGACGTCCCGCCGCCCTCGCAGGTGGCGCCCAACGTCGCACCGGGGCTCGACGCCATCGTGGCGGCGGCCACCGCCCGCGATCCCCAGGCCCGCCCCTACGACGCCGTCGAGCTGCTGGCCACCCTCCAGCGGGCCCGCCGCTCGCTCACGCCCGAGCAGTTGGACACCGAACCCCCGGCCTCGTCCAGGACCACCCCGCAGTACCCCACCGGCGAGGTGACCGCAGTGGTCGAGCGGCAGGTGGAGCGCACCAGTGTGCTCGACCTCCCCACTCTCGACTTCTCCCACCCGCGCCCGTACGACGAACCCCGGGACGTACCTCCCGCCCGGCCGCGCCGCTCGCGCAAGCCACTGGTGTGGACGGCGGTGGTGGCCGTGCTGCTCGCCCTGGTCGGCGGTGCGACGTACTTCCTCTCCAGCGCCGTGTACGCGACGGTGCCGAGCGTGCTGGGACAGACCCGGGCGCAGGCGGTGCAGACCCTGGACAAGGCCGGGCTGCAGGGCGTGTTCAGCCAGCAGTTCAGCGAGAGCATCCCGGCCGGGCAGGTGGTCTCCTCCGACCCGGGCGTCGGCCAGCGGGTGCGCAAGAGCGATCCGGTGAAGGTGACGCTCTCCAAGGGCCCGCAGCGGATCGCCGTGCCCGATCTGGCCGGCAAGCCGCTGGACCAGGCCCGCAAGGCGCTGACCGACGTCGGTCTCGTACCGGGCACCGTCACCGAGACGTACGACGACGCGGTGCCCCAGGGCTCGGTGATCAGCTTCACCCCGGCCGCGGGCGGGCAGGTGGCGCTGAACACCCCGGTGGCGCTGGTGGTATCCAAGGGCATGGTCCCGGTTCCGAACGTGGTCGGCCTGACCAAGGAGGCGGCCGCCAAGGCGCTGACCGACGCCGGTTTCCAGAGCCAGACCAGCGGCCTCGACTTCTTCGGCACCGGCAAGGTCATCAGCCAGAGCCCGGCCGCCGGCACGCCCGCCCCCCAGGGCACCGCGGTCACCCTGAAGCTGCCGGCCTTTTGAGCCTTCCGGGACGCGGGTCCCCGGTGACCCGCCCCCGGGGCCCCGCCCGCGGCCACCGCACGGCCGGTCAGCGCAGCGGCCCGTCGCCGGGCTTCTCCTGGTACGAGTAGCGCTGTTCGGCCCACGGGTCGGCCAGGTTGTGGTAGCCGCGCTCCTCCCAGAAGCCCCGGCGGTCGGCGCGCATGTACTCGACCGCGCGCACCCACTTCGGCCCCTTCCAGGCGTACAGGTGCGGCACGACCAGGCGCACCGGGAAGCCGTGCTCCACGGTGAGCGGCTCGCCGTTGTGGTGGGTGGCGAAGAGCGTCCGCGAGTCCGCGAAGTCCGCGAGCCGGAGGTTGGCGCTGTAGCCGTACTCCGCCCAGACCATCACATGGGTGGTGTCGGGGGTCGGCGGCACCAGGTCGAGGACGGTGCCGGCCGCCACGCCGCTCCACTCGCTGTCGAGCATCGAGAACCTGGTCACGCAGTGGAAGTCGCCGCGCACGGTGGTCCTGGGCAGTTCGTGGAAGCCCTCGAAGTCCCAGCGGTGCTTCTCGGCCGAGGCGGTGGCCCCGAAGACCTGGAAGTCCCAGGTCAGCGGCTTGAACCGGGGAACGGGCCCGTAGTGCAGCACCGGCCAGCCGCGTTGCAGCCGCTGGCCGGGAGGGAGCCTGGGGTCAGACGGCTGAAGCTCTTCTCGTTCGTGCTGACCCATGGCTCCATGGTGACAGACAGCGGACCGGACGCCGCGGGCGGCCCTGGTGGGGGCCCTGGTGGGAGGCCCCGCCGTCCGCATAGCGGACAAATCGGATGTTCCACCACATCTGCCACTAAGTGTGAACTAACTGGAATTCTCATCCAAGAGGGTGTCACGATGCGGTCACAGCCGTGGGTTTCGCGTGCGACGCATGAGCAGGAAGGCACCGCCATGAAGGGCGACTCAGAGGTCATCGAGTTCCTGAACGAGCAGCTCACCGCCGAGCTGACCGCCATCAACCAGTACTTCCTGCACGCCAAGATGCAGGAGAGCTTCGGCTGGACGAAGCTCTCTAAGCACACCCGGCACGAGTCCTTCGACGAGATGAAGCACGCCGAGGTGCTCACCGACCGGATCCTCTTTCTCGACGGCCTGCCGAACTACCAGCGGCTGTTCCACGTCCGGATCGGCCAGACGGTCAAGGAGATGTTCGAGGCCGACCGCCAGATCGAGGTCGAGGCCATCGACCGGTTGAAGCGCGGGATCGTGCTGATGCGGGCCAAGAACGACATCACCTCGGCCAACATCTTCGAGGACATCCTGGCCGACGAGGAGGACCACATCGACTACCTCGACACCCAGCTCGAACTGCTGGAGAAACTCGGCGAGGCCCTCTACATCGCCCAGGTGATCGAGCAGCCCGAGTCCTGACCCGCCCAGCCGCTCAGGCCGCGCGCAGCGGCTCGACCAGCCCGGTCTCCGGCTCGGCCAGTCCCAGCCTGGCGGCCAGCCGGGCGGTCGGACACGGGCGCGCGCCGTGCTCACCCAGCAGCGCCTGGATCCGCCGCACGCAGGAGCCGCAGTCAGTGCCGGCCTTGCAGCCCTTGGCTATCTGGCGCGGGGTGTTGGCCCCGCCGTCGATCTGCTGCTTGACCTCGTCCTCGGTGACCGCATGACACATGCAGACGTACATCGCGGTCTCTCCCGGGGGTCGCGCTCGTGGAACAGAGCCAAGGCTTGCCTTAACTCACTTAGCCTCACCTTACCCAATGGACCGGGGGACGAAGAAGCCCCTCCGCTCCCGGATTCACCGAAAACGGAGGGGCCTTCGTCACAGTTGCTCGCCCGCTACAGTTACTCGCCCGCTCGCCTCCGGGCGCCCAGATCCGATGCCGACGCTCCTCGCTCCGCACTGCTCCGCACTCGCTTCGCTCGCTTGTCGCTCGTCACTTTCGGCATCGGCGCGCCCTTCGGTTCGGGGCGGGAACCGGCGTCAGTTGCCGCGGTACATCTCCGCGACCAGGAACGCCAGGTCCAGCGACTGGCTGCGGTTGAGCCGCGGGTCGCAGGCCGTCTCGTAACGCTGGTGCAGGTCGTCCACCTGGACCTCGTCACCGCCGCCGACGCACTCGGTGACGTCGTCACCGGTCAGCTCGACGTGGATGCCGCCCGGGTGGGTGCCCAGCGCGCGGTGCACCTCGAAGAAGCCCTTGACCTCGTCGAGCACGTCGTCGAAGCTGCGGGTCTTGTGGCCGGTGGCGGCCTCGAAGGTGTTGCCGTGCATCGGGTCGCAGATCCAGACCACCTGGGCACCGGTCGCGGTGACCTTCTCCACCAGGGTGGGCAGGTGCTCGCGGATCCTGCCGGCGCCCATCCGGGTGATGAAGGTGAGCCGGCCCGGCTCACGCTCCGGGTCGAGCCGGTCGATCAGGGTGAGCGCCTCGTCGACCGTGGTGGACGGACCGAGCTTCACGCCGATCGGGTTGCGGATCTTGGATGCGAACTCGATGTGCGCGTGGTCCAGCTGCCGGGTGCGCTCACCGATCCACACCATGTGGCCGGACACGTCGTACAGGTGGCCGGTCCGCGAGTCGGTACGGGTCAGCGCGGTCTCGTAGTCGAGCACCAGCGCCTCGTGCGAGGAGAAGAACTCGACCGTCTTGAACTCCTCCGGAGCCACCCCGCACGCCTTCATGAAGGCCAGCGCGTTGTCGATCTCCTTGGCCAGCCGCTCGTAGCGCTGCCCGGCGGGCGAGTTGCGGACGAAGTCCTGGTTCCAGGCGTGCACCTGGCGCAGGTCGGCGTAACCACCGGTGGTGAAGGCGCGGACCAGGTTGAGCGTCGCGGCGGAGGCGTTGTACATCCGCTTCAGGCGCTCCGGGTCCGGGATCCGGGCCTCGGGGGTGAACTCGAAGCCGTTCACCGAGTCGCCCCGGTACACCGGGAGGGTCACGCCGTCCCGGGTCTCGACGGACTTGGAACGCGGCTTGGAGTACTGGCCGGCGATCCGGCCGACCTTGACCACGGGCACCGAGGCCGCGTAGGTCAGCACCGCGGCCATCTGCAGCAGCGTCTTCAGCTTGTTGCGGATCTGGTCGGCGGACACGGCGTCGAACGCCTCGGCGCAGTCGCCGCCCTGCAGCAGGAATGCCTCACCGCGCGCGACGGCACCGAGCCGGGCGCGCAGCTGGTCACACTCGCCGGCGAAGACGAGCGGCGGATACGAGGCGAGCTCCGCAAGTACCTTGCGCAGAGCCTCTTGGTCCGGCCATTCAGGCTGCTGCGCCGCGGGCAGGGACTGCCAGCTGTGCTGGCCGGTCCCGTTTGTCTCAGTTGTCACGGTCACGGGTCAAGGCTACGGGGTAGCGCAAACGATTTGGTCACGCTGCCCGATGGATGAGACGAGATCTGGACATTCCCGGTGATCGTCATCACCTCCGGAGCCGATCCGCTACCCTCGTCCCATGACCGCGCCGCACACCCTCTGCTGGTGGTGGGCCGACCCTCCGGGTGGCCCACAGCTCGCGCGTCCCTAGACGACACGACGGCCGCCCCTCGGGGCGGCCGTCGGCGTATCGCACGAAGGCCCTCCGGGAAGAGCGGACCAGCCACCGCCCTGCCGACCACCGGAAGGAAGCCGTACCGTGCACCTCGACGACCTGCTCACCCGCCTCACCGACCCCACCGCCCCGGCCTTCGCCCTGCTGCACCGCCGCACGCCCCGGCTGACCCCCGACACCGTCGAGGTCCTGCTGGGCGAGGTCGGCGCGTACACGACCTTGGCCGAGTTGCCCGTGCCCTCCGGAGTGCCCGACGGTGGACCGCGCCACGACCTACTGGCCCTCGTCCCCTACCGGCAGATCCGCGAACGGGGGTTCGAGGCCCACGACGACGGCACCCCGCTGCAGGCGATCCGCGTCCGGGAGCAGTACGCCTTCCCGCTCGCCGAGCTGCGCCAGGCGCTTCCGCAGCTGCCCGTCGCGCTCTGCGACGGCGGCTTCGACGTCGACGACGCCGAGTACGCGCGGATCGTCCACCGGGTGATCCGGGACGAGATCGGGCGCGGCGAGGGCGCCAACTTCGTGATCCGGCGCGAGTTCCGGGCACGGCTGGAGGACTTCGGCCCGGCCCTCGCACTCTCGCTGTTCCGGCGGCTGCTGGAGCAGGAGCGCGGCGCCTACTGGACGTACCTGGTGCACACCGGGGACCGGGTGCTGGTGGGCGCCTCGCCCGAGGTCCACGTCCGGCAGAGCGGCGGCACGGTGGTGATGAACCCGATCTCCGGCACCTACCGCTACCCGGCCGGCGGCGCCGAGATCGACTCGCTGCTCGCCTTCCTGGACGATCCCAAGGAGCTGGAGGAGCTCACCATGGTGGTCGACGAGGAGCTCAAGATGATGTGCACCGTCGGCGACCTCGGCGGCCAGGTGCTCGGCCCCCGGCTGAAGGAGATGTCCCACCTCGCGCACACCGAGTACGAGCTGCGCGGACGCACCTCGCTGGACGTCCGGGAGGTGCTGCGGGAGACCATGTTCGCGGCCACCGTCACCGGCAGCCCGGTGCAGAACGCCACCCGGGTGATCCGCCGCTACGAGACCGGCGGGCGCGGCTACTACTCGGGCGCGCTGGCGCTGATCGGGCGCTCGGCCGGCGGCGCCCAGCAGCTGGACTCGCCGATCTGCATCCGCACCGCCGACATCGACCCGGCCACCGGACGGCTGCGGGTCGGAGTCGGGGCCACCCTGGTCCGCCACTCCGTGCCCGAGTCCGAGGTCGCCGAGACCCATGCCAAGGCGGCCGGGGTACTCACCGCGATCGGCGCCCGCCCGGCCCCAGCCCGCCGCACCAGCGGCTCCGAGGGGCTCCGGCTGGCCGACGACCACCGGGTCCAGCGCGCCCTCGACGCCCGGCGCCGGGGCCTCGCCCCGTTCTGGCTGCGGATGCAGCAGCCCGCCCAGGTCACCCAGCCGCTGGAGACCCTGGTGGTGGACGGCGAGGACACCTTCACCGCGATGCTCGCCCACCTGCTCACCGCGCTCGGCCACCGGGTCACGGTCCGGCGCTTCGACACCCCCGGGCTGCGGTCGCTGGTCGCGGCCCACCCGGGACCGCTGGTGCTCGGCCCGGGCCCGGGCGACCCGGCCGATCCCGCCGACCCCAAGATGGCGCTGCTGCGGCCGATCGTCACGGACGCGCTGGCCGCCGTCCGGGCGGGCACCAGGACGGCTCCGCTGCTCGCCGTCTGCCTCAGCCACCAGTTGCTCGCCGCCGAGCTCGGGCTGCCGCTCGCCCGCAAGGCCGTCCCGTACCAGGGCGCCCAGGAGACCGTCGAGCTCTTCGGCACCCGGCGGACGGTCGGCTTCTACAACACCTTCACCGCCCGCTGCACCGGGGCCGAGGCCGACCGACTGGCCGCCCAGGGCGTCGAGGTCGCCCGCGACCCCCGCACCGGGGACGTCCACGCCCTGCGCGGCCCCGGCTTCGCTGGCCTGCAGTTCCACCCCGAGTCGGTGCTCACCCGCGAGGGCGCGGCCATCGTCACCGACCTCCTGTGCGGCGCCCGGGAGCACGGAGAGCCGCGCGCCGAGGTGAACCCGGTCGCGTGAGCCGCCCCGCCCGGGGGCCGGGGAACCGCGCGGGTGGCCCGCCGCTCACTTCCCCGGGCCTCTGGCCGGTACGGTCAGATCTCGTCGTCCAGCCCCTGCTCGATCGCGTAGCGCACCAGCTCGACGCGGTTGTGCAACTGCAGCTTGCCGAGCGTGTTCTGGACGTGGTTCTGCACCGTACGGTGCGACAGCACCAACCGGTCGGCGATCTGACGGTACGACAGGCCCTTGGCGACCAGCCGGAGCACCTCGGTCTCCCGGGCGGTCAGCTTGGGGACGGCCAAAGATGTGGCGGCCGCGGCGGGTTCGGCGGCCAGGCGGCGGAACTCGCCCAGCACCAGGCCGGCGAGCCCGGGAGTGAACACCGGGTCCCCCAGTGCCGTCCGGCGGACCGCGTCCAGCAGCTCCTCGCGCCCGGCCGACTTGACCAGGTAGCCGGTGGCGCCGGACTTGACGGCCTCCAGCACGTCCGCGTGCTCACCGCTCGCGGAGAGCATCAGGATCCGCACCAACGGGTCGTACCCCAGCACCTGGCGGCAGACCTCGACACCGGACAGGCCCGGCAGGTTGAGGTCGAGGACCAGGACCTGCGGGGCGGAGGCGCGGGCCCGGCGGACCGCCTCCTCGCCGTCCCCGGCGGTGGCGACCACGGCCATGCCGGCCTCGGTGAGATCCCGGGAGACCGCGTCCCGCCACATCGGGTGGTCGTCCACCACCATGACGCGGATCTGATCGACGGTCACTCGCCCTCCCTGGGCACTCGCAGTTCCACCTCGACGCCCTCGCCGGGCACCGAGTACAGCTCGGCGGTGCCGCCGAGATCCAGCAGCCGTCCCCGGATCGACTGGGCCACCCCGAGCCTGCCGGACCGCTCGGCCTCGCCGAGCCGCCCGGCCGGGAAGCCGGGGCCGTCGTCCCTGATGCTCACGGTGACGGCCTCCGGCTCGTCCTCGACCAGGATCCAGGCGCGGGCCTGCTCGCCCGCGTGGCGGTGCACGTTGTCGACGGCCGCGCCGACGGCGGCGGCCAGTTCGCCGGCCACCCGGCCGGGCAGCCGTACCGGGGTCGCCGGTGCCGAGAGGGTGACCCGGTCGTCTGCGTACGGAGCGAGCAGCGCCCGCAGGTCCGCTTCGGCGTCCGAGGACTGCCGGGGCAGCGGCGCACCGGTCATCAGGGTGCGCAGCGCGCGCTCCTGCTCGCCGGCCAGCCGGCCGAGGTCGCCCAGGTCGCCCTCCTGGCGCTGCACCAGCGCGAGCACCTGGAGCACCCCGTCGTGGATGTCGCGGGAGAGCCGCTCGCGCTCGCGGGTGGCCGCCTCCACCTGGAGGGCCCGCACCAGGACCGCCTCGCTGGCCCGGGCGAGTTCCATCACGTAACCCACGGCGCAGCCGGCCACCAGCAGCAGCACGATGTTGTGCACGTTGTCGCCGGTGAGGCCGCCGTGGCCGGCGAAGTTCGCCACGCCGATCACGCTGCCCGAGAAGGCCGCGGCCCGCCAGCCGCCCTTGCCCGCGAAGCCGAGGACCGTGC
Organism: Kitasatospora sp. NPDC032150; assembly: GCF_055579945.1. Taxonomy (NCBI): domain Bacteria; kingdom Bacillati; phylum Actinomycetota; class Actinomycetes; order Kitasatosporales; family Streptomycetaceae; genus Kitasatospora; species Kitasatospora sp. NPDC032150. The sequence goes on along the minus strand of NZ_JBVIMH010000001.1, from coordinate 246,331 downwards.
CCGCCGCCCAGATGGTCGGCAGGGTCAGCGCACCGGCGTGGATCCGGGCGGGGGTGTCGATGATGCCGCTCATCACGATGCCGGTGACGGTGGCGGCCAGATCGGTGGCGAGCACGTACCGGGTGCAGCGGTTCGGGTCGGCGAAGGCGCGGGTGCTGGCGAGCGTCCAGAGGGTCAGCGCGCCGAGGTAGATCCAGCCGGAGACCGGGTGGAGGTAGTGCAGGTAGGAGTGGAAGTAGCGGATGACCGCGTAGCCGAGGGCCAGGATGCGGAAGAGGGAGATGGCGCGCCAGACCGGCATCTCGACCGACATGCCGCCCGCGGTGATCGCCCTGCCGGGACCGGACGCGTGTCCGGTGCCGGGTCTGTGGTCCGCCATCTTCCCCCCTGCCGTGCTTTCTCCGCTATTCCGAGTCCTTCTCCATTTCGGCCCGGTCCTTTTCGGCCTGGGCCTTCTCGGCCTCCTGCTGGGCTTTCAGGGCTTTCTGCTCGGCCTTGCGCTCCGCCTCGGCGCGCTTCTTGTCCTCGGCGATCTGCCGCTTGGCGGCGGTCGCGTAAATGTCCACGTACTCCTGGCCGGAGAGCCGCATGATCTCGTACATCACCTCGTCGGTGACGGAACGGAGAATGAAACGGTCGTTCTCCATGCCCTGGTAGCGGGAGAAGTCGAGCGGGCGACCGATCCGGATACCGGGCCGGATACCGAAGTTGGGGATCACCTGGCCGGGGGGCTGCACCTTCTCGGTGTCGATCATCGCGACCGGGATCACCGGGGCGCCGGTGGCCAGCGCGACCCGGGCCAGGCCGCCGACCTTGCCGCGGTAGAGCTTGCCGTCGGGCGAGCGGGTGCCCTCGGGGTAGACGCCGAACAGCTCGCCCCGCTCGATCACCGCGATGGCGCTGCGGATCGCCGCCTCGCCGGCGCCGCGGACGCCGGAGCGGTCCACCGGCAGCTGGCCGACGCCCTTGAAGAATGCGGCGGTGAGCCTGCCCTTGACGCCCGGCGTGGTGAAGTACTCCGCCTTGGCGATGAAGGTGACCCGGCGCTTCATCAGCGCGGGCAGGAAGAAGGAGTCCGAGAAGGAGAGGTGGTTGCTCGCGATGATCGCGGCCCCCTCCTCGGGGATGTTCTCCGCGCCCTCCAACCACGGCCGGAAGAAGATCCGCAGCAGCGGTGCGACGATCATCTTCATCAGTCGGTAGAACAACCCGGGCCTCCTGTTATACGGACCGGACGATCCTAATGCTTTCGGCCTGCGCAATGTGCACCCGCGCCGGGGCCGTGACTCGCCCGCCCGCCGCCGGACGCTCCCCCGCGGCTCGCTTCGGCTCGGGGGCCGGGTCCGCCCGGGCTGCGGGCCTGTACGGCGGCGGTGGCCGCGTGCGACGATTCGGATCCCAGTGCTGCCCGCGAAGGAGCCCGCAGATGCCGGTGTCACCACTGCTGCCCGGTGCCGAACCGTTCCGCCGGCCGGGCGGGCGGACCGGGGTACTGCTAGTGCACGGTTTCACCGGCTCCCCGCAGTCGATGCGGCCGTGGGCAGAGCGGCTGGCCGCCGCCGGGCTGACCGTCTCGGTGCCGCTGCTGCCCGGCCACGGCACCCGCTGGCAGGACATGCAGGTGACCCGCTGGGAGGACTGGTACGCCGAGGCCGACCGCGGGTTCCGCGAGCTGGCCGAGCACTGCGACCAGGTGTTCGTCTGCGCGCTCTCGATGGGCGGTGCGCTCGCCCTGCGCCTGGCCGCCCAGCACGGCCCGGCCGTCGCCGGACTGGTGCTCGTCAATCCGTCCGTCCGCTCCGACAATCCCTCGAGCGTGCTGCTGCCGGTGCTGCGGCACCTGGTGCCGAGCATTCCCGGGATCGCCAACGACATCGCGCTCGACGGCGCCGTCGAGGTCGGCTACGACCGTACGCCGCTGCACGCCGCCTGGTCGCTGAGCCGGCTGTGGCGGACGGTGCAGGCCGAGCTGCCCCGGGTACGGCAACCGGTCCTGCTGCTGCACAGCCCGCAGGACCATGTCGTCTCCCCCGCCAACTCCGCACTGGTGCTCGCCCGGATATCCTCGACCGACGTGACCGAGCTGCTCTGCGAGCGCAGCTTCCACGTGGCGACGCTGGACCACGACGCCGAGTTGATCTTCGAGGCGAGCCTCGACCTCATCCGGCGGCTGGCGCCCCTGGCGACCGCCGAGGCCGTGAACCACCTGGGCTGAAGGGCTGGTTGTGCAGAAGAGGCAGTACCGATGAGCACGGCGGCGGGCGGCGACGAGGAGCTGCCACGGGACGGCGAGGCCAAGGGGGACTCCCCCAAGGAGCCGGAGACGCCTGCCCGACGCCCGGCGGCGGGCAGCCAGGCCGAGCAGGACGCGATCTTCGCGGCCCTGGTCGCCCAGTTCGACGACCCGGTGGACCTCACCGACCCCGACTGGCCGGAGATCGAGAACCTCCGCGCCAAGGGCGAGACCGACGCCCGGGCGGCCACCCCGCCGGAACTGGCCGAGTTCACCCCCCAGCCGCGCCCCCGCCCGGCGGGCGGCTCGGGGCCGCGCGACTACGGCCTCGCCGAGGAGGAGGACGAGGGTCACTTCGTACAGCCCGACCCGCCGCTGCCCAAGGCGGACACCGCGGCCAAGTTCGCCTGGCTCGCGGTGCTCGGCGGCCCGGCGCTGCTGCTCTTCGACGCGCTGGTCTGGCGCGAGGTCTCCGGCTGGCCGGCCTGGGTCGGCATCATCGGCTTCCTCGGCGGTTTCGTCACCCTGATCGCCCGGATGAAGAGCCGCGACGAGGACGAACCCCCGGACCCGAACGGCGGCGCGGTCATCTGACCCACCCCCGCGCCGGCGGTACCCGCAGGACCGCCAGCACGGGCAGGTGGTCGGTGGCCGCCAGCAGGTCGGCCGGGGCGACGCCCGGCAGACCGTGCGGGACGCCGCAGGCCAGCACCTCGATGCCCGGGGAGGCGAAGACCGCGTCGATGCGCTGGTACGGGTTCTCGGGGACCGACGTCCAGGTGCCGCCCCAGGGGGCGGCGGCATGGGCGTCCTGGAAGTCGGCGGCCAGGCGCCGCCAGCCCGCATCGTCCGGATGCTCGTTGAAGTCGCCCGCGATGACGCCGAGTTCACCCGGCGAGAGCTGACCGGGGAGCAGCCCGAACTGCCGGTGGCGCTCCTCGGGATCGAGGCTGAGGTGGCAGCTGGTCACCACCAGCGGGGCCGCACCGCCGAGGCGGACCACGGCGGTGGCGAAGCCCCGGGCGTGAAGCCCCCGGGTCTTGGGGAGCAGCCGGTCCCTGGTCTCGGTCACCCGGACGCCGGGTCGGCCCAGCAGCAGCGGTCCGGCGGTGATCCGGCCGCCCCCGGCGAGGATCACGGTGCCCGTCCGCCGGGCCAGCCAGGCCGCCTGGCCGCCGGGGCGCCAGTAACGGGGGGACTCCTGAATGCAGATCAGGTCGGGTTCGCAGGCGCGGATCACCCGGACCAGGGCCCGTCGGTCGTCGCGCAGCGAACGGACGTTGTAGCTCAGCAGGCGGACGCGCCGTCCGCCGTCGGGCTCGTCCCCGGAGGCGGGCAGCGGAGGAAGCGGCATGCCCCCATGATCGGCCACCACCCGGGGGCGCACCAGGGGCACCGGGTCGGCGGTCCGGTGTCGGAGAACGCGGGAACCGCGCGAGCGGCCGCGTACGGCTGCTCGCGCGGTTCCCGCGGATTCGAGGCTCTCTCGGCGGGCCCGGCCCTGAGCGTCAGGTCCGCGCCAGGTCGGCCGCGCCGGCGATACCGGCGGCGGAGCCCATCGAGGCCAGCACGACCTCGGCGCGCGGGCGGTGCACCCCGCCCGTCAGGTACTTCTCGAACGCCTTGGCGACCGGGTCGAGCAGCAGCCGGCCGGAGTCGGAGACCCCGCCGCCGAGGACGAAGACCGCCGGGTCGAAGAGTGCGGCCAGGTCGGCCATGCCCCGGCCCAGCCAGTCGGCGAGCTCCTCGTAGCACTCCAGCGCGAGCGGGTCGCCACCCTCGGCGGCCTCGGTGATGTGGATGCCGCGGATGGTCTCGGCAACCCCGTCGTTGAGGTCGAGCATCCACTTGCCCCGCACCCGGTCCGCGGCGGCGCGCTCCCGTCCGTACCGGCGCAGCGCGCGCCCGGAGCCGTACTGCTCCCAGCAGCCCTTGCCGCCGCAGCCGCAGGGCAGGCCGTCCGGGACCATGTTGAGGTGGCCGATCTCGCCGGCCACGCCGAAGCGGCCGCGGTGCAGGCGGCCGTCCAGCACGATGCCACCGCCGATGCCGGTGCCGACGGTGATCAGGACCATGTCCTCGTACGCGGCCGCGGCGCCGAAGCGGAACTCGGCCCAGGCGGCGCAGTTGGCGTCGTTCTCGACCACCGCGCGCAGGCCGGTGAGCTCCTCGATCCGGCCCCGCAGGGGCTCGTTCTCCCAGGCGATGTTCGGGGCGAAGATCACCGTGGAGCGGTCGCGGTCGACGAAGCCGGGGGCACCGACACCGACGGCGGTCACGTCCGGGTGCTGGTCCTTGAGTTCACGGACGGCCTGGGCGATGGCATCGACCGCCCACTGGGGGTCGGCGGGGGTGGGTACCCGGGTCCGGGCGAGGATCTCGCCGTTCTCGTCGACCACGCCGGCCGCGATCTTGGTGCCGCCGACATCGACGCCGATGGTCAGAGCCATGTGTCCCTCAGCTATTCACTCGTTCCCGCTGCCTCGAACGGTACCCGGACAACGGTGCTCGCGTACACCGCGCTGCATACATTATCCGAAGACATTTTCCTGAGATCTCGGCAGCACGCTTTCAAAAGTCGTACGTTATGCCCTGATCAGTAACGTTGTGAAGCCGAGCCATCACCGGGTATGACCCGTGTTTTCACTAATTGTCCAATGGGCCGTCGAGATCGATGCGCTCCGAGTCCGGCTGCCCGGGGGCGGACCAGCGGCGCTCATGGCCCGAGACGGCGGCCCGGTAAGCGGCGAGCAGTTCGCCGCCCGCGGCGGCCAGGTGTCCGCACACCTCGGGGTGCTGCTCCCGCAGCCGGCTGCCGACCTCCTGGGCCTTCTCCCCCACCGCGACGGCGAACCGGCGGACCTCCTCGACCAGCGGGCCGAACTCACCGGTGAAGGGCTGGTCGGTCTTCTCCTCGGCCATCGGGCGCCTCTCTGCTGGGGCGGCCACCTCGGCCGCCGTGCCCGAGACGCTACCCGATGCCCTGGGGCCAGCCGGTCGGCCAGAGCGCCGGGTCCGGCGCGAAGCGGATCGAGAGCACGCCCTCGGCCATTCCGGCGCCCTGCACGGTGCAGCGGCGCAGCGCGGAGGGCAGCCGCAGGATCCGCCGGTAGCCGCCCAGACCGATCACCAACTCGTCACCACGACGGACGAGTTCCAGCTCGGAGCGGTCGGCGCCGGGCAGCACGAGACGCCAGACCAGCTGGCCCTCCTCGGCCAGCCGGTCCACGACCTGCCAGGAGGTGTCGTACGGGACCAACTCCCGCTCGCCGTACAACTGCGCGGCCACCCCCTCCAGGGTGGGCTCGGGCCGGCGGCCCACCAGCAGCGGCAAGTCGCCGAGTTCCCCGGCCAGTTCGGCGAGCCGGTCGCGCTCACGGGCGGCCTGGGCGGCAAGCCAGGGGTCGGTGGACTCCAACGCGGCGGCGGGCAGCGCGCGGTGGGCGACCACGGCGTCCAGGCGCTGGCCGTACAGCGCGAACCCGGCCCGGATCCGGCGCAGTTCGTCGAGGCTGTGGTGGCCGGCGTCCACCACCAGGCGGACGGAGGTGCCCGGGTGCTCGACCGCGGCACGGGCCTCGGCGAGCACGGCGGCGGCCTTGGCCCGGGCCTCGAAGAGCCAGTCGGCGGGCATCGGCACCCCGGCGACGGCCGCCAGCAGCGGGCGCAGCGCGCGGGCGGCCTGGCGCTGCTCGGGCAGCAGCCGGTCGAGATAGCGGGCGAGTTGTTCGGGCAGCGCCAGGGTGGCGATCAGCTCCGCCGGGGCGGGGGCGGCGACCACCAGCACCTCGGCGTCGGCGGTGCGCAGTGCGCGCAGCAGGGCGAGCCGGCCGGTACCCGGGAGCGGGGTGAGCTCCTCGGGGTCGAGCGGGGCGGCGCCGATCAGGTCGAGCGCGGGGCCGAGGCGGCCGCCGAAGCCGTCCAGCGCGGCCCGGAAGGTCTCCTGCTCGTCGACCCGGGCGACGGTGAGGTGCTCGGCGTACGGGGTGGGCAGCCCGGTGAGCCGGACGCCGAGGGCGGCGTCCAGGGTGCGGTGCGGGTCGTCGGCGGCGAGCAGCAGGGTGCGCCGGCCCTGGCCGGCGGCGTGCAGGGCGGTGGCCGCGGCGATCAGTGCCGAGCCGTCTCCGCTGACCAGGATCGTCCGCACCGCCGCCGCCTCAGCCCTCGACGCGCTTCTTCAACCCGGCGAGCGCCCGGTCGATGATGACCTTCTCCGCCTTGCGCTTGATCATGCCGAGCATCGGGATCTTGACGTCCACGGCGAGCTGGTAGGTGACCTCGGTGCCACCCCTGACCGGAACCAGGGTGTAGGAGCCGTCCAGGGCGCGCAGCATCTGGCTCTTGACCAGCGTCCAGGACACCTCGCGGTCGTCGTCCCAGGTGTAGGCGAGGACGTGCTCGTCGCGGATCGCCCCGGCGTCGAGCAGCAGACGGACCTGGGTGGCGCGGCCGCCCCCGGCGCTCTCCAGGACCTCGATCTCCTTGACCTCTCCGGTCCACGCCGGGTACGCGGCGAAGTCCGCGATCACGGCCATCACCTCGGCCGGGGTCGCGGCGATGGTGATGCTCGACCTGGTGTGTTCCGCCATGGAACGGTCCTCCGCGTCTCTTCCGATTTGCGCCCAGGGCAGGTTATCGCGCCGTACCGGCGCTCCTGCGCCGCGGGGCTCCGGCCGACCGCACGGATCCCGGCTACCGGCGGGTCACATCGACGCTGTCGTATGGTGCGTGTCGAAACCTCCCGGTTCGCCCGCGGCAGCGAAGCGGATCCCGCCAGACCTGGCCGAACGGTGTGACTCTCGGAACAACCGGACCGACACCCCTGGTCGAATCCATATACCGGGCAGTAACGTCCTGCCGTCCCGCAGCGTCGCAGACGAGGAGCAGTCTTGCTCGAGTTCAGCCTTCCGGCCCTATACCAGGTACCGAGTACCGGTAATCTCGCCGACCTCGTCCACCAGAACGCCGAGCGGCACCCGGGCGTGGCAGTGATCAGCCGTAAGGTCGAGGGCCGGTGGGCCGATCTGACGGCCGTGCAGTTCCTCGCCGAAGTGCACAGCACCGCCAAGGGCCTGATCGCCTCCGGCGTGCAGCCGGGCGACCGGGTCGCCGTCATGTCCCGCACCCGGTACGAGTGGACGCTGCTGGACTTCGCGATCTGGACCTCGGGCGCGATCACCGTGCCGGTCTACGAGACCTCCTCCGCCGAGCAGGTGGAGTGGATCCTCGGCGACTCCGGGGCGGTCGCCGTGATCACCGAGACCGACAGCCACGCGGCCGTGGTGGACGGCATCCGCGAACGGCTGCCGGAGCTGAAGCACACCTGGCAGATCGAGACGGGCGCCATCGCCGCCCTCGCCGAGGCCGGTGCCGGGGTCGACGACGACACCGTCACCGAGCGCCGCTCCCTCGCGGACGCCGACTCGATCGCCACCATCGTCTACACCTCGGGCACCACCGGGCGCCCCAAGGGCTGCCAGCTGACGCACGCCAACTTCCTCGCCGAGCTGGGCAATGTGACGGCCCGTCTGACGCCGCTCTTCCGGACCGGCGACGGCTCGGTCCTGCTCTTCCTCCCGCTGGCGCACGTGCTGGGCCGGATCGCCGAGATCGCCGCCGCCATCGCGCCGATCAAGCTGGGCCACGTCTCCGACATCAGGGACGTCACGGGCGAGCTGGCCTCCTTCCGCCCGACCCTGATCCTGGGCGTGCCCCGGGTCTTCGAGAAGGTGTACAACACCGCGCGGACCAAGGCACAGGCCGAGGGCAAGGGCAAGATCTTCGACCAGGCCGCCGACACCGCCATCGCCTACAGCCGGGCGCTGGACCAGGGCGGCCCGGGCCTGATCCTCAGACTCAAGCACGCGCTCTTCGACAAGCTGGTCTACAGCAAGCTGCGCGCCGCGCTCGGCGGCCGGGCCACCCACGCCATCTCCGGCGGCGCCCCGCTCGGCGAGCGGCTCGGCCACTTCTACCGGGGCATCGGCTTCACCGTCCTGGAGGGCTACGGCCTGACCGAGACCTGCGCGGCCACCGCCTTCAACCCGCACGACAAGCCGAAGATCGGTACGGTCGGCCAGCCGCTGCCCGGTTCCTCGGTCAGGATCGCCGAGGACGGCGAGGTGCTGCTCAAGGGCCCGCAGGTGTTCACCGGCTACTGGAACAACCCGGCCGCCACCGCCGAGGCCCTGCGCGAGGGCTGGTTCGCCACCGGCGACCTCGGTTCCCTGGACGACGAGGGCTACCTCACCATCACCGGCCGGAAGAAGGAGATCATCGTCACCGCGGGCGGCAAGAACGTCGCCCCCGCCGTGATCGAGGACCGGATCCGCGCCCACGCCCTGATCGGCGAGGTGATGGTGGTCGGCGACCGCAAGCCCTTCATCTCCTGTCTGATCACCATCGACGAGGACTTCTTCCCCAAGTGGAAGGAGCTCAACGGCAAGCCCGCCGAGGCCACCCTCGCCGAGCTCCGCGAGGACCCCGACCTGCTGGCGGCCGTCCAGTCTGCCGTGGACGACGGCAACCTGGCCGTCTCGCACGCCGAGGCCGTGAAGAAGTTCCGCATCCTCGACACCGTCTTCTCCGAGGCCAGCGGCTACCTGACCCCCTCGCTCAAGCTGAAGCGCAACGTCGTCCTCAAGGACTTCGCCGCCGACGTCGAGGCCCTCTACCAGCGCTGAGAGAGCGCCCCCGGGGCGGCGGGGAGGTTGGCAGCACCCCGGGCGCCCGCGCCTCGTTCAAGGGCACTCGGCTGAGCAGACAGGGGCATGCCCCTCGCTCCCGAGGGATCCCTCCGGGAGCGAGGGGCCCTCCCCGGCCCGGCGGCTCAGGCGGCCAGCAGCGAGGTGAGCCGCCCGGCGAGGAGGTCCCAGCGCCAGGAGCGTTCCACCCAGCGCCGCCCGGCCTCCCCCATCCGCCGGCGCAGCTCCTCGTCGTGCAGCAGCCGCACGATCCGCTCGGCCGCGGCCGCCGCGGACCGCCCGGACACCACGTACCCGGTCTCACCCTCCAGGACGGCGTCCGGCGCCCCGCCCGAGTCGCCGGCGACCACCGGCAGCCCGGTCGCCGAGGCCTCCAGGTAGACGATGCCCAGGCCCTCCACGTCCAGGCCGCCCCGGCGGGTGCGGCAGGGCATGGCGAAGACGTCCCCGGCACCGTAGTGCGCGGGCAGCTCCTCCCACGGCACCGCGCCGGTGAACCGCACCGAGCCGCTCACGCCCTTGGCCTCGGCCAGCTTGCGCAGCTCGGGCAGGTACGGGCCGCCGCCGACGATCAGCAGCACGGCGTCCGGCACCGAGGCCAGGATCTGCGGCATCGCGGCGATCAGGGTGTCCTGGCCCTTGCGCGGCACCAGCCGCGACACGCAGACGACGACCGGGCGGTCGCTCAGTCCCAGCCGGGCCCGGATCTCGGCGCCGCCGGAGTCCGGCCGGAAGGTCTGCTCGTCCACCCCGGGCGGCAGCTGCACCATCCGCTTCGCGGCCGCCCGGCCGACCGCGGCGGCGATCCGCGAGCGGGTGTACTCGCCGAGGTAGGTGAGGGTGTCGGTGCCCCCGCCGATCCGGTGCAGCAACTGCCGGGAACCGGGCAGCTGGGCCCAGGCGGCCTCGTGCCCGTGGGTCATGCCGAGCAGCCGTCCGGCCCCCGCCCGACGCAGTGCCGGGGCCATCAGCCCGAGCGGCGCGGCGGCCCCGAACCATACCGAGTCGCACCCCTCGGCCCGCAGGATCTCGGCGGCCCGCCGGGTGACCCTGGGGGTGGGCACCATCATCTTCGTCCGGTCCCGGATCACCGGAAAGGGCTGCTCCGCGTCGAACCGCCGGACCTCGCTGCCGTCACGCCACGTGGAGGCGTACACCACGATGCTTCCGGCGGGCTGGCGCACGGCCATGTTGTGTACGAACGCCTGGATTCCGCCGGGCCGCGGCGGGAAGTCATTGGTGACGATCAGGGTCTTGTGCATGCCACGGCTCGCTCGGTCGGGGGGTGCTCGGTGTACCGCTCGGTGATCCGTACCATAGGTCAACACCGCGGCTCACCGGGAACGCGGCCGGGCACCGCAACCGTTTCCCTCCCGTGCCGGTCCGGAAGGACGAGGGGTCTCGCGGGCACAGCCGCACGGCCCGTTATTCGTACGAGGGAGCGCAGTGGAGTTGGTCCCGGCCGGTGTCACCGGCAACACCGGCAGCACCGCACTGCCACGCCCCGACCGCCCGGCCGGCGGGGCACTGTGGGGCCTCGCGGGCGGCTGGGTGGTCACCCGGGTACTGATCGTGCTGATGGCGTCCGGCGTGCTGCGGATCTCCGGCACCGACGTCACCGCCGACGTCTCGGTGATCTACCACGGCTGGTACGAGGTCCTGCAGACCGGCACCTTCCCGCTGGACGACGTGACCTGGCAGTACCCGCCGGGTGCGGCGCTGGTGATCATGCTGCCCGGCCTGCTGCCCTGGTCCTATCTGGTCTCCTTCTTCGTCGTCTGCGGCGTCCTGGACGCGCTGGTGATGGCCCTGCTGATGCGGGCCGGAACCCGGCGGGGACGCAGCTACACCGGCGCCTGGGTCTGGGTGGCGGGTGTTCCGCTGCTCGGGCCCACGGTCTACTGCCGGTACGACATCGTGGTGACCGCCGTCGCGGTGGCCGGGCTCCTGGCGCTGCTGCGCCGGCCGGCCATCGGCGGCATCCTGCTGGGCTTCGGCGGCCTGGTGAAGATCTGGCCGGTGCTGGCGCTGGCAGGCACCCCGCGCGGCCGCCGCACCCGCCGTTCCTGGACGGCCGCGGTGGCCACCCTGAGCACCCTGTGCTTCCTGCTGGCGGCCGGGATGAACGGCGCCTTCGAATTCCTGAAGTTCCAGCGGGACCGGGGCATCGAGGTGGAGTCCCTCGGCGCGCTGCCGCTGCACTTCGCCCGGCTGGCGGGCGCCTGGCCGGGCCAGGTCTCGATGAACTACGGCTCGCTGGAGCTGCTCGGTCCCTGGGTGCCGCTGATCTCCCAGCTGTCGGTGGCGGCCACCGCGCTCGGCTTCGGCTGGCTGCTGCTGTGGCGGCTGCGGGCCAAGCGCTGGCAGGCCGCCACCGGGTACGACGCGGCGCTCGCCGCACTGCTGATCTTTACCGTGACCAGCCGGGTGATCAGCCCGCAGTACCTGGTCTGGCTGATCGGCGTGGCGGCGGTCTGCCTGACCGTGCGCGGCACCAGCCAGAAGCCGGTCGCGGTGCTGATCCTGGTCGCCACCCTCTTCACCACCCTGGAGTTCCCGATCCTGTTCGGCCAGGTGCACCACAGCCAGCCGTGGGGCGTGGCGGTGCTGACCGTACGGAACGGGCTGCTGCTGGCGGCCACCCTGGTCTCCTGCCGCCGCCTGTGGCGCGCCACCCGGGACCCGGACGCCGAGCGCACCGTCGTACTCCCGCCCCTGGAGCGGACGGGCTACCCGGTCCGTCCCGGTATCGCCTACGAGCAGGACCTGCTGGACGGCCTCGGCTCCGAGACCGCCAGGAAGTAGGGCCCGCTCTCGCGACGGGTTCCGGCGGGTGGTGGACGCCGCCGCGTGCCTGAGCGCTCCCGACCGCGGCCCCGCTACGGCCGCGTCGGCAGCCGGCGCACCTCGCCGATCCACTGGCGGGTGAACTCGTCGAGAGAGACGCCGAGTTGGGCACGGAACAGCCCGTCGAGCCCCTGCGACCTCGCCGGGTCGGCCGCGCCTACCGCCCGGTAGAGCGAGACCAGGTGCTTCTCGCTCCACCGCGTGGCGATGAGGTTGCAGGCCAGCCAGGCCAGTTCGTAGGCCTGGGCTATACCGGACGATCCGGCGGCGAAGTCCTTGTCCAGGGGCAGCGCGCTCGGCAGCCGGCCGGCCGACACGTCGCCCGCGAGCTCCGGGGCGATCTGTCGGGCGCTGCGGCCCCTGCCGCGGTAACCCGTGTAGTCGGCCACGCCCTCGGAGAGCCAGAGCGGAGTCCAGGGCCTGGTGTCGGCCCGGGTCGCGACATGGGTGGCCTCGTGGGTGGTGACGACCCTGCGGCCCAGGTCGCTGAGCCCGGCGTAGGCGTCCGGGTTGAGCAGTATCCGGTCGGCGGCGGTGCCGTGCGGGGCACCGGCGGCCGCGGTGGTGACGGCGGCTATGCCCTGGTAGTCGGAGGCGGAGACCCCCAGCAGCTGGGCGAACTGCTCCTCGCTCTGCGGGGTCTCGACCAGCAGCCGCCCCGCCCAGCCGTCGCCCCAGACCTCCTCGACCGCTGGTACCGCCTGGTCCACGACCTCGGCGGTCCTGGCCAGGTCGGCGCTCCCCAGCAGGCCCAGCACCAGGCAGTGGCTGCCGCGCGCCACCCGGACGGTGCCCAGGTCCCAGAGCGCGGCGGCCCCGGTCGGCTCGTCCTTGGCCAGCAGCCAGCCGCCGTCACCGCGGACGAGCTCCAGGGTGCGGCCCAGCAGCGCCGGGTGGTCGTCGACACCGCGCAGCCGGTAGCCGAGATCGGCCGCCACGGTGATCCGGTCGGCGTCCCGGGGCTCGGTGAAGTCGGTCATCCGGTAGAAGAGGTCGGCGAACGGGAGGTCGCGACAGCGGGCCAGCACCTCCTGCTGGGCATCCCTGGCCTCCGGGGCCACGTCCGCGAGCAGCCCGGTCGAGTCCGAACCGAGCAGCGCCTTGGCCCGCCGGGACAGCAGGGCCTCGATCCGCGGCCGGACGGGCGGACCCGCGGCGGCGACCCCCTCGGCGGTACCGGCCGACGAGCGCGCCCCGGCCCCGGAGAGCTGAACGAGGCCGCCGGCCGCCAGCAGCAGCGCGCCGCGCCGGGACAGCAAGGGCCGACCTGCCCCGGTCGGCCGGGGCAGGTCGGTGACCAGCGGTTCGTGGTCCGTGTTCAGACCCGCACCACCCCGGCCACCGGCATCGCGTTCACACTCTCGTAGCGGACCCTGGCGCCCGGGTGGGGCGCGTGCACGACCACCCCGCCGCCGGCGTACATGCCGACGTGGTGCATGTCCCTGAAAAAGATCACCAGGTCTCCCGGTCGTGCCTCGCTCAGGCTCACTCGCCGCCCCGCGTACATCTGCGCCTGCGAGGTGCGCGGCAAGGTCACTCCGGCCTGCCGCCAGCTCCAGTACATCAGACCCGAGCAGTCGAAGGCATTCGGGCCCGCCGATCCGTACACGTAGGGCGTGCCGATCCGAGAGGTGGCGGCGGCCAGCGCGGCGGCGGCGCGGTCGGAGGAGGCGGGCAGGTCGCCGAGGTCGAGCCGGTCGGTGCCGCGGGTGGCGCGCTGCTCCGCCTCCCTGGCGTCCTCCACGGCCATCCCGGCCCGCTCGGCCGCTCCGAGGGTGTTGAGCAGCCGCTGGGCCTGGTCGAGCCGCTGCTGGATCTGCTGCTTGCTCTCCGCGAGGGTACGGCGGGCCTCCTCCAGCTCGGCGAGCTTGGCGGTGGTCTCGGCACGGCGCTGGTCGAGCCTGAGCTGCCGGTCGATCACCTGCCGGACGGCGGCGCTCTGCCGCTCGGCGGCCTGGTTGAGGCTGCGGGCCCGGGCGAGGTACCCGGCGGGATCGGTGTCCAGCATCAGTGCGACGGCCGGGTCGATGCCGCCGGCCCGGTACTGGGCGGCGGCCACCGCGTTGAGATCGCCGCGCAGCCGGTTCAGCTCGTCCTGCGCGGCGGCGACCTGGCCCTGCAGGCCGTCGGCCTCGCTCTGCAGACGCTTCTGGTACTCCTGGGCGGCGTTGAACCGCTCCGCCGCCCGATCGGCCTCCTCGTACAGCTGGTCGACCTGAGCCCTGACCTCCTGCTTCGACGGCGGCTCCCCCGGTGCGCCCGGGGCCGCCTGGGCCGGGCCGCCGAGCGTCATGCCGAGTGCAGTGGTGGCCGCTGCCGTGAGCGCCAAGGCGCGGGCCAGCCGCTGCGTGCCCTGCAGGGGGGAACGGCGGTGCATCGACATCGGGGCGGCTGCTCCATTCGTCCTCGGCTAACGTCCGGGGGCAGACGTTAGCGACTTCGGAGGAGCTAGTCCAAACCCTTGCAACACCGAATATTTGACCACTAATCGGACATTTACTCGACTAGCCCGGGAAGGCCGCAGGCCCGGCCCCTTGGAGACGGGGCCGGGCCTGCGGACGGGAGCGCGAAGAGGTCAGACGCGGATGATGGCCGCGATCGGCAGAACGGTGGCCGGCATGTACTTGACGTTCTCGCCGGTACGCGGAGCGTGGACGACCTGGCCGCCACCCGCGTACATGCCGACGTGGTGCATGTCGCTGTAGAAGATGACCAGGTCACCGGGCTGGGCCCTGGAGATGTCGGTACCGATGTTGGTGCCGGCCGACGCCTGCTCCTGCGAGGTGCGCGGGATCGAGACGCCGGCCTGCGCGTAGGCCCACTCCATCAGACCCGAGCAGTCGAAGGAGTCCGGACCCTCGGAACCCCACTGGTAGGGCTTGCCGATCTGGCTCTCGGCGTAGGCGAGCGCGCGGGCGGCGTACGAGCCCGACGCCGGCACGTGGACCGTGCTGCCACCGCCACCGCCGGTGCCGGTACCGCCGCCACCGCTGCCGCCGCCGAGGTCGGTGCGGTTCTGGTCGCGGGAGGCACGGGCGGCGGCGTCCGCGGCGGCCTGGGCCTGGGCCAACTGCTCCCGCTGCTGCTGGGTCAGCGAGTCGAGCAGCTCCCGGGCCTTCGCCAGCTTCGCCTGGACGTCATCCTTCTGGGCCTTGAGGTCCTGGGTGGTGGCGTCCAGCTCGCCCAGTTTCTGCTGGGCCTCGGCCTTCTGCTGGTCCAGCTTCGCCTGGTCGGCCTTGAGCGTCTTGAGCGCGTCGGCCTGCGAGAGGCCGATCTGCTGGACCGAGTCGGCCCGGGAGAGGAAGGAGTCCGGCGAGCTGGAGAGCATCAGCTGCACGGTCGGGGATATGCCGCCGTTGCGGTACTGCTCGGCCGCGACCTCGGCCAGCCCGGACTGCACGGTGCTCACCTGCGCCTGTTGGCGGGCCACCTGGTCCTGCAGGTCGTTGACCTGCTTCTGCAGTTCCTGCTGCTTCTCGTTGGCCGCGTCGTACTTCTCGCTGGCGACCTCGGCCTGGTCGTTGAGCTGGTCGACCTGGGTCTTGACCTCGTCCAGGGTCGGCTTCGGGTCGGCGTGCGCACCGACCTGGGAGGAGATGGCCACCGCGGTCGCGGCTGTCGCCGTCATGATCGACACGCGGACACGGCTTGCAGGCTTGGGACGACGATGGGACGCCACGAAGGCGGACTCCTTCTTCCTACGTCCGCCTACCGGGTGAGCTGACGGGTTCGGGCTGGAAGACATGCCCTACGACGCCTCACCGGCCCGCGTCCCCGACGGCCGGCCGGCCTGGCGCCGATTCACCCCGAGGAACGTGGTTCCCCGGCTCCGATCCGCAGCACCCCCAACAGGGGCTTCCCCGTGGACAGTTGAACTGCCCGTGCTGCCTCTCGGACTCGGCGGTAACCACCGCCGCCACCCTGGCTGGGTGATCGACTGTACGGTGGTTCAGCTCCCGACCCTAGTAACGAAACCGTGATCCGTTCAAATCCTTGTCAGAAAAAATTCTGAGTCAACGCCAAGTTCATTTGTGAACCGACCGTGCGTGACAACTCGGATACCGACGGCTGACATGCTTTCACGAAAACGGCCCGCCGAAGTGCCCTGCATCACAGGACGGTTTCGGCGGGCCGGGAAGCCGGACTCGCAGCGGTCGTCAGACCCTGCGGATGGTGAGGATCAGCATCGCGTCCGCCTTCATCGTCCGCACCACGTCACCGGTGTGCGGGGCGTGCACCACCATGCCGTTGCCGATGTACATCCCGACGTGGTGCGCGTCGCTGCCGTAGATGACCAGGTCGCCGGGCTGTGCCTGGTCCAGCGAGGGCACCCGGGAACCGACCGAGGCCTGCTCCTGCGAGGTGCGCGGCAGCGAGACACCCGCCTGCGCGTACGACCAGACCATCAGGCCCGAGCAGTCGAAGGTGGTCGCACCCTCGGCACCCCAGACGTACTCCGAACCCCGCTTGCTCAGCGCCGCGTTGACCGCGACGCCGGCGTAGCCGCCCGCGCTCGGCAGCGAGCCGAGGTCGGCCCGGGAGTCGCCGCGCGAGGCACGGTCGGCCGCCTCGACGGCGGCCCGCTCCTGTGCGGTGAGCGAGTTCAGCAGGTTCTTGGCGTCCTGCAGCTTCTGCTGCACCTGGGCCTTGGCGTCGTTCAGCTCCTGGGTGTTGCGGTCCAGCTCGGCGAGGACGGACGCCGCCTCCTGCTTCTGCTGGTCCAGGCGGGCCTGCTGCTCCTTCAGCGCCTTCAGGATGTCGGCCTCGGTCTGGTTGATCTGCTGAGCGCTGGACGCCTGCTCCAGGTAGCCGTCCGGGTTGGACGAGAGCATCAGGGTCACGGACGGGTCGATACCGCCCGAGCGGTACTGGTCACCGGCCACTGCCGACAGGCTGGTCTGCAGCTGCGTCAGCTGCTCCTGACCGCGCGCGACCTGGTCCTGGAGCTGGTCGGCCTGCTTGCGCAGCTGGTCGGCCCGCTCCTGGGCGCCGTTGAACTTCTCGGCCGCCTGCTCCTGCTCGGTGTTCAGCTGGTCGATCTGGACCTTGACCTCGTCCTTGCTCGGCTGGGCGGGCGCCGCGTGGGCACTCGCGTTGGCCGACAGGGCGACCGCGGTCGCAGCTGCAGCGGTCAGCACGGACACCCGCGCGCGGCTCGGCTGCTTGGGACGGCGGTGGCTGGCCAAAGGACTGGCTCCTTCTTCCTGCTGGCTCCGTCCGTTCGGGCGGAATTCCGGAAAATAGGTTTGACGCCAGACCCTAGTGAAGATGACGGATTCGCGCCACTCCCTCGCCGGTGCCAACCTCCAGTCCCCGCATGGAATTCACCGGTCCGTCACATATCGCCGGGAATGTCCGGAGCGTCGTAAACGCCGGACCCTGCGGGCAGCCGGAAGGACCGACCCCCAGGTCAGGACCGGGACAGCCGGTTCAGCAGCAGCACGGACGACACCGGGCGCGCCCCCGCCTTCCGAACCCCGTCGGCGATCTCCTTGTCGGCGGAGACCACCACCACCGGACGTCCCTTCGGCTCGGCCCGGACCAGACGCCGGATCAGCTCGTCCGCCGTCTCCCCGGTCCGGCTGAACCGCACCCGGACGCCGCGCGGGGGCGCCATTATCACCGGTACGTCGAGGTCCTGCCCGTCGAACACACAGGTGACCTCCGCCTGGGTCCGCTGCGCCAGCATCGCCAGCCCGCCGAGCAGCCGAATCCGCTGTTGCTCCAGCGGCAGCGTCGGGTAGCCGGTCTTGGTGACGTTGTAGCCGTCCACCACCAGGTGCACCTGAGGGATCGCCAGCAACTGGTCCAGCAGCGCCGGGTCGTCCTCCGCCAGCCCGCGCCGGGCCACGTCGTTGGGCGAGGCCGAGCCGGGCACCACCGCGTCCACCAGATCGGCCGGACGGATCTGCGAGACCGGCAGCGCCAGCTCGCGCTGCAACCCCTGCGCCGAGTGCAGCACGGTGTCCAGCAGCAGCCGCAGCCGCATGTCCTCGATGCTGCGCCCCTCCCTGGACGAGCGGCGACCGGCCTCAACGGCCGTCTCCAGCTCGGCGATCCGGTGCCGCAGCCGCCGCGCCTCACCCTCCGCCGCACTGCGCTCGGCGGCGGCGGCGGCCCTGACCGCATCCAGCTCCAGCTGCATCTTGCGCGTCTCGGCCTGCGCCCGCCGGGTGTCGCTCTCCAGGCTGCGCACCCGCTTGCGCAGCGACTCCGCCTCCCTGCGGACACCCTCCGCGTCGGCCCGCTGGCGGTCCAGATCAGCCCGCCCCTGGGCCCGTACCTCGGCCAGCTCCTCCTGGAGCTTCTCCACGACCCGGGCGGCCTCCGCCGCGGCCCCCTCGGCGCCCGCCCGCTCCACCTGTTCCCCGGCCTCGGCCACCAGCCTCGCCCAGCCCGCCGGCCGCAGCAGGTACGCGGCGGCGGCGACATCCATCGGGTCGGCGGCGCCGGGCACGCTCCCGGCCTCCAGCGCCTTGACCAGATCGGGCTGGCCCAGCCGAAGCCGGTCCGCTATCCGGAGCCGGAACAGCGGCTCGGACTCCAGGGCGGCGGCCAGTGCCGTGCCCGCGTACTTGGCCCGCCGGGCCGTGGTGAACCTCGCGTACTGGCGCAGCGAGCCGGGCACATCGGCCTGTGGCAGTCCGCCCAGTGCGTCTGCGGCGATTCCGACCACCCGGCGGCGCACCCCCTCGGGCAACGGCCGGTCCAGCTGCTCGGCCTCGGCGGGCTCGGTCTGCTCGGCCCCAGCGGGCCCGGCCTCGGCAGGTCCGGTCCGCTCGGTCTCGGCCGCAGCGGCCTCGGCGGCCTCGGCGGCCAGGGCCGCCGGTACCTCGACCGCCGCCGTCCCGGCCTCGGGACCGGGAGCGGCACCGGCCACCGGGACGGCGCCGGCCTGGTCCACAGCGGGCCCACGCCCCTGCGGCTCGGCCGGCCCCCTCGCTGTGTCCACCACGTCCTCGGCTCCGATCCTGCTCTGCGGGTCCCCTACGGCCCCTTGCCGCTGGCCCTCAAACCCACCGCTCTCTGCAATTGTCCCGTGTACCGTGCCCCTCCCGGGACCCCGTCACACACCGGGGGCGGCAGGCCCCGGCCCATGGGACAGCGGCCCCGCCCGGCCGCGCACAGGGCGCTCGATGCCGGGACGGGCCGTCCGGCGTCAGGCGTCCTTCTGCTCCTCGGCGCCGGGACGGGCCACCAGCTCGACCTGGTCCACGGCGTTGCACCAGCGGCAGCGCACCGACTCGATGGTCTCGGCCAGCACCTCGGTCTCCTCCACCTTGGACTCGCCCGCCAGGTCGAAGTGCAGGTACTCGACGACCTTCGCCGAGCGGGTCACGTCGAAGCGGGTCAGGTTGCCGCAGAGGGTGCAGCGCCAGCGGGTCTCGGCAGTGGGGGCGGCGATGCTCATCGGCGCGGTCCTCATCTCTCGTGAGCTCCCTCGGCTGTCGCCCAGGTCGGCTGCGGTGGCTGGTGCGGTACGGCGGCCCAAGCCTATTGCCTGCCCCTACCCGGCCCGCCACCGGTACGGACCTCCCCGGCTTCGCCCGGCGGCTAGCCCACACGCAGTACACCTCGGTGTCGTCCGGGACCACCCGAGGAATGCTCGTCTCCATGGCGACTCCCGTCCTCGACCACCTCGCCACCCAGGACGGCATCCCGCCCCCCAGAGCCCCGGTGGTCACCCTCGCCCTGATCGCGGCCAGCGCGGTGCTGCTGCTGGCCGGCCCCAGCCTCGGCCTCAGTCCGGGCTACGGCACCGGCCCGAGCCGGATCTGCGCCGAGCAGCGCTACGAGCAGCGCTGGGGCGCGGTGCCCGCCGAACTGGTCGCCAACCGCCCACTGACCGCCGCCCAGCTGGCCACCCTGCCGCCGGCCGTTCCCGGCTGCCTGCTCTCCCCCACCCCGGGCAAGATCCCCGCCCTCTCGGTGCTCACCTCCTTCTTCGTCCACGCCGGATGGCTGCACCTGCTCGGCAACATGCTCTTCCTCTTCGTCTTCGGCCCCGGCGTCGAGGAGCGCTTCGGCCGGTTCCGCTTCCTGCTCGGCTACCTCGCCGTCGGTGCGCTGGCCACCTACGGCTACGCGGCTGCCCAGGCGCACTCACCGGAGGCGGTGCGCGCGCTGGTCGGTGCCTCGGGCGCGATCTCCGGAGTACTCGGCACCTATCTGCGGCTCTACCCGAGGGCCCGGGTCACCGCGCTGGTGCCGCTGCTGTTCTTCCTGCCGCTGCGGTTCCCCGCCTGGCTGGTGCTCGGACTGTGGTTCGCGCTGCAGTGGTGGTCGGTGCACACGGGTGGCACCGAGGTCGCCTACCTGGTGCACGTGATCGGCTTCGCCACCGGCTACCTGGCCACCTGGGCAGTGACCCTGGCCCGCCCCGATACGCTGGCCCCCTCCCCACGGACAGGAGCCGACGAGTGATCACCGCGATCGTTCTCATCAAGACCAGCGTCGACCGGATCCCCGAGATCGCCGAGGCCATCGCCGCCCTCGAGGGCGTCAGCGAGGTGTACTCGGTGACCGGCGGCTACAACCTGGTGGCGATGGTGCGGGTGCGGCGGCACGACGATCTGGCCGCGGTGATCCCCGGCAAGCTCAACAAGGTCCCCGGAGTGCTGGACACCCAGACCCAGATCGCCTTCCGCACCTACTCCCAGCACGACCTGGAGGCCGCCTTCGCACTGGGCCTCGACGAGTAACCCGGCGCCGCCCCGCTACGCCCGCTCGCGCCGGGTGTCCGCCACGCAGCGCCCGCCCTCGCTCCGGTAGGTCCACCGCGCGCCGTCCGTGACCAGCTCGCGGACGGCCACCAGGAAGCGGTCCAGGTGCTCGTCGGGCGTCCCGGCGCCGAAGCTGACCCGGATCGCGTTCAGGCTGCGCTCGCCGGGCAGCGACGGCTCGGGGGCGCCGCACTCCGAGGGAGCCGCGTCCTCACCGCCGAGCAGCGTACGGACCAGCGGGTGCGCGCAGAACAGACCGTCCCGCACCCCGATCCCGTACTCGGCGGAGAGCACCGCCGCGAAGTGCGAGCTGTTCCAGCCCCGCACCACGAACGAGAGCACCCCCACCCGCGCGGAGTCCGCACCGAACAGGCTGAGCACCCTGACCTCGGGGATCTCGGCCAACCCGGCCTTGAGCCGCTCGACCAGTCGCTGCTCCCGGCCCTCCAGCGCGTCGAAGCCGGCCTCGGTCAGCGCCCGGCAGGCCGAGGCGATGGCGTAGGCGCCGATCACGTTGGGCGACCCCGCCTCGTGCCGGGCGGGCCCCCGGTGCCACTCGACGGCCACCGACCCGTCCGCCTCCCGGGCCACCGTACGGCTGGCGCCGCCGCCGGCCAGGTACGGCTCGGCCGCGTCCAGCCAGTCGCCGCGCCCGGCGAGCACGCCCGCGCCGAACGGGGCGTACAGCTTGTGGCCGGAGAAGGCGATCCAGTCGACATCCAGCTCGCGGACGGAGACCCGGTGGTGCGGGGCCAGCTGCGCGGCGTCCAGCACGACCCGGGCACCGTGCCGGTGGGCGACCTCGGTCAGCTCGGCGACCGGCCACAGCTCCCCGGTGACGTTCGAGGCACCGGTCACACAGAGCAGCCGCGGGCCTTCGGGGTGCTCGGCGAGCGCGGCGTCCAGCGCGGCGACCGCCTCGGCGTGCGAGCGCGGGGCGCGCAGGTAGCCGACCGTCAGGCCGTGGCGGCGCCACGGCAGCAGCGAGGCGTGGTGCTCGGTCTCGAAGGCGAAGACCCGGGTGCCCGCCGGAACCACCCCGGCCAGCAGGTTGAGCGAGTCGGTGGTGGAACGGGTGAACACCGTCTGGTCGCCCTCGCGCAGGTCCAGGAAGTCCGCGACGGTACGGCGGCTCTGTTCGAACAGGTCGGTGGACAGCTGCGAGAGGTATCCGGCGCCGCGGTGCACACTGCCGTAGTACGGGGCGTAGGCGGCGACGTCGTCCCAGACCCGCTGGAGCGCCGGGGCACTGGCCGCGTAGTCCAGCGCGGCGTACCCGACCTTCTCACCGCTGACCAGCGGGACCTGGACGTCGTGGCCGAGGACGGCGAGCGGGGCACAGCCCTCCGAAAGGGTGCCTGCCGTCGAAGGGGCGGCAGCGGGCGACTGGTGAGCGGACATGGGAACGCACTCCTCTGGGGCCGGGGACCCCGGGAATGCAGATACACCGGGCGTCCGCGCTTGCCGCGCGGACGGATCGCCACGCAGCCCGGTCCTCACCCAGGGCACCCCGCCACGGACGGAGGGTTGCCGGACAGCCAGCTGGGGCTTGACGCTGTCACTCATGACCTGCGCTGGACTTTAGGCCAGCCCCGAAGGACGGTCAAACGACATCCCACACTCCGGACGGCCCTCTCCGGCTCCGCAGAAGCGCAGGCCCCGGGCGCGCGCGAAACCGCGCCGAGCTGCGGCCGGGCCGGCCTTCCGGACCACCGGACCTGACGGGTCGGCGGGCCGCACCCGCCGGATGCGGGTGCGGCCCGCCACCTCCCGTGACGCGCGCCTCCCCCTCGGAGCCGGCGGGGCTACGCGCGTGCCGTCGCCTCGGCCCACCGCTTGAGGACGTCCTGCGCGGCACCCGAGTCGATGGCAGCCGCCGCCCGCTCCATCCCGGCCCGCAGCTGGTCGGCCAGCGGCGCGTCCGTCAGGTCCAGCGCCACCAGCGCGGCAGCGGTGTTGAGCAGGACGGCGTCCCGTGCCGGACCGCGCTCACCGCCCAGCACCCGGCGCGCGACACCGGCGTTGTACTCGGCGTCGGCACCGCGCAGCGCCTCGATGCCGACCGGCTCGATGCCGACCTCGCGCGGGTCGAAGGAGGTCTCGACGATCTGACCGTCCTTCACGATCCACACGTGCGAGGTGGTCGAGATGGTCAGCTCGTCCAGGCCGTCGTCACCCCGGAAGACCAGCGCGCGGGCGCCCCGCCGGGCCAGCACTCCCGCGATCAGCCCGGCCAGGCGGGTGTCGAAGCAGCCGATCGCGTGCGCGGTGACCCGGGCCGGGTTGGTGAGCGGCCCGAGGATGTTGAAGGCGGTCGGCACCCCGAGGTCGCGGCGGGCCGGGGCGGCGTGCCGCATCGCCGGGTGGAACTTGGCGGCGAAGCAGAACGTCAGGCCGACCTCCTCGGCCACCTCGGCCACCCGGCGGGTGCTGAGGTCGAGGCTGATGCCGAGCCGCTCCAGGACGTCGGAGGAACCGCTGGCGGAGGAGGCCGCCCGGTTGCCGTGCTTGACCACCTTCGCGCCGGCGGCCGCCGCCACGATCGCGGACATGGTGGAGATGTTGACGGTCTTGGCCCGGTCGCCGCCGGTACCGACGATGTCCACCGCGGGCCCGGGGATGTGCAGCGGCTCGGCGTGCGCGTACATCGACTCGACCAGACCGGTGATCTCGTCCACCGTCTCGCCCTTGGCCCGCAGCGCGACCATGAACCCTGCCACCTGCACCGGGGTCGCCTCACCGCTCATGATCCGGTCCATCGCCCAGACCGCGTCCGTCTGGGCGAGGTCGCTGCCCGACAACAGGGTGCTCAGGAGGTCCGGCCAGGTGCGGATCACCTGCGCGGGGTCGATACCGCCGTTCGCAGGGTTCACGTTCACCATGGCCGACTCCAGCTCTCGTGTTCACCGAAAGGAATGAAGCCAGCCTATCGACCGGGCGGGCACCCGTGCCGTTGTCTTCTCTTCTACCGAGACGCCCCGCTGAGACGCCCCGCCCCGGAGATCAGTGGCGGGTGGGCGTCCGCGCCTCGAGCCGGGCCCGGAGCAGTGCGGCGACCGCCCTAGCGAGTGCCACCGGGTCGACGGGCTGCGAGATCGCGGCGTCCGCCCGGCTCCAGGCCGCCAGCCAGGAGTCCTGCGGCCGGCCGATCAGCACCAGCACGGGCGGGCAGCCGTAGATCTCGTCCTTGATCTGCCGGGCGACCCCGAGCCCGCCGGCCGGGACGGCCTCGCCGTCCAGGATGCAGAGGTCGATCCCGCCGCGCTCCAGCGCCCGCAGCACCGCGGGCACCGTCGCGCACTCCAGATGACGCAGTTCCGGCAGATCGGCGGCGGGCCGCCGACCGAGCGCGAGAGTCACCTGCTCCCGGGTGTTGCGGTCGTCGCTGTAGACCAGAACGGTGAGCGTCTCGTCGGTCGTGTGCGCCATGGGGCCTGCTCCCGGGGGCTCGTCCTCTATAACGTCTGCTCCGACGAGTCCAGTGTGATCCGGACCACGTCTACTTCCGGATGCTACTCCCGCCCACCCCCCGGGGTGAGCCCCTGGCGCGATCTCGCTCAAGGCACCGCGCGCGGGCCTCACCCACCCGGAGGACGGGCCGTCACCCCGATATCGTCACATCACCCGGACGGTGGAGGCCCTAGCCCAGCCGGACCGGCTCGCGCGGTAGCGACACGCGGAGCACAGGAGTGCCGTCACCGGCCGGGCGGCCCCCGAACCGGCTCCGACCAGCCCGAAGAACCATTAGAAAACGGACATCACCGCACTCGGCCCACGACCGAACACCCCGCCGGAGCCCAACTGCGCATACCGCACGCACCGGACACTCCGAAGGGAGACCCCCGGCGTGAAGACGGAATAAGGGACCGACATAATGTCCGTCGTGGCGACAGCAACAGCAACAGAAACCGGACACGCGCACGGAGCGGTCAACAGGCCGAACCTCGTCAGCGTCGGAACCATCGTCTGGCTGAGCTCGGAGCTGATGTTCTTCGCGGCCCTGTTCGCGATGTACTTCACGCTCCGCTCGGTCAAGGGCGCAGAGTTCTGGACCGAGAAGGCGCACGCCCTCAACGTGCCCTTCTCCTCGGTGAACACCACGATCCTGGTGCTCTCCTCCCTCACCTGCCAGCTCGGCGTTTTCGCGGCCGAGCGCGGTGACGTGAAGAAGCTCCGCACGTGGTTCACCATCACCTTCGTGATGGGCGCGATCTTCATCGGCGGCCAGATCTTCGAGTACACCGAACTGGTCAAGAAGGACGGCCTCTCGCTGTCCTCCGACCCGTACGGCACGGTGTTCTACCTGACCACCGGCTTCCACGGCCTGCATGTGACGGGTGGTCTGATCGCCTTCCTGCTGGTCCTGGGACGGACCTACGCAGCCAAGCGGTTCACGCACGAGCAGGCCACCGCCGCGATCGTGGTGTCGTACTACTGGCACTTCGTCGACGTCGTGTGGATCGGCCTGTTCGCGACCATCTACCTGATCAAGTAACCAGCTGATCAGGTCGCTGGCCGCCGGTCGGAGACAGCGCTCGCCCGTCAGCGGGCCGTGCCGCTCCGACCTGAACGCGCGTCCCGAAGCCGGCCCAGAGCAGACCGCGCCGCCGGGCACGCCCACCAGCCGACGACCAGATCCTGACACCGGGGTTATTCCGTGAAAAAGCTCTCCGCACGACGGCGCCACCCACTGGCGGCGCTGGTCGTCCTACTTCTCGCCCTGGCGGCCACCGGGGGGCTGTACGCCGCGTTCGCCCCCGCCGAGAAGGCGCAGGCCGACACCTCGGCGCAGTCGCTCGCGATCGATGAGGGCAAGAAGCTCTTCGCCGTGGGCTGCTCCTCCTGCCACGGTCTGAACGGCCAGGGCTCCTCCGACGGCCCGAGCCTGGTCGGCGTCGGATCCGCCGCTGTCGACTTCCAGGTCGGCACCGGCCGCATGCCCGCGCAGCAGCCGGGTGCCCAGGTCCCGCGCAAGAAGGTCGTCTACAGCCAGGCCGAGATCGACCAGCTGGCCGCCTTCGTGGCCTCGCTCGGCCCCGGCCCGGTCGCCCCGACCAAGGACCAGTACTCGTCCACGGACCCGAAGGACGTGGCCAAGGGTGGCGAGCTGTTCCGCACCAACTGCGCCCAGTGTCACAACTTCGCCGGCCAGGGTGGCGCCCTGACCAAGGGTAAGTACGCCCCCTCGCTGGAGGGCGTCGACGCGAAGCACATCTACGAGGCCATGCAGACCGGCCCGCAGAACATGCCGTCGTTCCCCGACACCACCATGCCGGAGGAGCAGAAGAAGCAGATCGTGGCCTTCGTCCGCCACACCACCAATGAGGAGCCCAACCCCGGTGGTCTCGCCCTGGGCAGCCTCGGTCCGGTGACCGAGGGTCTGTTCGGCTGGATCTTCGGTCTCGGCGCCCTCATCGCGGTCGCGATCTGGGTCGCCGCCCACACCACCAAGGCCAAGAAGTCATGAGCCACGACATTCCTGAAGAGAAGCTGCCGGAGGCGCAGGACGCCTCCCACGGCCACGAGGTGGCCGAGCACGGCGACCCGTTCGCCGACCCGGGCCTGCCGGCCCACGAGCCCCGTCGTACCGACATCGACGAGCGGGCCGCCAAGCGCGCCGAGCGCCAGGTCTCGCTGATGTTCATCGTGTCGATGCTGGCCACGATCGGCTTCATCGCCTCGTACGTGATCTTCCCGATCGACAAGATCATCTACGTCTTCCCGCTGGGCCACATCAGCGCGCTGAACTTCGCGCTGGGTCTGACCCTGGGCGTGGCTCTGTTCTGCATCGGCGCGGGCGCGGTCCACTGGGCCCGCACCCTGATGTCGGACGTCGAGATGCCCGCCGAGCGCCACGCGATCGAGGCCGACGACGAGGTCCGCAACGACGTCATCGAGCAGTTCAAGACCGGCGCCGCGGAGTCCGGCTTCGGCCGCCGCAAGCTGCTGCGGAACACGCTCATCGGCTCGATGGCCCTGGTGCCGCTCTCCGGCGTCGTCCTGCTGCGCGATCTCGGCCCGCTGCCCGAGAAGAAGCTGGACCACACCAACTGGAACGAGGCCACACCGGCCAAGCCGATCCAGCTGATCAACATGAACACCAACCAGCCGATGAAGGCCGAGGACATCGTCGTCGGCTCGCTGACCTTCGCCAAGCCGGAGGGCCTGGAGGAGTCCGACGAGGACTTCCAGCAGCGCATCGCCAAGGACGCCCTGATGATCGTCCGGATCGCTCCGGAGGACATCAAGGACGCCAAGTCCCGCGAGCTCGGCTTCGAGGGCGTACTCGCCTACTCCAAGATCTGCACCCACGTCGGCTGCCCGATCAGCCTGTACGAGCAGCAGACCCACCACGCGCTCTGCCCCTGCCACCAGTCGACCTTCGACCTGGCGGACGGTGCGCGCGTGATCTTCGGCCCGGCCGGCCACCCGCTGCCGCAGCTGAAGATCACCACTGACGAGAAGGGCTTCCTGGTCGCCACCGGCGACTTCAGCAAGCCCGTCGGCCCGAGCTTCTGGGAGCGCTCATGAGTTCCGCGAGCAGCGTCAGCACCGACGCAAAGCCCAGCAGTGGCAGCACGCGTGCCAACCCCGCCAACAAGTGGGAAGCGGCAGCTGACTGGACGGACGGACGGCTGGGGATCTACTCCCTCGCCAAGGCCAACCTGCGCAAGATCTTCCCGGACCACTGGTCCTTCATGCTCGGTGAGATCTGCCTCTACAGCTTCGTGATCATCATCCTCACGGGTGTGTACCTGACGCTGTTCTTCAAGCCGAGCATGGCCGAGGTCGTCTACCACGGCCCGTACGCCCCGCTCGACGGCATCAAGATGTCCGAGGCCTACGCCTCGACCATGAACATCAGCTTCGAGGTCCGCGGTGGTCTGCTGATCCGTCAGATCCACCACTGGGCCGCGCTGGTGTTCGTCGCCGGCATGCTCGTGCACATGATGCGCGTCTTCTTCACCGGCGCGTTCCGCAAGCCGCGCGAGATCAACTGGGTCTTCGGCTTCCTGCTGCTGGTCCTCGGCATGTTCGACGGCTTCTTCGGCTACTCGCTGCCCGACGACCTGCTGTCCGGTACCGGTATCCGCTTCATGGAAGGCGCGATCCTCGCCGTCCCGCTGGTGGGTACCTACATCCAGATGTTCCTGTACGGCGGCGAGTTCCCCGGCACCGACATCATCCCGCGCTTCTTCACCATCCACGTGCTGCTCATCCCGGGCATCATGCTGGGCCTGCTGGTGGCGCACCTGATCCTGGTCTTCTACCACAAGCACACCCAGTGGGCGGGCCCGGGCAAGACCGAGAAGAACGTCGTCGGCATGCCGCTGATGCCGGTCTACATGGCCAAGGCCGGTGGCTTCTTCTTCCTGGTCTTCGGCATCATCGCCGCGATCTCCGCGATCGCGATGATCAACCCGATCTGGGCGTACGGTCCGTACCGCCCCGACCAGGTGTCGACCGACGCCCAGCCGGACTGGTACATGGGCTTCTCCGAGGGTCTGATCCGTGTCATGCCGGGCTGGGAGGTCCGGGCCTGGGGCCACACCCTGAACCTGGGTGTCTTCGTGCCGCTGATGATCTTCCCGCTGGTCCTGGTCGCCATCGCGGTCTACCCGTTCATCGAGGGCTGGGTCACCGGCGACAAGCGCGAGCACCACATCCTGGACCGCCCGCGCAACGCCCCGGTCCGTACCGCGCTCGGTGCGGCCTGGATCAGCGTCTACCTGGTCCTGCTGATCGGTGGTGGCAACGATCTGTTCGCCACGCACTTCCACCTGTCGCTCAACTCGATCACGTACTTCGTCCGGGTCGGCTTCTTCGTGGTGCCGGTCGTGGTCTTCTTCATCACCAAGCGCTGGTGCCTCGGTCTGCAGCGCCGCGACAAGGAGAAGGTGCTGCACGGTCGCGAGACCGGCGTCATCAAGCGCCTGCCGCACGGTGAGTTCATCGAGGTCCACGCCCAGCTGCCGCAGGCCGAGCTGTACAAGCACGTCGCCCACGAGCAGTACGAGCCACTGCCGATCCCGGCCCAGGTCGACGAGAACGGCGTCAAGCGCAAGGTCGGCCGTCTGGAGAAGACCCGCGCCAAGCTCTCCCAGGGCTACTTCGGCGAGGGTGGCCAGATCCCCAAGCCGACGGCGGAGGAGCACCGCGAGATCACCAGCGGCCACGGCCACCACTGATCCCGCGCGGCAACGCCGCTGATCGCCACCTGAGGGCCCCTGCCCGGCAGCCGCCGGGCAGGGGCCCTCGGCCGTTCTCGCCGGCCGGCTGCTGGCCCGGGCCGCCGGAGCGCCCCGGTGTCCGGTGTGGAGCGGAAGGCCCCCTTGCCGGGCCGATCCCGACGGCCCGCGTCGCACAGTCCGGGGCGCACAGTCCGGGGCGCGGGGAACCGCGCGAACAGCCGTCGGTCGCCGTCCGGATGTCCACCCGGTGCCTCGTGGCCGGGGCGGCGTCCCGGCCACGGCGGCCGGGCCTAACCGATCACTCGGGCACAATGGGGTCCAACGACCCGTCAGGAGCCCATCAGTGCAGCTGAGCATCGACCACTCATCCGCCACTCCCCCGTACGAGCAGGTCCGCGCGCAGATCGCGGAGCAGGCCCGCAGCGGCGCGCTGCCGGCCGGTCTCAGGCTGCCGACCGTCCGGGCGCTGGCCGAACAGCTCGGCCTGGCCGCCAACACCGTCGCCCGCGCGTACCGGGAGCTGGAGGCGGACCGCGTGGTCGAGACGCACGGCCGGCGCGGCACCCTGATCGCCGCCGTCGGCGACACCTCGCACCGGCTGGCCGCCACCGCCGCCGCCGAGTACGCCGACCGCGCCCACCGCCTCGGTCTCTCCAGGGACGAGGCGATGAGCGCGGTACGGGACGCTCTCCGGCTGGCGTACGGCTCCTGAGCCCGCCGGGCAGGCCCTAGACCTGCGGCACCACGGCGCCGACGGGCACGGCTTCCTCCTCCGCCCGGCCCGCGGTGCTGACGGTCCGGCCGAGGGCGCTGTGCTTGGTCCACTCCGCCCAGGAGACGTTCCAGTCCCCGAAGCCGTTGCCGAACGGCTCCATCATCTTGCCGAAGCTGTTCACCACCTGGACCACGTCGCCGACCCTGGTCTCGTCGAAGAACCACTTGGCGTTGGCCGTGCTCATCCCGGTGCAGCCGTGGCTGACGTTCTCCACGCCCTGGGAGGAGAGCGACCAGGGCGCCGCGTGCACGTACTCTCCGCTCCAGGTGACCCTGGTGGCCCACCTGACGTTGGTGTCGAAGGAGTCGGGACTGTCCGCCGCGATGCCGATGGACGAACTCCTCATCCGGACGCTGGCCTCCTGGCCGAGCACCACCTTGATGCCGTTGCGGGTGGAGAACCCCGGCCTGCCCGTGGTCACCGGAATGGTGTTCACCACCTCGCCGTTGCGGCGGTAGGTCAGGTAGTGCGAGCCCGCGTCTATCAGCACCTCGACCCGGTCGCCGGTCCGGATGGTCCGGCTGACCGCGTCACCCTCGTACAGCCCGTCGGCTATCCGGGTACCGGGGCGGTCGAAGGAGAACTTCACGGTGGCGTGGGCGGGCCAGTACTCCGTGGGGCGGAAGTGCAGGTTGCTGTCGTCCACCCAGTACCAGGAGCCGGTCACGGCGGGTTCGGAGACCACCTTGAGGCTGCGCTCCACCTCCTGCCGGGCCGCCGGGTCCTTGATCGGCTGGGAGAGCTTGACGGTGAGCGGCTGACCGACGCCGTACAGGCCCGAGCCGCTGGTGTTGGGGCCGAGCTCCGCGCTCAGCCTGGCCCGGCCCTGGGCCGTGGTGAACGTGCCGGTGGTCTCGCCGCGGCCGCCGTCACCGTCGTCCGCGGCCACCCGGATCAGGTACTTGGTCCCCGCCCCGAGCCGTCCCACGCTCTGCCAGCTCCGCTGGTCATCGGCCAGTTTCCCGACGACCTGCCGGCCGTCCGGTCCGGTGACGGTGACATCGGTCAGTTTGCTGCCCTTCTCGGCCGTGACCGATATGGGGAGGTTCGGGTCGATTCCATCGGCCGCCGGGAGATGAACCAGGGGTTTCACATCCACGGCGCTGACCGCCTCCACCGAACCGTCACCTCCGACCGTGCAGCCCGCTAGGGGGGTCAGGACCAGAAGTGCGAATATGCAGGCCCGACGGGGGCCCGCTCCGTGAATGCCGCTCAACGTTGCCTCCAGGGGTCTCACACCCAGAAGAGGATTCCGACGATGCTCACGAGCGTAGGAAGGCGGCCACGGCAGGGACTACCGCTCAGGGGTCCGAATGGACCGAACGGGTAAGCGATACATCCCGACGGATTATCCGGTCAACAGAACGGCGCCGGGCCGGGCACCCCCGAAGGGATGCCCGGCCCGGCGCCTGGAGCGAGGAGAACCTACTGGTTCTGGTTCTCGCCCCGGTAGAACTCGAAGACCCAGCCGTACAGGCCGATCAGGATGATCGGGGCCGCCCAGAACATCAGCCACCAGCCGAAGATGACGCCCAGGAAGGCCAGCGCACCACCGACCGCCATCGAGAGCGGCTGCCAGCTGTGCGGGGCGAAGAAGCCCAGCTCGCCGGCGTCGTCCGCGACCTCCGCCTCGGGGTTGTCACCCGCGCCGCTGTCCACCCGGCGGGCGGTGAAGGCGAGGTAGTACCCGATGAAGGCGCACAGGCCGAAGGCCAGGAACAGCGCGGTGGTACCGGCCGCCTCCTTGGACCACAGACCGTAGGTGATGGCGATCGCCAGTACGAAGACCGCCAGACCCAGGAAGATCTTGCCCTGTTCCTTCATCAGGCGTTCCCACCCTTCTTGCCCTTGCCCAGCGCCGGATTGTCGTACTTCGCCGGGGTCACGCCCTCGAAGTGCTTGGCCGGCTCACCGTGGTTCTCCAGGTAGTCCAGCGCGGCGATCTCCGGGTGGTGCAGGTCGAAGGCCGGGGATTCGGAACGGATCCGGGGCAGCGTGAGGAAGTTGTGCCGCGGGGGCGGGCAGGAGGTCGCCCACTCCAGCGAACGGCCGTAGCCCCACGGGTCGTCGACCTCGATCTTCTCGCCGTACTTGGCGGTCTTCCAGACGTTGTAGAGGAACGGCAGGATCGACAGACCGAGCAGGAACGAGCCGATGGTGGAGACGGTGTTCAGCGTGGTGAAGCCGTCCGAGGCCAGGTAGTCGGCGTAGCGGCGCGGCATGCCCTCGGCACCCAGCCAGTGCTGGACCAGGAAGGTGGTGTGGAAGCCGAAGAACAGCGTCCAGAAGGTGATCTTGCCAAGGCGCTCGTCGAGCATCTTGCCGGTCATCTTCGGCCACCAGAAGTGGAAGCCCGCGAACATCGCGAACACGACGGTACCGAAGACCACGTAGTGGAAGTGGGCGACGACGAAGTACGAGTCCGAGACGTGGAAGTCGATCGGCGGGGAGGCCAGCAGAACACCGGTCAGACCGCCGAAGAGGAAGGTGACCAGGAAGCCGACCGTCCAGAGCATCGGGGTCTCGAAGCTCAGCGAGCCCTTCCACATGGTGCCGACCCAGTTGAAGAACTTCACACCGGTCGGGACCGCGATCAGGAAGGTCATGAAGGAGAAGAACGGCAGCAGCACCTGTCCGGTGACGTACATGTGGTGGGCCCACACCGTCACGGACAGACCGGCGATCGCGATGGTGGCCGCGATCAGACCGGAGTAACCGAACATCGGCTTGCGGCTGAAGACCGGGACGATCTCCGAGATGATGCCGAAGAACGGCAGCGCGATGATGTACACCTCGGGGTGACCGAAGAACCAGAAGAGGTGCTGCCAGAGCAGTACACCGCCGTTGGCCGGGTCGAAGACGTGCGCCCCGAACTTGCGGTCCGCCTCCAGGGCGAACAGCGCGGCCGCGAGGACCGGGAAGGCCAGCAGGACCAGCACGGCGGTCAGCAGGGTGTTCCAGACGAAGATCGACATCCGGAACATCGTCATGCCGGGCGCGCGCATGCAGATGATCGTGGTGATGAAGTTGACCGCGCCGAGGATCGTGCCGAAGCCGGAGAAGGCCAGACCCATGATCCACATGTCGGCGCCGACACCCGGCGAGCGGACCGCGTCCGACAGCGGCGAGTAGGCGAACCAGCCGAAGTCGGCGGCGCCCTGCGGGGTGAGGAAGCCAGCCACCGCGATAAGCGAGCCGAACAGGTACAGCCAGTAGGCGAACATGTTCAGACGCGGGAACGCGACGTCGGGAGCGCCGATCTGGAGCGGCATGATCCAGTTCGCGAAACCGGCGAACAGCGGCGTCGCGAACATCAGCAGCATGATCGTGCCGTGCATCGTGAACGCCTGGTTGAACTGCTCGTTCGACAGGATCTGGGTCCCGGGACGAGCCAGCTCGGCACGCATGACCAGGGCGAGGATGCCACCGATCAGGAAGAACGCGAACGAGGTACCGAGGTACATCGTGCCGATCGTCTTGTGGTCGGTGGTGGTCAGCCACTTGATGATCGTGGAACCCGGCTTACGGGTCCGGGGGGCCCCGCCTGCCGAGAGCCCGGATGCCCCGCCGGCGGCGGCGGGCTCGTTGAGGATAGTCACTTCTCACCTTCAATGCCCGTGATGCCCGAAGGCACCGCGCCGCTCTGGCCCTTGGCCCGGAGCTCCTTCAGGTGCTGCTCGTACTCGTCGTGCGAGACCACCTTGACGTTGAACAGCATCCGGGAGTGGTCGACGCCGCAGAGCTCGGCGCACTTGCCCCGGAAGGTGCCGTACGAGGTCGGGGTGACCTCAAAGCTGTTGACCAGATCCGGCACGACGTCCATCTTCATCATGAAGTTGACGGGCCAGAAGTCGTGGATCACGTCCCGCGAGGTCAGGCGGAACTGCACCGTCTCGTTGATCGGCAGGTACAGCGTAGGCGGTTCGGCGGGGGTACCGACCTCGTACGCGGCGTTGGTGTTCGCCGGGTCGGGGTTCTCGGTGTTCTCGTAGTTGAACGCCCAGCTCCACTGGAAGCCGACCACGTTCACGTAGTGCTGCGGCTTGGCCGAGGTCTGGGTGAGCCGGGACTCGTCGCGGGCGACGAAGTAGAACAGCACCGAGACGATGACGATGGGGACCGCGGTGTACAGCGCCTCGATCGGCACGTTGTACCGGGTCTGAGCCGGGATCTCCACCTTGGTGCGGCTGCGCCGGTGGAAGATCACGCTCCAGATGATCAGACCCCACATCAGTACGCCGACTACCAGCGCCGCGATCCACGAGCCCTGCCACATGTGGAGGACCAGTGGGCCTTCCTTGGTGACGGGCGACGGGAGGCCAAGCCTGGGCAGGTCATTGGCCGAGCAGCCGGTAGCGGTCGCGATGACGAGGCCCAGTGCCAGCGCCTGAGGCAGCTTCCGCCGCATCGTGCGCCGCGGCGAGCGGTCGGAGCCGTTGGGACTCACGTAGCGCCTTCCCGAAGTCTCGCCCGCGATCGCGTCGCCCCCGGGATGCTGTGCGCCTCCCCTGCGACCCGGCCACGGGCACGGTTTGAATGCTTATGCGGGCCAAACCCTACTCCAGGCTTATGTGCTCCTGACGGGCAGGTCCCGCTAACGCGCCGCCCGCCTACCCGATCAGCCCCGGCATGTACGGAATCCCAGGTCATCGCGGTCCTTCGAGCCTCGCACACCCAATCGTGGGATGGCACTGCGACGCCCGGGTGACAGGCCGTCGGGTCAGCGCGAATCGGACAAACGAGGCCACCGCGAGCCCCGAGCCGTCCAGCCGGGCGTGCCCGGCACCATGGCCGGGCAAGTGGGCGCACCCGGTCCCGGGCCGGCGGGCTCCCCCGCCGAACGCGGCCTTGCGGGGCGGTCGTGCGCGGCGGACCGCGGCGCCGGCGAGCGGGGCCGCGTGCGGTGCGGTCCGGACGGCTGACGGGGGACGAACGCGGGATACTGTCGTCCGTGTCCTACTTCGACGTGGCCTCGACCGCTCCGCTGCATCCCGTCGCCAGGCAGGCGCTGAACGCCGCGCTGGACGAGGGGTGGGCGGACCCGGCCCGGCTGTACCGCTCCGGGAGGCAGGCCCGGATGCTGCTGGACGCGGCCCGGGAGACGGTCGCCGAGGTGCTGGGCGCCAGGCCGGACGAGATCTCCTTCACCGCGAGCGGCACCCAGGCCGTCCAGCTGGGCATGCTCGGCGCCGTGGCCGGACGCCGCCGGACGGGCCGTCATCTGGTGCACTCCGCCGTGGAGCACTCCAGCGTGCTGCACACGGCCGAGCGACACGCCGCCGAGGGCGGAGAGGTGAGTGCGGTCGCGGTCGACCGGCAAGGGCTGGTGGCCGCCGAGGAGTTCGCCGCCGCCGCCCGTCCGGACACCGCGCTGGCGGTTCTGCAGTCCGCCAACCACGAGGTGGGAACGGTGCAGCCGGTCACCGAGGTCGCCGCCGCGATCGGCGGGGTGCCGCTGCTGGTGGACGCTGCGCAGAGCGTGGGGCGGCTGCCGGTGCCGTCCGGGTGGTCGCTGCTGACGGCCAGTGCGCACAAGTGGGGCGGCCCGGCCGGGGTCGGGGTGCTCGCCGTACGCAAGGGTGTCAGGTACGTCTCACCGCTGCCCGCCGACGAGCGCGAGAGCGGCCGGGCACCCGGATACGTCAACGTGCCCGCGATCGTGGCCGCGGCCGCCTCGCTACGGGCGGTCCGGGCCGAGGCCGAACGGGAGAACGCCCGGCTGCACGCGCTGGTGGAGCGGATCCGGACGCAGGTGCCCCGGCTGGTGCCGGAGGTCGAGGTGGTCGGCGATCCGGTCCGGCGGCTGCCGCACCTGGTCACCTTCTCCTGCCTGTACGTGGACGGCGAGGTGCTGCTGGGCGAGCTGGACAAGGCCGGGTTCGCGGTCTCCTCCGGCTCCTCCTGCACCTCGAGCACGCTGACGCCGAGCCATGTGCTGGCGGCGATGGGCGTGCTGACCGAGGGCAACGTCCGCGTATCGCTCCCCTACGGGGTGGCCGAGTCGGATGTCGACCGCTTCCTGGCCGTGCTGCCCGAGGTGGTGGCGGGTGTACGGGCTCCGCTGGGGCTCGACCTGGCGGCCCCGGCGGCCGCGCGGCAGACCCTGGTGATCGACGCGCTGGGGAAGCGCTGCCCGCTGCCGGTGATCGAACTGGCCAAGCGGATCGGGGAGGTCGAGCCGGGCGGGACGGTCGCGGTGCTGTCCGACGACGAGGCGGCCCGGCTGGACGTCCCGGCCTGGTGCGAGATGCGCGGGCAGGAGTACCTGGGCGAGCGGGCGGCTGCCGAGTACGGGCGGGACCGGGGCTCGGCGTACCTGGTCCGCAGGGTGGGCTGAGAGCGCGCGAGGGGCGCGGGATGCCGCCCTGCGGCTTCCCGCGCCCCGGTACGTCCGTCCTGTCGGGACCGGTGGGGGCTAGTTGACCAGGCGGGCGCGGACCTCGGCGGCGGCCTCCTCGCCGTAGGTCGCGGCGAAGCGGTCCAGGAAGTGGTTGTGGCGCAGCTCGTACTCCTGGGTGCCGACGGTCTCGATCACCAGGGTGGCGAGCATGCAGCCGAGCTGGGCGGAGCGCTCCAGGCCGAGGTTCCAGGAGAGACCGGCCAGGAAGCCGGCGCGGAAGCCGTCGCCGACGCCGGTGGGGTCGGCCTTGCGGTCCTCGGCCGGGCAGACGACGGAGATGTCCGGCTCGCCCTGGCGCTGGACCCGGACGCCCTTGGCGCCGAGGGTGGTGATCCGGGTGCCGACCCGGCGGAGGATCTCGTCCGTGTCCCAGCCGGTCTTGGACTCGATCAGCGCGGCCTCGTACTCGTTGGTGAACAGGTACGCGGCGCCGTCCACGATCAGCCGGATGTCGTCGCCCTCCAGGCGGGCCAGCTGCTGCGAGGGGTCGGCGGCGAACGCGTAGCCGCGGGTGCGGCACTCCTGGGTGTGGCGGACCATCGCGGCCGGGTCGTCGGCACCGATCAGGACCAGGTCGAGGCCGCCCACGCGGTCGGCGATCGGCTTCAGCTCGATGTTGCGGGCCTCGGCCATCGCGCCGGTGTAGAAGGAGGCGATCTGGTTGTGGTCCTGGTCGGTCGTGCACATGAAGCGGGCGGTGTGCCTGGTCTCGGAGATGTGCACCGAGTCGGTGTCGACGTTGTTGCGCTCCAGCCAGCTGCGGTACTCCTGGAAGTCCGCGCCGGCGGCGCCGACCAGGATCGGGCGCAGGCCGAGCACGCCCATGCCGAAGGAGATGTTCGGGGCCACCCCGCCACGGCGGATGTCGAGGGTGTCCACCAGGAACGACAGCGAGACCGTGTGCAGTTGCTCGGCGACCAGCTGGTCGGCGAAGCGGCCGGGGAAGGTCGTCAGATGGTCGGTGGCGATCGAGCCGGCGACGGCGATGCGCACGAAGGTCTCCTCTGGTGGCTCTGGGCCGGGAAAACAGCTGAAAGAACCCTCCAACGGTACCCGCCCCGGGCCGCGTACCCGTACCTGCTATTCGGCCACTCGAACGGGTACTACCCGCCGGTACCCCTGGTTCACGGCCCGGCCGCGGCCTAGGGTCGCACTCAGAAGGCCCATCGGCCCCAGGTCCGTGGCGGTGCCGCCACGGCACGGCGATCGGAGCGGTGAACACCGATGAAGCCCAACCCGTCCGCGCTGCGGCCCAGCCCCGTCCGGTCGTCCGCCCGCTCCTGGACGGGCGAGATCGAGGCCGACTCGCTCGCTTCCCTGGTCAGTTCCTCCCGCCGGCTCGGCCGCTTCTGGCCCCCGGTGGGCACTGCTCCGCAGGCCGCTGTCGCGCTGCGACCTGCGGGCGTGTCGGTACCGTCCCGGGCCCGGCGGCTGGTCGCCGACATGCCCGAGTACGGGAGCTGATCGCCCGGCTTCCGACCGAGGGAACCGGATTCACCCGGGGCACGTCAGATCCGCGCAGCGCCGCCGAGGTGGCGGAGCGCGAGCCCTCGGGAGGAAGTCAGAGCATGGACGAGAACACCTCAGCCGCACGGTCCGTGCGCGGGCGGGTTCGGCGCCGGGCGACGGCCCTGGCCGGGCTGGTGCTCGCCGTCGGTACGGTCGCCGCCTGCGGGCCCTCCGGGTCCGGCGGGGGTTCGGACGCGGCCGCCGGATCGTCGGCTAGCCCCACGGTCTCCTCGGCGGCACCCTCGCCCTCCGGCACGACGTCCACCACGACCGCCGGCCCGAGCGCCGGCCCGAGCGCCGGCCCGACGACCTCCGCGACCGCGGATCCAAGCACCCCGGTCCCCGGCGGATCGCCGGGCAATCCCGGTATAGCGCCCGGCGAGCCGGCGCCCGTCAAGCTGCCCGCGCTGGCCTACCAGGTGCAGGACGACCAGCTGACGGTCTGGTTCTACGGCGGGGTCTGCGACAAGTACGGGCTGAAGACCGACGAGTCCAAGCAGGGTGAGGTGGACGTCCGGGTGGTGGTCACCCAGACCGCGCCCCGCGGCCAGGCCTGCCCGGCCCTCGCCAAGCGGAACTCGGTGACGGCGAAGCTGAGCCGCCCGCTGGCCGGCCGCTCGGTGGTGGACCTGGGCACCGGTCAGACGCTGTCGATGGACCCGCCGCCGATCGGCGGTCCGCAGTAGGGCCCAGGGGCGGCGGAATCGGGCGGCGGCCCCCGGGATCACCCGGGGGCCGCCGTCGTTCATACCGAAGGGCCTGGCAGGAGCCGTGAGGCTTAGCTGAAGGAGTCGCCGCAGGCGCAGGAGCCGGTGGCGTTCGGGTTGTCGATGGTGAAGCCCTGCTTCTCGATGGTGTCGACGAAGTCGACGGTCGCACCGCCCAGGTACGGGGCACTCATCCGGTCGGTGACGACCTTGACACCGTTGAAGTCCTTGACGACGTCGCCGTCGAGCGAGCGCTCGTCGAAGAACAGCTGGTAGCGCAGGCCGGAGCAGCCGCCCGGCTGAACGGCGACGCGCAGCGCCAGGTCGTCGCGGCCTTCCTGCTCAAGCAGGCCCTTGACCTTGGCCGCGGCGGCATCGGTGAGGATGATGCCACTCTCGACAGTGGTCTCGTCCTGGACGGTCATGCTTACTCCCGGTCTTGACGACAATGTGCCGCCAGTGCCAACCAGCGGCCTCCCGGATTCATTTCCGGTCGGTGGTTCTTTCCCGAGGGGTGGTTCGCGGAACCCGTTCCCCTACGCACCCATGCTCGCACACCGCGCGTGCTTCCCGATCGTCCGATCCCGGCAAAAGGGCACGCCGGGGGCGGCTCCGGCGGCAGGATGGCGGTGTGATCGTTCGTCGGCTCCAGGACACCCCGGCCGACGCGCTGGCGGTGCAGCGTGTCGCCCGTGCCGCTTTCCGCGACCCCTTCGACGTTCCGGCCGCCGAGCCGGACGACGAGCGCCGGACCGTGCAGCGGCTGGCGCGCACCCGGCATCTGCTGCGGTCCGATCCGGCGGGCTGCTGGGTCGCCGAGCAGGACGGCGAGGCGGTCGGCGTGGTGCAGGCGACGCGGCGGGAGGGCGTGTGGCTGCTCTCGCTGTACGCCGTACTGCCGAGCGCCCAGGGCAAGGGGGTCGGCCGGCTGCTGCTGGACCGGGCCGGTGAGTACGGCCGGGGCTGCCTGCGCGGGATGGTGTGCGCCTCGCCGTCCCCGGCGGCGGCGCGGCGCTACCGGCGCGCCGGGCTCACGCTGCATCCCACCATGGAGCTGAAGGGGCGGGTGGACCGCTCCGGACTGCTCGACCCGGGGGACATCCCGGTGCACCCGGGCAACGCGACCCACTTCCACCTGCTGGACTCGGTCGACCGGCGGCTGCGCGGGGCCGCCCACGGGGTCGACCACGAGTACATGCTGGCGCACTTCGACGAACTGCTGATCGCGGACAGCCTGGCCGGGAGCGGGTACTGCTACCGGGACGGCGGCGCGGTCAAGCTGCTCGC
This sequence comes from Kitasatospora sp. NPDC032150, assembly GCF_055579945.1. Classification (NCBI taxonomy): domain Bacteria; kingdom Bacillati; phylum Actinomycetota; class Actinomycetes; order Kitasatosporales; family Streptomycetaceae; genus Kitasatospora; species Kitasatospora sp. NPDC032150. Next base: position 206,954 of record NZ_JBVIMH010000001.1, on the reverse strand, counting down.
GGCGACCTCGAAGCGGATCGCGGTCCGGCTGCTGCTGGAGGCCCTGGCCCGGGTGCCCGACGGAGCCGAGGCGAGGGTGGCGTTCCTCACCACCGAGCAGGAGTGGGCCGTGGACGTCGGGCTGGAGCTGGGGCTCACCCTGTCCAACCGGGGCTACCTGGCGCTGCGCGGGATGCGGCCGCCCTCGCCGTACATCCCGAGCGGGTCGCTCCTCTAGTTCTACTAGCTAGGCGCAGGGCCGGCGCGCGGGCCGCGTCCCTTCGGGCAGGGGCCTGCCCGAAGGGACCTACGGTCACGCCATGGTGTCGAGGATCTCCCGGACCATGTCCACGGTGGTGCCCGGGTGGAGGAAGGCGAAGCGGGCGACGGTCTCACCGTCCCAGCCGGTCGGGGTGACGAAGCCGATCTGGTCGGCCAGCAGCTGCTGGGACCAGCGGTAGTAGTCCTCGCTGGTCCAGCCCTTGCGGCGGAAGCAGACGGCGGACAGCTGCGGGTCGTGCAGCAGTTCCAGGTGCTCCGTCCCGCGGATCAGCTGGGCGGTCTCCCGGGCCAGCTTCAGGCCCTCCTCGATCGCGTCGGTGTACGCCTGGGTGCCGTGCACCGCGAGGGAGAACCACAGCGGGAGGCCGCGGGCGCGCCGGGTCAGGTGGTAGGCGTAGTCGGTGGGGTTCCACTCGTCGCCCTCGGTGTGCAGGACGTCCAGGTAGGAGGCGTCCTGGGTGTGCACGGCGCGGGCCAGCTGCGGGTTGCGGTAGATCAGGGCGGCGCAGTCGAACGGTGCGAACAGCCACTTGTGAGGGTCGACCACGAAGGAGTCGGCGTGCTCGATGCCGTTGTAGCGCTCGCGGACCGAGGGGGCGAACAGACCGGCGCCGCCGTACGCGCCGTCCACGTGGAACCACATGCCGCGCTCGCGGGCGACCTCGGACAGGCCCTGGAGGTCGTCGACGATGCCCTCGTTGGTGGTGCCGGCGGTGCCGACCACGGCGATCACGGTCTCGGGGTGGGGGTCGGCGGCCAGCGCGGCCCGCAGTGCCTCGCCGGTGAAGCGGCGGTCCACGGCCGGGACCTTGAACGCCTCCACGCCGATGATGTTGAAGGTGTTCTTGACCGAGGAGTGCACCTGGTCGGCGATGGCGATCCGAAGCCGGGCCTCCGGACCGACGCCGAGCTTGCGGCGCGCGGTGTCACGGGCGACCACCAGGGCGGAGAGGTTGCCCGCCGACCCGCCGGAGACGAAGGTGCCGCCGGCCGTCTCTGGCAGGCCGGCCCGGTCGGCGATCAGGCGCAGCACCTGGTTCTCGGCGGCGATGGCGCCGGCCGCCTCCAGCCAGGAGATGCCCTGCAGAGAGGCGCAGGAGACCACCATGTCGAAGAGCAGCGCGGCCTTGGTCGGGGCGCACGGTATGAAGGAGAGGTAGCGCGGGCTGTCGGCGGAGATGACGGCCCGGGAGAGCTCGTGGTCGTAGAGCTTGAGCACGTCGGCGGGGTTGTTGCCGTGCTCGTTCAGCAGGCCGGCCAGGTGCGCCCGCAGGTGCTCGCCGTCGCCGGGGTGGTCCAGCGGTACGGGGTCGTACTGCAGCCGCTCGCGCATGTAGTCGAATACCAGGTCGACCAGCTCTGCGTCGGGCCGGTGCATGCGGTTCGGGGCTGCGGACACGAGGGTCCCCTTCGCTGTGGGGTAGCAGGGAGAGCCGGGGCACGTGGGGCCGCCCGGACACGATCAGCGTAGGCAGCGGCCCGGTTGCCGCGCGCGTCGGAAAGGGGCTGCTCGGGCAGGATTCGGGCGTGTTGAGAACGCGCTACGCAGGATTCCTGCGTACGGGTGATCCGGGCGGTCAGCCGATGAGCTGGGAGAGCACCACGGAGCTACGGCTGCGCTGGACACCGGGTTCCTTGCGGATGCGTTCGATGACGGCTTCCAGGTGGCGGGTGTCGGCGGCTCTCAGGTGCACCAGGGCGTCCGGATCGCCGGTGACCGTCCAGGCGGCGACCACCTCCGGGAACTGGCGCAGGCTGGCGAGCAGCTCCTCGGGCGAGGTGCGGGCGCGGCAGTAGACCTCGACGAAGGCCTCGGTGCGCCAGCCGAGCAGGGCGGGGTCGAGCACCACGGTGAAGCCGCGCACCACGCCGCGGGCCCGCAGCCGGTCGATCCGGCGGCGGACGGCGGTGGCGGAGAGGTTGGCGAGCAGCCCGATCTCGGCGTAGGAGGCACGGCCGTCCCTGCTGAGGTGCTCCAGGAGCAGCCGGTCGGTCTCGTCCAGCAGTGACGCCCCGCCGAGGTCTGACGGTCGGTGCGTGCTCATCGGTGCTGGCTCCACGGGTGTCGTGCGGGTCTGGCGTCGCCGGTGGGCGAGGATACGCCGCCGACGGGGGTTTCCGGAGGGGCGGCGGAGGACGGCGGGACGGCTCCGCGGTGGTGTCCGCAGAAACGTCGCACCGCCCTATTCTGACGAAAAGTCTTGATCAGTCCACCAGGAGGACGATCTTGCCCCTGGTCCGCCCCTCCGCGTTGAGGGCCTGGGCGCTGGCCGCCTGGGCGAGCGGAAAGGTCGAGGCCACCGGCACGGTCAGCTTTCCCTCGTCGGCGAGGCCGGCGAGTTCGGTGAGGTCGGCGGCATCCGGACGGACGAAGACGTAGCGGCCGCCGTGGGCGACCACGCCGTAGTCGGCGACCGAGGCGATCCGGCCCGGGTCGGCGACCAGTTCCAGCGAGACCGCCACCGCCGCCCCGCCGACCAGGTCGATCGCCGCATCCGCCCCGTCCGGCGCGAGCGCCCGCACCCGGTCGGCCAGCCCCTCCCCGTACACCACCGGTTCGGCGCCCAGGCTCCGCAGGTAGGCGTGGTTGCGCTCGCTCGCGGTGCCGATCACCCGGGCACCAAGCGCCTTGGCGATCTGGACCGCGAGGCTGCCGACCCCGCCCGCCGCCGCGTGGATCAGCACCGTCTCTCCCGGGCGCACCCGCACCGTCTTGACCAGGCACTGGTAGGCGGTGAGCCCGGCCAGCGGGAGGCCGCCCGCCTGGGCCCAGTCGAGGGCGGCGGGCTTGCGCGCCAGCGTACGGACCGGTGCGGAGACCAGCTCGGCGTAGGTGCCGTACTCGACCCAGTCCTTGCGGACGTAGCCGATCACCTCGTCGCCGGGTTTGAACTCGGTGACCGCGCCGCCCACCGCCTGGACCACCCCGGCCAGGTCCCAACCCATGATCAGCGGGAAGTGGACGTCCAGCATCCCGTCCAGGTACCCCTCGCGGATCTTCCAGTCCACGGGGTTGACCCCGGCCGCCTTCACCCGCACCAGCACCGAGTCCGGGGCCACCTTGGGGTCGGGGAGTTCGGTGTACTCGACGACCTCGGGGCCGCCGTACCGCCTGATCGCGATTGCCTTCATGGCACCAGCCAACGCGATCCGGGCCCGGGTACCGGTCGAACCACGCCGGAAGCGTGCTGGAAGCCGCCATAACGGAGAGCGGTTCTCATCACATCGACACGATGGCCATCGTCAGAGTGACGCTAACGGGTTATCATCGATAGCGTCAGATAGACGAGAAGGCCCCCGCGGCGAAGCCGCAAGTCGGCAGGGGCCGAACCCGACCGGCCGCACAGGAGGGCACCCGCCCGTGACCACCACCACCGAGACCCACGGCGTCGACCCCACTCCGACGCCCCTCGCTCTGCTGCTGCTCGGCCGCCAGGCCGACCCGAACAGCGAGCGCGGCGTCGAGTGCCCCGGGGACCTGCCCCCTGCCTCCGACCCCGACCTGGTCGAGCGCGCCCGCGCGGCCAAGGCGGCGCTGGGCGACCGCGTCTTCATCCTGGGCCACCACTACCAACGCGACGAGGTGATCGAGTTCGCCGACGTCACCGGCGACTCCTTCAAGCTGGCCCGCGACGCCGCCGCCCGTCCCGAGGCCGAGTACATCGTCTTCTGTGGTGTGCACTTCATGGCCGAGTCCGCGGACATCCTGACCTCCGACGCCCAGCAGGTCGTCCTCCCCGACCTGGCGGCCGGCTGCTCGATGGCCGACATGGCCACCGCCGAGCAGGTCGCCGAGTGCTGGGACGTGCTGACCGAGGCCGGTATAGCCGACGTGACCGTCCCGGTCTCGTACATGAACTCCTCGGCCGACATCAAGGCGTTCACCGGCAAGCACGGCGGCACCATCTGCACCTCCTCCAACGCCAAGCGGGCACTGGAGTGGGCGTTCGAGGAAGGGGCGGCGCGCAGCGCCTCGATCGAGGGCGATGGTGGGCGACGGGTGGGCCAGAAGGTGCTCTTCCTGCCCGACCAGCACCTGGGCCGCAACACCGCGGTGCTGGAGATGGGCTTCTCGCTGGACGACTGCGTCCTCTACAACCCGCACAAGCCGAACGGCGGGCTGACCGCCGAGCAGCTGCGGAACGCCAGGATGATCCTCTGGCGCGGGCACTGCTCGGTGCACGGCCGCTTCAACCTGGACTCGGTGAACGAGGTCCGCGCGCGGATCCCCGGCGTGACGGTCCTGGTGCACCCGGAGTGCAAGCACGAGGTGGTCACCGCCGCCGACATGGTGGGCTCGACCGAGTACATCATCAAGGCGCTGGACGCCGCGGAGCCCGGCTCCAAGTGGGCCATCGGCACCGAGCTGAACCTGGTCCGCCGGCTGGCCAAGGCGCACCCCGACAAGGAGATCGTCTTCCTCGACCGCACGGTCTGCTTCTGCTCGACCATGAACCGGATCGACCTGCCGCACCTGGTCTGGGCGCTGGAGTCGCTGGTCGACGGCCGGGTGCCGAACGTGATCACCGTCGACCCGGAGACGGAGAAGTACGCCAAGGCCGCGCTGGACCGGATGCTGGCCCTGCCGTAGCCCTCAGCGCGGCAGAAGGGCGGGCCCCCTGGAGGGGCCCGCCCTTCTGTTCTTGCCACGGAACCTACTCCGCGAAGCCGGGGATTATCCCCTCGCCCTCGCTCAGCAGCAGCCGCCTGACCTCGTCGAGGCTCGCCTCCGCGTCGGGGAGGATCAGGTCCGACGGCTCCAGCGAGTCGTCCGGCACCCGGGTGCCGAGCTGCCTGACCGCGTCCAGCAGCTTGCCGTATGCCTCCCGGAACCTCGTCTCGTCACCCGAGTCGAGCGCCGTGAGCAGCTCGTCGTCGAGCTGGTTCAGCCGGTTGAGGTGGTCCTCGCCCACCTCGTACTGACCCTCACCCATGACCCTCATGATCATGCCGGTGCGTCTCCCTGTTCGTTGCAGCTCTGTGCGGTGCGGCTCAGGTCACTTCTTGTAGTTGATGGTGGGCGGCGCGTCCTGCGGCGCGGCGGCGGGCTTGCCCTGCTCGATCGCCTGCGGGGCGGCGGCCGGGCCACCGGTGAGCTCGGCCTTCATCCGGGCCAGCTCCAGCTCGACGTCGTTGCCGCCGGCCACCCGCTCCAGCTCGGCCTCGATGTCGTCCTTGCGGCCCAGACCGCTGGCGTCGTCCAGCGCGCCCGAGGCGAGCAGCTCGTCGATCGCACCGGCCCGCGCCTGCATCTGCGCGGTCTTGTCCTCGGCGCGCTGGATGGCGAGGCCCACATCGCCCATCTCCTCCGAGATCCCGGAGAAGGACTCCGCGATCCGGGTCTGCGCCTGGGCTGCGGTGTAGGTGGCCTTGATGGTCTCCTTCTTGGTACGGAAGGCGTCCACCTTGGCCTGAAGGCGCTGGGAGGCGAGGGTGAGCTTCTCCTCCTCGGCCTGGAGCTGCTGGTACTGGGTCTCCAGGTCGGTGATCTGCGACTGGAGGTTGGCCTTGCGGGTCAGGGCCTCGCGGGCGAGGTCCTCGCGGCCCAGCGAGAGCGCCTTGCGGCCCTGGTCCTCGTACTTCGCCGACTGCTGCTGCAGTTGCGTCAGCTGGAGCTCCAGGCGCTTGCGGGAGGTGGCCACATCGGCGACACCCCGGCGGACCTTCTGCAGCAGTTCGAGCTGCTTCTGGTAGGAGTAGTCGAGCGTCTCGCGCGGGTCCTCCGCCCGGTCCAGGGCCTTGTTCGCCTTGGAGCGGAAAATCAGCCCCATACGCTTCATGATTCCGTCGCTCATGGGCCTCGGGTGCCCCCTTCTCGGGCCTGCGGTTCCGTCTCGTTGCTGACAACCTTGAGTGTAGGTGCAGCGGGCAACTGCCCGCAGTGCACCTGCCTGCTACAAGACTGCTACAGGCGCAACCGCTCGAACCTCATCCCGAGGGTGGATCCGGCCCCGGTCCATGATCCATCACGGGTAGGGGGTCCCGTAGGGGAAGAGGGCCGGGAAGCGCTGCCCGGGACCGGGGGTGCGCCGGATCGATACCGGTTTGGGTCCGAAGGGGCGGTAAGAAGCCCGCGGCCAGCACGTACGCTGGTGGTGTGTTCCGACGCCGCTCAGATGATGCCTCCTCCTCCGCCACCGTGGTGGCCGAGCAGGACGAGACGACCCCCCGCCACCCCGAGGCGAAGAAGGGCCGCCCCACCCCCAAGCGCAGCGAGGCCGAGGCCAACCGCCGCAACCGGGTGACCGTGCCCAAGGACCGCAAGGAGGCCGCCCGCCAGTCCCGCGAGCGGCTGCGCGCCGAGCGGGAGCAGCAGCGCCTGGCTCTGCTGAACGGCGACGAGCGCGCCCTGCCGCTCCGCGACAAGGGCCCCGTGCGCCGCTTCACCCGCGACTACATGGACTCGCGCTGGACGATGGCCGAGTTCTTCCTCCCCTACGCGGTGGTGGTGCTGGTCCTCAGCATCGTGCGCAACCCGATGCTCCAGCTGGTCGCCCAGCTGCTGTTCCTGCTGTTCTTCGTGCTGGTCATCCTCGACTCGGTCCGGCTGGGCCTGGGCCTGCGCAAGGCGCTGGCCGAGCGCTTCCCGAACGACAACACCCGTGGCGCGGTCGCGTACGGCCTGATGCGCACTCTGCAGATGCGGCGGCTGCGACTGCCGAAGCCGCAGGTCAAGCGGGGCGAGCGGCCCTGACCGCCGAGCCGGTTCCGCCGCAGTCGTACTGGGTCTCCCCCGCCTGGCCGGAGGGCCCCGGGCTTTCTCCGGTGCCCGGTGCGGTAGTTCCCGCCGCGGTGCCGCCTGCTGCGGCGGGTGCGCTGCCCGGCCAGGGTGCCGGGGCGCACGACCGGCTGCCTGCGGCCCGGCCCTTCGGACAGCCCGGGATGTCGTGGCTGGAGCGGCAGGGCGGGCTGCGCAACCTGGTCCGGCAGGAGCTGGTGGCCCGGCAGCTCGCCGAGCAGCTGACCGGGCGGACCGGCCTGCGGGTGCTGGACGTCGGCTGCGGCCAGGGCACCCAGGCGCTGCGGCTCGCCAGGGCCGGCCACCTGGTCACCGGGCTCGACCCCGACCCGGTCACCCTCGGTGCCGCCCGGGCCGCGCTCGCGGCCGAGCCGCCCGAGGTGCGCGACCGGGTCCGGCTGCTGGGCGGGGACGGCCACCAGTGCGGACGCTGGTTCGGCCCGCGCAGCTTCGACGTGGTGCTCTGCCACGGCGTCCTGATGTACCTGCCCGACCCGGACCCGATGCTCGCCTCACTGGCCCGGATCCTCGCCCCCGGCGGTGTGCTCTCGCTGCTGGTGCGCAACGCGGACGCGCTGGCCATGCGGCCCGGGCTGACCGGTGACTGGCGGGCCGTGCTGCACGCCTTCGACAGCGCCCGCTACACCAATCACCTCGGTCTGCCCGCCCGTGCCGACCGTCTCGCGGACCTGACCACCACGCTGGCCGGGCTGTCGGTCCCGCTGCGGGACTGGTACGGCGTCCGGGTGTTCACCGACGCCACGCCCGAGGACGCCGCGCCGGTGGACGGGCGGCAGCTGGCGCAGCTGCTGGACGCCGAGGAACGGGCCGGGCGCGAGGAGCCGTACCGGCGGGTGGCGGCCCTGCTGCACGTGATCGGCGCCAAGTAGCGACCGACGGGGTCAGGGCCGGGCAGCCGTCGGGCGGGCGCTCTTCAGAAGGGCTGAGGGCTCCTCAGGGAGCTCCTCAGGGGCGCGGGAACCGTGCGGGGAGCGCTCCGCGGTTCAACGAGGGCCGTCGCGCAGCGCCTCGCGCCCCAGGACGTCCCGGCCACCGGCCGGGACGGAGGGTCACTCGGCGTGCAGGCTCATGGTGTAGATCTCGCGGCCGTCGTCCAGGAGCGCGGCCCGGTCGGCACCGTCCTCCAGCAGCTGCTTCCAGCCCTCGCCGATCCAGGACTCCGCGTCCCCCTGACTGGCGAACTCCTCCTGGCCGCCGGGCGGCTCGATGAGGGTGCCGTCCGCCTTCTCGTACCGCCACGTGAACACCATGCCGGGCTCCTCCCGCCTCGGGACCGCTTCGTCTCCGTCGTGCGCTGCAGTTGCGCACACTAGCGTGCCCGGACGAACCGCCCTCATGCCTCGTCAGGCAGGATGTGGGACATGGCACTCCCCCGCACCCTGATCCTCGGCGGCGCCCGCTCCGGCAAGTCCACCCGGGCCGAGCAGCTGCTCGCCCCGTACCGGGACGCGCTCTACGTGGCCACCGGCGGCACCCGTGACGGCGACCGGGAGTGGGCCCAGCGGGTCGCCCTGCACCGGGAGCGGCGACCGGACTCCTGGCGTACCGCCGAGACCTGCGACCTGGTGCCCGTACTCGCCGACCGGGCCGACCGCGCGCCGGTGCTGATCGACTGCCTGGCGCTCTGGCTGACCGCCGTGATGGACGAGTGCGGCGCCTGGGACGACGCGGCGTGGATCGGCGGTGCGGAGCGCGCGGTGCAGCGGCGCTGCGACGAGCTGGCCGAGGCCTGGCGGCTGACGGAGCGTCAGGTGATCGCGGTGAGCAACGAGGTCGGCATGGGGGTGGTCCCGGCCACCGCCGCCGGCCGGCGGTTCCGGGACGCTCTCGGCCGGCTGAACATGGCGGTGGCGGACGCCTCTGAGCGAGTGCTGCTGGTGGTGGCCGGGCAGGTGCTCACGGTCAAGCCCGCCGCCGGGTAGCGGGTGGGTGGGCGGCTTCGAGGGCCACCACCGCAAGTCCGCCTCTGCCGTGTAGATTTCAGCTCGATGGACACCACCGTGGATCTCGATACGTTCTCCTCGCTCGTCGAGCGCCCCGACGACAGCGCCCGCCGCTCCGCCGAGGAGCGCTGGCAGCAGCTCGACAAGCCGCGCGGCGGCCTCGGGCAGCTGGAGGAACTCGGCAGCTGGCTGGCCTCCGTGCAGGGCGACTCGCCGGTGCGGCCGCTGACCGCCGCCAAGGTGCTGGTCTTCGCCGGCGACCACGGCGTGGCCGGTCTCGGCGTCTCCCGCCCCGGCGCACCCGGCACCGCTCAGCGGGTGCAGGCGGTGCTGGACGGCACCGCCCCCGTCGCGGTCCTGGCGCACCGCTACGGCGCCGAGGTGCGGGTGGTGGACCTGGCGGTCGACGCCGTCCCCGGGACCTTCCCCGCCGAGGTGGAGCACCAGCGGGTGCGGCGCGGCTCCGGGCGGATCGACGTGGAGAACGCGATCAGCCTCGACGAGGCCGCGCAGGCCTTCCGGATCGGTGCGGCCATCGCCGACGAGGAGGCCGACTCCGGAACCGACCTGGTGCTGCTCGGCGACCTCGGCGCCGGCTCGACCACGGTCGCCGCGGTCCTGATCGGCGCGCTCTGCGGCACCGACGCGGCCGCCGTCACCGGGCGCGGCTCGGGCATCGACGACCGGGTGTGGATGGTCAAGTGCGCGACCGTACGCGATGCGCTGCGGCGGGCCCGCCCGGTGCTGGGCGACCAGCTGGCGCTGCTCGCGGCGGTCGGCGGAGCGGACTTCGCGGCCATCACCGGGTTCCTGCTGCAGTCCGCGGTGCGCAAGCTGCCGGTGGTGCTGGACGGGGTGGTCTCGGCCGCCTGTGCACTGGTCGCGCAGCGGATCGCGTTCCGGGCACCCGAGTGGTGGCGGGCCGGACAGGCGAGCGGCGAACCCGCGCAGGCCAAGGCCTTCGACCGGCTGACCCTGACCCCGCTCCAGGAGCTGGGCGTTTCGATGGGCGAAGGGGTCGGTGCGCTCCTGGCGCTGCCGCTGCTCCAGGCCGCCACCGACACGCTCGCGGATCCGGCCGAGGTGCTGCGGATCCAGCGGGTGACGGCCGGGCCCAAGGAGCCGCCGCGCCTGCCCACGGCGGCGGAGCTGCTGGCACGCGGCTGAGCGCCGCCCGGGGGCGCGTGGCACGGCGCACCCCGGCCGCAATGCCTCCCTGTGACGTGGTCGGCAGTGCCGGGCGGCCCGGCAGCGCGCCCTCGGGAGGTGCGCTGCCGATCATGCGGTTCGCCGCCGGTTCGAGCGAGTGGGGATCTGGAGCATTGACCCGAAGTGCCGGTGAGGCGCCCTCGTGGGGGGAGGGGGTGCGGTTCGCGTTCGGGACGCTGTCGGTGCTGCGTGTACGGGTCGAGCGGTGGGACCGGGCGGCCGGCGGACGGGCGATGGTCTGCGCCCCGCTGGTCGGGGTCGTGCTCGGGGCGCTCGCGGCGGGCGCCGGCGCGCTGGTCGACTGGCGCGCGGGCGGACTGCTCGCGGCGGTGGCCGCGGTGGCCGTACCGGCCTGGCTGACCCGCGGGCTGCACCTGGACGGACTGGCCGACGTGGCGGACGGCCTGGGCAGCGGGAAGCCGGCCGAGGACGCTCTGCGGATCATGAAGCAGTCGGACATCGGGCCATTCGGCGTACTCACCCTCGTCCTCGCGCTGCTGGCCCAAATCGCCGCCCTGACCGGGCAGTTCGCCGACTCCACCCGGCACGGCGCGCTGGCCGTACTGACCGCCGCGGTGGCCGCTCGCTGCGCGCTGTCCTGGGGCTGCCTGCGGTCGGTTCCCGCCGCGCGACCGGGCGGGCTGGGTGCGATGGTGGCCGCCACGGTGCCGCCGGCCGGTGCGCTCGCCGTCTCCGCGCTCGCGGGGCTCGGCCTTGCCGCGGCGGGATGGGCGGACGGCTGGGCGGCGCTGCGCTACCCCGGCGCGCTGCTGGCCGGCCTGGGTGCGGCGGGCCTGCTGCTACGGCGCTGCGTGCGGCGGTTCGGCGGCATCACCGGGGACGTGCTCGGTGCGCTGGCGGAGACCGCCGCCACCGCCGCACTGCTCACCCTGGCGCTGACCGGATGGTGACGGTGGGTCATGACGGAAGACCTGGACCGATGTTGGGTGAATTGCGGCCAATTGCGAGGTCCGAGGCACCCGTTCGCCAGGAAACCGGGCCCATCCCGAGGGCGGCGTGATCCCATCATGCGGACTAACATGCGGGGAGCACCGTTACCCTGCGCCCTGTTCCAGCGGAGCACGCCGGGGTGATGCCGGTGCGGCACCGGCGCCGCACCCGGCTGTGGACCGTGAAAGAACAGGACTCATCTACGTGACTGCATTGTCTGTGAGCACCTCCTCCGCCGCCACGCTGCGCGCGGACGCCCTGGTGATCGGTGTCGGCAAGGGCCCCAAGGGCCTCGTGGTGGCCGATGGCGCCGAGGTCGTGGCCGAGGCGTTCGAGGGCAAGCTGGCCGAGGTCCTCAGCACCCTGGGCGCGACCGGTGCCGAGGGCGAGTCGGTCAAGCTCCCCTCCCCCGTCGGCGTGAAGGCCGCCCTGGTGGTGGCCGTCGGCCTCGGTGAGGTCTCCGACGAGGGCTACAGCGCGGAGGCGCTGCGCCGTGCGGCCGGTGTCGCCGCCCGCACGCTGGCCGGCATCAAGAAGGCCGCGCTGGCCCTCCCGGTCGCCTCGACCGAGGAGTTCGAGGCCGTCGCGCTCGGCGGTCTGCTCGGCTCGTACAGCTTCACCGCCTACAAGGGCGGCGAGAACGGCAAGGCTCCGGTCGGCGAGCTCGTGCTGCTGACCGACCGCAAGGGCAGCAAGGACGCCAAGGCCGCCGCCGAGCGTGCCGCGGCGATCGGCGAGGAGATCAACCGCGCCCGCGACCTGGTCAACGCCGCCCCGAACGAGCTCAACCCGAAGTCCTTCGCCGCGATCGCCCAGGCGGCCGGCAAGGAGCACGGCCTGAAGGTCGAGGTGCTGGACGAGAAGGCGCTGGCCAAGGGTGGCTTCGGCGGCATCCTGGGCGTCGGCACCGGCTCGGCCAACCCGCCCCGCCTGGTGAAGGTCGCCTACACCCACCCGAAGGCCAAGGCCACCCTGGCCTTCGTCGGCAAGGGCATCACCTACGACTCGGGCGGCATCTCGCTGAAGCCGGCCGGCCACAACGAGACGATGAAGTGCGACATGGCCGGCGCCGCCGCCGTGTTCGCCTCGGTGGTCGCCGCCAAGCGCCTGGGCCTGGCCGTCAACGTCACCGGCTGGCTCGCCCTGGCGGAGAACATGCCGTCCGGCTCGGCCACCCGCCCGGGTGACGTGCTGAAGATGTACGGCGGCAAGACCGTCGAGGTGCTCAACACCGACGCCGAGGGCCGCCTGGTGCTCGCCGACGCGATCGTCCGCGCCGGCGAGGAGAACCCGGACGTGATCGTGGACGTGGCCACCCTGACCGGCGCCATGGTGCTGGCCCTGGGCAACCGCACCTTCGGCGTGATGGCGAACCGGGACGAGCTGCGCGGCCGGCTGCACGCCGCCGCCGAGGCGGTCGGCGAGCAGTCCTGGCCGATGCCGCTCCCGGCCGACCTGCGCAAGGGCATGGTCGAGTCCACCATCGCCGACCTCGCCAACATGGGTGAGCGGATGGGCGGCGGCCTGGTGGCCGGCCTGTTCCTGAAGGAGTTCGTCGCCGAGGGCACCGACTGGGCGCACCTGGACATCGCCGGTCCGGCGTTCCACGAGGGTGCCCCGTACGGCTACACCCCGAAGGGCGGCACCGGCAGCGCGGTGCGCACCCTGGTCCGCTTCGCGGAGGAGACCGCGAACGCCTGACCCGACCGCCGGTGCCCGGCACCGGCGGACCGACCGAGGGCCCGACACCGTCCGGTGTCGGGCCCTCGGCGCATTTCCGGGTTACCTGTCGGTAATACAGATCGCCTCATTCCGGAACCGTGTTCGCTGGGGGCGAAACTTTCTTCCGCAGGGCGGAACCGCCCTGGTCCACGATCAACTGGATCCGGCCTCGCGCGGCCGGCAGCACCGTCGCGAGCTGCGACAATACCCACGAGATAGGTACATTTCACCCATCTGTTCGAGATCGCCGGGCCCGGCCGAGGCGGCCCCGGACATCAGTCGCCGCCAACAAGTGCGAAGATGTATTTCCGGCACGACTGGGCGCCTTACCAGGGCTTCCCCACCGGACCGTGACCGGCCCGGCGAACCGCACCCCTTTGCATGGAGGACGTGACGTGGCGAACGACGCCAGCACCGTTTTCGACGTAGTCATTCTCGGAGGCGGAAGCGGCGGTTACGCCGCGGCGCTCCGCGCCGCTCAGCTCGGGCTGAGCGTTGCGCTGATCGAGAAGGGTGAGCTGGGCGGCACCTGCCTGCACCGCGGCTGCATCCCCACCAAGGCTCTGCTGCACGCCGCAGAGATCGCCGACGAGACCAAGGAAGCCGCCGAGTTCGGCGTCCTGGCCACCTTCCAGGGCATCGACATCAACGGTGTCCACAAGTACAAGGACGACGTCATCGCCGGCCTGTACAAGGGCCTGCAGGGCCTGGTGGCCTCCCGCAAGGTCCACTTCATCCAGGGCGCGGGCAAGCTCTCCTCGCAGACCTCGGTGGACGTCAACGGCCAGCGCATCGAGGGCCGCCACATCATCCTCGCCACCGGCTCCGTGCCGCGCTCGATCCCGGGCCTGGAGATCGACGGCAACCGGATCATCTCCTCGGACCACGCGCTCAAGCTGGACCGCATCCCGAAGTCGGCCGTCATCCTCGGCGGCGGCGTGATCGGCGTCGAGTTCGCCTCGGTCTGGAAGTCCTTCGGCGTCGACGTCACCATCGTCGAGGCGCTGCCGCACCTGGTCCCGCTGGAGGACGAGAACTCCTCCAAGCTGCTGGAGCGCGCCTTCCGCAAGCGCGGCATCAAGTTCGAGCTGAAGGCCCGCTTCTCCGGCGTCGAGTACACCGAGACCGGTGTGCGCGTCTCCACCGAGAACGGCAAGCAGATCGACGCCGACCTGCTGCTCGTCGCCATCGGCCGCGGCCCGGTCTCGGCCGGCCTCGGCTACGAGGAGAACGGCGTCGCGATGGACCGCGGCTACGTCCTGGTCGACGAGTACATGCGCACCAACGTCCCGACCATCTCTGCCGTCGGTGACCTCGTCCCGACCCTGCAGCTGGCCCACGTCGGCTTCGCCGAGGGCATCCTGGTCGCCGAGCGCCTGGCCGGCCTCAAGCCGGTCCCGCTGGACTACGACGGCGTGCCGCGCGTGACCTACTCCAACCCCGAGGTGGCCTCGGTCGGCATCTCCGAGTCCAAGGCCGTCGAGCTGTACGGCAAGGACAAGGTCGTCACCCTCAAGTACAACCTGGCCGGCAACGGCAAGAGCAAGATCCTGAAGACCGCCGGTGAGATCAAGCTGGTCCAGGTCAAGGACGGCGCCGTGGTCGGCGTCCACATGGTCGGCGCCCGCATGGGCGAGCAGGTCGGCGAGGCCCAGCTGATCTACAACTGGGAGGCCCTGCCGGCCGAGGTCGCGCAGCTCATCCACGCCCACCCGACCCAGTCCGAGGCCCTCGGCGAGGCGCACCTGGCGCTGGCCGGCAAGCCGCTGCACGCGCACGACTGATCGCGGCTCTTACTTCCCCATTTCCCGTACGCAAGACTTGATAGGAGTCGCTGAAACCATGGCGGTCTCAGTAACACTGCCCGCGCTGGGCGAGAGCGTTTCCGAGGGTACTGTCACCCGCTGGCTGAAGGCCGAGGGTGAGCGCGTGGAGGCCGACGAGCCGCTGCTGGAGGTGTCGACCGACAAGGTCGACACCGAGATCCCCGCCCCGGCCTCCGGCATCCTGACCTCGATCAAGGTCGCCGAGGACGAGACGGTCGAGGTCGGCGCCGAGCTGGCCGTCATCGACGACGGCACCGGCGCCCCGGCCGCCGCTGCCGCCCCGGCCGCCGCTGCCGCCCCGGCCGCCGCTGCCGCCCCGGCCGCCGCTGCCGCTCCGGCTGCTCCGGCTGCTCCGGCCCCGGTCGCCGAGGCTCCCGCCGCTCCGGCCCCGGCTGCTGCCCCGGCTCCGGCCGCCGCCCCGGCCACCGCCGCTGCGGGCACCCCGGTGGTGCTCCCCGCCCTGGGCGAGTCGGTCACCGAGGGCACCATCACCCGCTGGCTGAAGGCCGAGGGTGACACCGTCGAGGTGGACGAGCCGCTGCTGGAGGTCTCGACCGACAAGGTCGACACCGAGATCCCGTCGCCGGTCGCCGGTGTCCTGGTGAAGATCCTGGTCGGCGAGGACGAGACCGCCGAGGTCGGCGCCCAGCTCGCGCTGATCGGTGCCGCGGGTGCCGCTCCGGCCGCCGCTGCTCCGGCTCCGGTTGCTGCCCCGGCTCCGGCCGCCGCCCCGGCCGCTCCGGCCCCGGCTCCGGCCCCCGCCGCTGCCCCGGCCCCGGCCCCGGCTCCGGCCCCCGCCGCTGCCCCGGCCCCGGCTCCGGTTGCCGCCCCGGCTCCGGTTACCGCCCCGGCTCCGGTTGCTGCCCCGGCTCCGGCCGCCGCCCCGGCCGCCGAGGCCGGCGACGCCTACGTCACCCCGCTGGTCCGCAAGCTCGCGGCCGAGCACGGTGTGGCCCTCTCGTCCGTCACCGGCACCGGTGTCGGCGGCCGCATCCGCAAGCAGGACGTCCTGGCCGCCGCCGAGGCCGCCAAGGCCGCGGTCGCCGCTCCGGCCGCCGCCCCGGCCGCCGCGCCGAAGGCCGCTGCCGCCGCGCCGTCCCCGCTGCGCGGTCAGACGGTCAAGATGACCCGCATGCGCAAGGTCATCGGCGACAACATGATGAAGGCCCTGCACGAGCAGGCGCAGCTGACCACCGTGGTCGAGGTGGACATCACCAAGATCATGACGCTGCGCGGCAAGGCCAAGGACGCCTTCCTCGCCCGCGAGGGCGTGAAGCTGTCCCCGATGCCGTTCTTCGTCAAGGCCGCCGCCCAGGCGCTGAAGAGCCACCCGGTCGTCAACGCCCGGATCAACGAGTCCGAGGGCACCATCACCTACTTCGACACCGAGAACATCGGTATCGCGGTGGACTCGGAGAAGGGTCTGATGACCCCGGTCATCAAGGGTGCGGGCGACCTCAACATCGCCGGTATCTCCAAGAAGACCGCCGAGCTGGCCAGCAAGGTGCGCGACAGCAAGATCACCCCGGACGAGCTGTCCGGCGCCACCTTCACCATCAGCAACACCGGCTCGCGCGGTGCGCTGTTCGACACCGTCATCGTGCCGCCGAACCAGGTCGCCATCCTGGGCATCGGTGCCACCGTCAAGCGCCCGGTCGTCATCGAGGCCGAGGGCGGCACCGCCATCGGCATCCGCGACATGACCTACCTGTCGCTCTCCTACGACCACCGCCTGGTGGACGGTGCCGACGCCGCCCGCTACCTGGTGGCCGTCAAGGAGATCCTCGAGGCCGGCGAGTTCGAGGTCGAGCTCGGCCTCTGATCGGCCTCTGATCGGCCGGTAGCCGCAAGGGCGGTGCCCCGTTCCGTCGCGTCCAGCGCGTACGGAGCGGGGCACCGCCCTTGGTGCGTACGGGAGTTGCCCGCAATGGGCGCGACTGGCGGTAACGTGGGCCGGTCTGGAGCTTCAGGGGGTGGGGCGTGGTGCGGGAGCGGGTCGAGGACCTGGTCGTGGTGGTGCCCGGGATCATGGGCAGCCGGCTCGTCGACGCGGACGGTCGACCGGTCTGGGACCTCTCCGGCGGCGCCCTGCTGCGGGGCATCCGGGCCTTCGCGGGCGCCGCCCCCAGGCTCGCCGTACGGTCGGCCGATCCCGACTTCGACGACGGTGTACGGGCCGTCGGCCTGATGCACGACCTGCACGCGCTGCCCGGCACCGGGCTCGCCGTCGACGGCTACTCACGCCTGCTGGACTGGCTGGAGCACCAGTTCACCCTCGATCGGCACCCGTCCGACAGGTCCCCGGCCAACCTGCTCGCGTTCGGGTACGACTGGCGGCTCTCCTGCCGCCACAACTCGGCCCGGCTCGGCGCCGCCGTCGAGCGGGCCCTCGACCGCTGGCGGGCCTCGGCCGCCAGCCGGCGGGAGGCCCGGGTCGTCTTCATCTGCCACTCGATGGGTGGTCTGGTCGCCCGGCACTACGTCGAGTGCCGCGGCGGCCGCGGGATCACCCGTCGGCTGATCACCCTCGGCACTCCGCACCGGGGTTCACCGGACGCCCTGCTCCACCTGGTCAACGGTGTGCACCGGGGCTGGGGCCGACTGGCCGTCGACCTCACCGCCTTCGCCCGCAGCCTGCCCTCGCTGCACGAGCTGCTGCCCGGCTACGGCTGCCTGCCCGGCCCCGACGGCTCCCTGCTGCGCCCGGCGGAAGTGGCCGGACTGCCCGGGGTGGACGAGCGGTTGCTGGCCGAGGCGGTCGCCTTCCACCGCGAGATCCGGCAGGCCGCCGAGTCCCGGGCCGGCCGTCCGGGCTATGAGCTGCTGCCCGTGACCGGAGTCCGCCAACCGACCGCAACCACGGTCGCCTGGGAGGGTGAACGACTTCTCCCGCTGGAGAGCATCGGCGGTGTGGACGAGGGCGGCGACGGCCGGGTCCCCAGGCTCTCCGCCTGCCCGCTCGGCCACCCGGGACCGGCCTCCGCCGTCCGTACCCCGTGCGAGCTGCACGGTTCGCTGCAGAACCACCGGTCCGTCCGGGAGGACCTGTGGGGCTGGCTCGCCCCCGAGCCGCCGTACCACCGGGGAGGTGAGGCGGACCCGGGCGGGCTGAGCGTACGGGCGCCGGAGCAACTGGCCCACGGGGAGGACTGCCGGATCGAGGTGGTCATCAATCAATTCGCCCCTTACACCGACGAGTTGGCAGTTCAGGTGAGCCTGGAGGAGTTGGGTTCACCCACCGGGGAGGTGCGGCGGCACGCGCTGCGAAACCTCGGGGGCGGCCACCACCGGACGGTGATCCAGGGCCTTGCGCCCGGTGCGTACCGGGCCGTGGTGAAGGACAGCGGGCGCACGGAGGCGGTCACCGCGCTGCTGCTGGTGAGCGACGAGTGACCCTGGGGCGGGGAGTCCGCCCGGGGCGGCCATCGGCTGCACCGGGGTCCCGAGCGCTTCCGGACCCGGCCCCGGGCCCCCGGCGAAGGCGCGCCACTCCGCACGGGCGTCAACGCACGCATTCGCCCTGACGAGCGGCGATGCTGGAGCGGTGATGTACGAGACGGACTTCTGGCAGCTCATCGACGAGACCCGGGACGCGGCCGACGGCGACCCCGACGACCAGGCCGACGCGCTGGTCGAGCGGCTCGCGCAGCTGACGCCGGACGATGTGCTCGACTTCGCGCGGCTCTTCGAGGCCCGGTTCCAGCGCGCCTACCGGATCGATCTCTGGGCGGCCGCGCACCTGCTGCTCGGCGGCGCATCGGAGGACGCCTTCGACTACTTCCGCTGCTGGCTGATCGGCCAGGGCCGGGAGGTCTTCGAGGGGGCCCTGCACCAGCCGGACGATCTGGCCGAGCTGGTACCGGACTTCGACGAGGAGGAGGACGGCGAGGCCGAGGACCTCGGCTATGCCGCCGACGAGGCGCACGAGCAGCTCACCGGGCTGCCGTTGCCCGATCTCGGGATCGAGCAGCCGAGCCGGCCCGAGGGCGCGCCGTTCGACTTCGAGGACGCCGCGCTGATGGCGAAGCGGTTCCCCAAGCTGTGGGAAAGGTACGGAAGTTGAGGGTGACGGCGAGCCTCAGTCGCCCGCGCCGCCCGAGCTCGCCCTGATGCCCTGGACGATCCGGTCGAGCACCGCCGGGTCCGGCGCCAGGGGGTCGTCGTCCACCGATCCGGTCAGCACGGTGAAGCCGCCGCCGTGCGCCGGGACGGCCACCACCAGGACGTACCCCTGGACGCCGCCCTTCGGCACCACGTGCCAGCGCTCGGCGAAGCCTCGCCTGCCCGCCACCGCGACCGGCCCGGAGGGCAGTTGCCGGTGCGAGGCGAGTTCGCCGAAGAGCGCCGGTGCGGTGTCCGCCATCGCCGCGCGGGCGACCGCGACCGCGTCAGGGCCGGTCACCGGTACCGTGCCGATGGCGAAGATGCCACGTGCACAGCCCGCCGGGGTGGCGCAGGAGTACGGGGTGGTGGAGAGGTGGACGGCGGCGTCACGGCTGTGCCGGTCCGAGGTCCAGCCGGCGGGCAGCGGGATGGTCCAACCGTGCACCGGGTCACTTACGGGGCCGTCCGGCGCCATGATGGTGGGGGTAGCATCCCGGGCCGGCCGTCCCGGGCCGGCCTTGGCGGTGCCGAGGAAGGGCAGCGCGGCGACGTCGTCCGGACCGTCCGAATCGGCGACGATCCAGACCAGCCCGGTGAGCGCCGCCGTCGCGAAGACGGCGACCACCAGGCTGACGATCAGCCCGCCGAGGGGCCTCCGCGACTTCCGCGCGGACGACGGAGCCGGTTCGGCCCGGTCGCCCCCGTCCCACCGGCCTTCCGGTGCGCCGCCGAACGCCCCGAGGCCCGGCTCTCGGTTCCGGCCCGCCGGAGTCGAATCGCTCACGTACGGTACCGTACCGGTCGCCGCCCGGCCTCGGCAGACGGCTTAGGACTCCTCGCCCGACCTTCGTCACGTCGCCCAGGTCGCAGAGGATCTGCAGCGGGGGATCAGGAAGCGGACCGGGCCGGCGCGTGCCGGGTTCAGGCGCGGTCCACCAGGTCGAGTCCCATCAGCACGTCGTCCACGTAGTGGCCGTCGAGGTGGAACTCCCCCGGCAGGATTCCGTCCACCGTAAACCCGGCCCGCTCGTAGAGCCGTCGGGCGTTCACGTTCCAGCCGAGCACCCGCAGGGTGAGGCGGCGGATCCGGTCGGCGCGGGCGGCCTCGACCGCGGCGTCGAGCAGCAGGGCGCCGATGCCCCGGCCCCGAGCCTCCGGCAGTACCGCGAAGCCCTGGATCTGGCGGATGTGTCGGTTGCTCTCCAGCGGCGTCGCCGGCACCTGCCGGACGTAACCGACCACCAGACCCTGCGACTCGGCGACCAGGAACTGCTCGGGTGCGCGCCGCTCGTTGAAGTACTCGACGTCCCTGGCGGGTTGCGGCAGGACGTCGCTCGTCCAGGACCAGGCCTCGTGGTCGATCACGGCGAGCTGCGGGCCGTCCTCGGTCAGTGCTCCTCGTATGGTCACACTGTCAGATCGCATGGCCGACATGCTATTCAGCGGGCGGCTCCCCGACCACGGTTTTACGACCTGGCACGATGGCCCCATGCGTATCGCGGTGACAGGGTCAACGGGTCTGATCGGTTCGGCGCTCGTCCGCTCTCTGCTGGCGGACGGCCACGAGGTGGTGCGGCTGGTCCGCCACCGGACGAGGACCGGCAGGCAGTCGGACGGCACGGTCGGGGTCGGTTGGAACCCGCATCGGATGCAGATCGACCGGGCCGGCCTCGACGGGGTCGAGGCCGTGGTGAACCTGGCCGGCGCCGGGGTCGGCGACCACCGGTGGACGGACTCCTACCGGCAGGAGATCCGGGACAGCCGGGTGCTCGGCACCGAGACCATCGCCGCCGCCATCGCCGGGGCCAAGGAGCCGCCCCGGGTCCTGGTGAACGCCTCCGCCGTCGGCTACTACGGCCAGACCGGCGACCGGATCATCGACGAGGACGCGCCCGCCGGGGACGACTTCCTGGCGCGGGTCTGCGTCGAGTGGGAGGCCGCCGCCCGGCCCGCCGAGGACGCCGGGATCCGGGTCGCGTACGCCCGCACCGGACTGGTGCTCTCGGCGGAGGGCGGCGCGGGCGGACGGCTGTTCCCGCTGTTCCGGCTGGGACTGGGCGGGCGGCTGGGCTCGGGCGACCAGTACTGGGCGGTGATCTCGCTGGCGGACGAGGTCGCGGCGCTGCGGTTCCTGATCGACCGGCCGGAGCTGAGCGGGCCGTTCAACCTCACCGGCCCCGAGCCGGTCACCAACCGGGAGCTGACCGAGGCGATGGGTCGCGGGCTCGGGCGGCCGACGCCGTTCCCGGTGCCGGAGCCGGTGCTGCGGCTGGCGCTCGGCGAAATGGCGGTGGAGGTCTGCGGAAGCCACCGGGTCCTGCCCAAGCGGCTCCTGGACGCCGGGTTCCGCTTCCGGCACCCGGATGCGGATTCGGCGGTACGGGCGGCGCTGGAGCGGCAGCCGGGCGCCTGATCCCCGGCCGGGCAGGGCCCTCGGGCCGCGGGACCGGCACCGTCGCGGCGGGACCGGCCGGAGCAGTGGGCCGGCACGGGCGATCCACTGGACGGGAGGGCCTTCCAAGCACCTGATCCGCCCAATGCCTCCGAGGGCACGGGACCGCGCGGCCAGCCCGCAACGGCGGTGCACCATTGCGCGCAAGACTCCTCGCGCCCCGGTATTGCGCCCTGCCGAAGGCGGGTGCCGGATCCGGTGCGGCGGACCGGACGTGGGGCACCCCGCGCACCCCGGGGTGCCGCACGCCGGCCGTGCCGCACCGGAATGTCCGGGGAACGTCCAGGGAGCGTACGGACCAGGGCGGGTGGGGCGGATGGAGGGGGCGCACGGTGGCATCCGGGCGGCGCGCCGTACGCCCCTGGTGACCGTACGCGCCCGCCGAACCGGGGAATGCGCCGTTCCTGCGCACAGTCCGTGACCGCACCCCGCACCATGCCGCCGATGCCCAGGGAGGCCCCCGATTCGAACGAACTTCTCTGCCTGATCGCCTCACTGACTGGGCATCACATCGTCGGACCGTACCCCGGCAGCCTGTTGCCCGCGTCGGCCGGTTCCCCAGGGATCAGGGAGGAGCACACTCGTGCCCGCACATGACTTCACTCGCCGCACCCGCCGGCAGTCCGATCCGGACGTCGTCGTGGTGGGCGCCGGGCTCGCGGGCCTGGCCGCCGCTCAGGCGCTCACCAGCCGAGGCGTGACCGTCCAGGTGCTGGAGGCGACCGAGCGGATCGGCGGCCGGACGGCCGGCCGCGAACTCGACGGCTTCCGCCTGGACAACGGCGGCCACCTGCTGAACACCGACTTCCCCGAGCCACGCCGCCGGCTCGATCTGGACCGGCTGGAGCTGCGTCCGCTCGCCCCCGGTGTCCTGGTGCACAGCGGGATCCGCCGCTACCGCGTGGGCGATCCGCAGCAGACCGCCGCCCGGCAGGCCGCCACCCGCGGCCCGCTGGGCAGCCCGCTGGACAAGGCCAGGCTCGGCGCCTCCCTCACCCGGCTCGCCGCCACCCCCGTCCAGCGACTGCTGACCCGGCCGGAGACCACCATCGCCCGTGCGCTGGCCGAGCGGGGCCTGGCCCCCCGCGCCGTGGACGGCTTCCTGCGCCCGCTGCTCGGCGCCCTGCTCAGCGATCCCACGCTCGGCACCAGCAGCCGGGTCGCCGACGTGGTGCTGCGCTCCTACGCGCGCGGACGGCTCTGCCTGCCCGCCGCCGGCATCGGCGCGGTCCCGGCGCAGTTGGCCGAACGGCTTCCCGCCGGGACGATCCGGCTCGGCGTCCGGGTCACCGCGATCGCCGCCGACGGCGTCGACACCGCCGGGCACGGACGTATCGCCGCCCGCGCGGTGCTGCTGGCCACCGACGCCCAGTCGGCGGCCACCCTGCTCCCCGGCCTGCGGGTACCGGACCACCACCCGGTGACCACCTACTACCACGCCGCGGACCGCTCACCGCTGGGCGAGGCCCTCCTGCTCCTCGACGCCGACCGGCCCGGCGGCCGGGCCGTGCTCTCCCACTCGCTGGTGCTGAGCGAGGTGGACCCCTCGTACGCACCGCCCGGACAGGCGCTGATCGCCACCACCGTGCTCGGACGCCGCAGCTTCGAGCCGGGCGGTCCCGCCGGGTACGAGCCGCTGGTCCGGCGCCGGCTGGCCGAGCTGTACGGCACGTCCACCTCGGGCTGGGAGTTCCTGAGCGTGCGCCACGTCCCGGACGCCGTGCCGGCGATGCCGCCGCCGCACAACTTCCGGCGCCCGGTGCGCCTGCTGGCCGGGCTGTACGCCTGCGGCGACCACCGGGACACCAGCACCGTGCAGGGCGCGCTGGTCTCCGGACGGCGGGCGGCGCAGGCCGTGCTGCGCGACCTCCGGGTACCGGCGACCGCGCGGGCGGCGGAGGCGGCGTAGCCGACTCGCTCCGGGCGGCCCGGGCACGGCGGCCGGCGTCGCGGACCAGCCGCGGCACCGGCCCGCCGTGCCCGCCTCGGGGTCCCGCGCCGATCCGGCCCGATACCGGGGGCCTGCGCTCAGATGACGCCGGTCTGGCGGGCGGCCTCCTCGAAGGAGCGGGCGGCCTGACTGCCCCGGTAGGGGGCCAGGCGGCGGTGGAAGTCGCGGAGGTACTCGACGGTGCGGGCCGAGCGCATTTCCCCCGCCGCCCGCAGGGAGTCGGCGGCGATGCCGCAGGCATCGTCCACGTCACCCATGCCGAGGCGGGCGGTGGCGAGCACCATCCGGCAGAAGATCCGGCTGCGGGCGAAGGCGGGGGCCCGCAGCCGCAGGGACTTCTCGGCGTGCTGGGCGGCCGGGCGCCACTGCTGGAGGTCCCGGTAGCAGTGGGCGAACTCGTCGGCCAGCTGGGCCTCGTCGAAGTGGCGGGCCCAGGTGGGCAGGTCGTCGCCGGTCCGGGCGGTGCCCAGGGCCCGTTCGCAGCGGACCATGGCGGTGGTGCAGGAGCGCACGTCGCCGACCAGGGCGTGGCCGCGCGCCTCGGCGGCGTGCATCAGGGCCTGCACGGTCGGCGGTACGGCGGTGCCGACGCCCTGCTGGGCCACTCTGGCGAGCTGGATGGCCTCCCGGCCGTGGCCCAGGTGGACTGCCTGCTGGCTCATGGTGGTGAGGACGTGGCCGCCGAGCGGCCGGTCCCCCGCCGCCTGGGACAGCCGAAGCGCCTGTACGAAGTACCGCTGGGCGAGGCCGTGTGCGGCGATGTCGAAGGACGTCCAGCCGGCCAGTCTGGTGAGGTCGGCGACCGCGCCGAACAGGGCCCGGCCGATCTGCTCGCCGTACCGGCCGCGCAGCATCGGTTCGGCCTCGCTCTCCAGGTACCGGACCAGTGCCTGCCGGGCGTGACCGCCGCCGTACGCCTGGTCCAGGGCGCGGAAGAGGTCGCCGACGGCACGGATGGCAGCGATGTCGCCCCGGCCGACCCGTAGCGCCGGGCGCTGCTCGCGTACGGCGGGCTCGCCCGGCTCGGTACCGGCGGCCCGGGCCGGACCGCCGGGGCCGCGGCTCTGGGACGGCACCCGAACCATCGGCGCCTGAACCAGCAGTTGGGCCGGGATGGCCGCCTGAGCCGGGGCGGCCGGGGTGCCGGGCCGGGCGCCGGGGATCGCCGGGCGGTCGTCCGCGCCCGGGACGGAGCCGTCGCGGGCGACCCGCTCGTCGGTGCGGCCGATCAGCCAGTCCCGGCTGGGGACGACCAGGCCGGCCGGGGTGAAGGCGATCCGGCGCAGCTCGGACTGCGGGCCGTTGTCCTTGCGCCACATGCTGGCGACGATGTCCACGGCCTCCTGCGGGGTCTCGGCGAACTCGAGTCCGGCGTAGACGGGGGCGCAGGCGTCCAGGCCGATGTCCTGGGCGGAGAAGCGGCGGCCGAGACGCCGGGTGAAGACCTCGGCGATCAGCGCGGGGGTGGCGCCGCGGGGCTGCTGGCCGCGCAGCCAGCGAGTCACGGAGGTCTTGTCGTAGCGCAGGTCCAGGCCGTGCTCCAGGCCCAGCTGATCGACCCGGCGGGCGAGACCGGCGTGCGAGAACCCGGCCTCCTCGATCAGGGCGGCGAGCCGCGGGTTCTGGGTCCGGTCGGCACCGTGGGTGCCGTGAGCGGCGCCGTGCACGGGCTGGACGTGCACGGCCTGGGCGTGCGCCGGCTGCGGGTCCGCCGCCTGGGTGGCCCCGGCGGACCGCAGGGCATCGGTCTGACCGTGGTCGTCGGCGTGCGGGGGTGTCCCGGCCGGCGCGTGGTGCGGGTCGAGCTGTCCGTACGTGTTCGTCGGGCGGTCGGTTGCGGGCGTTTGGGGCATGTCGGTCTCAACACCTCTCTAGCGCCGCACCAGTACCCCGGTACCCGGGGCGGCGCCCCCTGTCGGGAGTCGGCGTGAATGTAGCGGGCATTTTGCCGCTATGGGCGGATCTGGGCGGCCAATCCTCCGAACGGGTGACTCAGTGGCGCCCATTGTGAGGAAGGTGGGGCTGAACGTGTTTGGGTGCATGTGTGACTCCGCCCGTTTCCGTCCCATAGCGGTCAGCACCACTCGCATGCGGAGTGTTGTGGCGGTCCGTCACATAGGAGTGGGCGGCTGCGCGTTCCTACCGTTCTCAGCCATGGACACCACTTCCCGCCGCCCGCTCGACGGCCGTACGGCACTGGTCACCGGCGCCGCCTCGGGCATCGGCCGGGCCTGTGCGGAGGCCTTCGCCGCAGCCGGCGCCCGGATCTACGTCGTCGACGTGGCGGCCGCCGCGGCCGAGGAACTCGCCCACCGGACGGGCGGATCGGCCTTCGTCGCCGACCTCGCCGACCCCTCAGCCGTGGACGCGCTGCCGGACGACGCGGACATCGTGGTCAACAACGCCGGCCTGCAGCACGTCGCGCCCGTACACGAGCTCCCTCCGGAGCGGTTCGCGCTGATCCAGCGGATCATGGTGGAGGCACCGTTCCGGATCCTGCGCCGCACCCTGCCGCGGATGTACGCGCGCGGGTGGGGCCGGGTCGTCAACATCTCCTCCGTGCACGGTCTGCGGGCCAGCGCCTTCAAGTCCGCGTACGTGACCGCCAAGCACGGCCTGGAGGGGCTGAGCAAGACGGTCGCCCTGGAGGGGGCTCCGTACGGCGTGACCAGCAACTGCATCAGTCCCGCGTACGTGCGGACTCCCCTGGTGCAGCGGCAGATCGCCGACCAGGCCCGGGTGCACGGCATCCGGGAGGAGGAGGTGGTGGAGCGGATCATGCTCGCCCGCACCGCCGTCAAGCGCCTGATCGAGCCGGCGGAGGTGGCCCGGATCGCCCTGTGGCTGTGCTCCCCCGACAGCGCGTACATCACCGGCGCGAGCCTGCCCGTGGACGGCGGCTGGACCGCTCACTGAGGACTGCGCACCGATGGCCGTACGGCGGCGCGCGGTCGGCCGGGCGCGCTCTCGTGCTCCCCGGTACGAGGCCGGGAAAGCCCTGGGCGTTCCCCGTCCGGGCCGGACCTGGCACGATGGCGCGCACCATGGACGACCCTCACACCAGTTCCGCCCCGGCGCTGCACAGCCTGCTCGCCCTGCTCGCATCCGGTGCCGCCGCGGAGGAGCTCGCCGAGGTGCCGGCCGAGGCCCGGCGGCAGGGTGCCCCGGCCGCCGTACTGGCCGAGATCGACGCGGCCGCCTGGCAGGCCATGAGCGTGCACCGGACCCTGCGTCAGCACCGGCGCCGGGAGGCGGAGCTGACCGCGCTCTTCGACACTGCCGGCGACCTCTCCGCCTCGCGGGACCTGGACACCGTCCTGCAGGCGATCGTCCGCCGGGCCAGGATGCTGCTCGGCACCGACACCGCGTACCTCACCCTCCCCGACCCCGCGGCCGGGGACACCTACGTGCGGGTCACCGACGGTTCGGTCTCGGAGCTGTTCCAGACCCTGCGCCTGAGCCTCGGGGACGGCCTGGGCGGACTGGTCGCACAGACCGCCCGCCCCTACGCGACCGACGACTACCGCACCGACGAGCGCTTCCGCCACACCGACCGGATTGACGCCGGGGTCCTTGACGAGGGACTGGTGGCGATCATCGGGGTGCCGCTGCTGGTCGGCGGCCGGGTGATCGGGGTGCTGTTCGCCGCCGACCGCACCCCGCGCTCCTTCTCCCCCGACGAGGTCGCACTGCTGTGCTCGCTCGCCGCGCACGCCGCCATCGCCCTGGACTACGCGAAGTCGCTGTCCGACACCCGGGCCGCGCTGGCCGAGCTGAACGCCGCCAACGCCGTCATCCGGGCGCACGCCGCCGCCGTCCAGCGCGCCGAACAGGCCCACGACCGACTCACCGACCTGGTGCTGCGCGGCGCCGAGGTACCCGACGTGGCCGCCGAGGTCGCCGCCCTGCTCGGCGGCGAGGTCACCGTACGGGACGCCGAGGGCGGCCGGCTGGCCGGCCGCGGCCGGGACGGCAGGCCCCGAGCCGAGGGGGTACCCGTCCCCCGGCCTTCGGCCGGGGGGACCCCCAGGCCCGGAGGCTGGGGGCGGCGCGCCGGTGCCGGAAGTGCCCATCAGCGGCTCCGCCGCGGGGACGAGCGACAAGCGAGCGAAGGGGGGACCGCCGGCCGGGGGCTGGGGGAGAGTGCCGGAGCCGGGGGCACCTCCCGGCCGCCAAGGCTGGGGGCGAGTGTCGGCGCCGTGGTAGGAGCGCCCGGAGGCGAGCTGGCAAGTAGGGCAAGTAGGGGACTGGCCCGGGCGCTCGCCGCCTCGCGCAGCGACGGGCGCGCCGTCCGGCACGGGGAGAGCTGGGTCTGCGCGGTGCTGGCCGGACAGGAGCTGCTCGGCAGCCTGCTGCTGCAGGGCCGGCCGGACCTGGACCACGCGGACCGCCGCCTGTTCGAGCGCTCCGCCGTGGTCACCGCGCTGCTCCTGCTGCTGCGCCGCTCGGTCGCCGAGACCGAGAACCGGGTCCGCGGCGAACTCCTCACCGATCTGCTCACCGCTCCGGACCGCGACCCCGCCGGGCTCACCGCTCGCGGCCGCCGTCTCGGCGTCGACCTCGGCTGGCCGCACCTGGTACTGGTCGCCGAAGCCGCGCCCGAGGACCGGAGCCGGCTGCCCCGGGCCGCCGTCCGCCACCTGTTCGGGACCAGGGGCCTCAGCGCCGAGCACGGCGAGGCGGTGGCCCTGTTGCTCCCCGACGACGGATCGCACTCTCCCGGGCAGCGGGCGGCCCAGGCCGCCGAACGGCTGGCCGGGCTGCTGGGCTCCCCGGTCACGGTCGGCGCCGGCCGGGTAGCAACCGGTCCCGTCGCGCTGGCCGCCTCCTACTCGGAAGGGGTGCGGTGCGTACGCGCGCTGCGGGTGCTCGGACGGGTCGGCCACGGCGCCGGCGCCGCCGAACTGGGGTTCCTCGGAGTCCTGCTCGGTGACGGCCACCGGGTGGAGGGTTTCGTGGCGAGCACGCTCGGGCCGCTGCTGGAGTACGACGCCCGGCGCGGCACCGAGCTGGTCCGCACCCTGCGCGCCTACTTCGCCTGCGGCGGCAGCCTGACCAGGGCCAAGGACGACCTGCACGTCCATGTGAACACCGTGGTGCAGCGGCTGGACCGGATCGGGGCGCTGCTCGGGCGCGACTGGGACCAGCCCGAACGCGCGCTGGAGCTCCAGCTCGCACTGCGCCTGCGGCTCCTCGCGGAGAGCTGAGCAGAAGCCCGCCGCCCCTGGAGAGTGGTCCGTCCGCCCCGAGCAGCCGGGCCTCACCCGGTCAGGCGTACGCTTGCCGAGTTGGTCTCGAACGCCTGGCAAGGAGCAGCGGTGAGCGAGAACGTGCGGTTCGTGCGGATGGGTATCGGCGAGGGCTTGGTGCCGTACGAGGAAGCGTGGGCCGAGCAGCAGCGCCTGCATGCGCTGCGGGTGGCGGACGAGATCCCGGACACCGTACTGCTGCTCGAGCATCAGCCGGTGTACACCGCGGGCAAGCGCACCGACCCGGCGGACCGCCCGCTGGACGGTACCCCGGTGGTCGAGGTCAACCGCGGGGGCGAGATCACCTGGCACGGTCCGGGCCAGCTGATCGGCTACCCCATCGTCAAGCTGCCGGATCCGATCGACGTGGTCGCGTACGTGCGCCGGCTGGAGGAGGCGCTGATCCGCTCGTGCGCCGGCTTCGGTGTCGAGAGCACCCGGGTCGAGGGCCGCAGCGGGGTGTGGGTGCTGGGCGAGGCGATCGCGGACGCGGTGGTGGACCCTGCGAAGGTGGTGGAGATCGGCAAGCTGACGCTGCGGATGGGTCTGCCGCTGGGTATCGACCCCCGGCTGGCCGGGCCCGAGTACGCGCCCTCCAACGCCGGTCAGCGCGGCGACGACCGCAAGCTGGCGGCGATCGGGGTGCGGGTCGCGCGCGGTGTGACGATGCACGGCTTCGCGCTCAACTGCAACCCTGACATGACCTGGTTCGACCGGATCGTGCCGTGCGGGATCCGGGACGCCGGAGTGGCGTCGATCGCCTCGGAGCTGGGTCGGGACTTCGGGGTCGGCGACGCGCTGCCGGTGGTCGAGGAGCATTTGCGGGCGGTCTTCGCGGAACTGCCGGAGCCCGCGCTCGTCCGCTGATTCCGACCCTTCCCGGCCGTTCCTCCTGGCCCGTTCCCGGCCTCCGCACTGGGAATGGGCCAGACCCGCGTGCTGTTGCCCTGCGAATGCGGGGCACCGGCCCGACACAAGCCCCACAAGCACAGGCGTACCCTGGTGGTACCCCGTCTAGTTCTAGGAGTCGCACGTGTCCGCTGTCGCACCCGACGGCAGGAAGCTCCTTCGCCTGGAGGTCCGCAACAGCGAGACCCCGATCGAGCGGAAGCCTGAGTGGATCAAGACCCGGGCGAAGATGGGCCCGGAGTACAACGCCCTCCAGTCGCTGGTGAAGAAGGAGGGTCTGCACACGGTCTGCCAGGAGGCCGGCTGCCCGAACATCTTCGAGTGCTGGGAGGACCGCGAGGCCACCTTCCTCATCGGCGGTGACCAGTGCACCCGCCGCTGCGACTTCTGCCAGATCGACACCGGCAAGCCCGCGGAGTTCGACCGGGACGAGCCGCGACGGGTCGCCGAGTCCATCCTGACCATGGACCTCAACTACGCCACCATCACCGGCGTCGCCCGTGACGACCTGGAGGACGGCGGCGCCTGGCTGTACGCCGAGACGGTGCGCCAGGTGCACGCAATGACGGCCGACCGAGCGGGCGGCCGGACCGGCGTCGAGCTGCTGGTCCCGGACTTCAACGCGGTGCCCGAGCAGCTGGCCGAGGTCTTCTCGTCCCGTCCCGAGGTGCTGGCGCACAACGTCGAGACGGTGCCGCGGATCTTCAAGCGGATCCGCCCCGCCTTCCGCTACGAGCGCTCGTTGGACGTCATCACGCAGGCCCGTGCGGCCGGTCTGGTGACCAAGTCCAACCTGATCCTGGGCATGGGCGAGACCCGCGAGGAGGTCAGCCAGGCGCTGGAGGACCTGGTGAACGCCGGCTGCGAGCTGATCACCATCACCCAGTACCTGCGCCCGTCGCTGCGCCACCACCCCGTGGAGCGCTGGGTGAAGCCGCAGGAGTTCGTGGAGCTGCAGGAGGAGGCCGAGGAGCTCGGCTTCGCCGGTGTCATGTCGGGCCCGCTGGTGCGCTCCTCGTACCGGGCCGGCCGGCTGTACCGCCAGGCGCTGGAGCGCCGTGAGCAGGCGGCCGTCTGACCCGCGCCGATCACGCCGGACGCCGCGGCCGCACTCTGCTTTCATCTGACAGTGACAGTCAGCTCACCGGACGGTAACACCGGCGGGTCAGGATGGGACCGCCCAACTCCGTACCGCCCAATCCGTATCTCGACGAGGGAAGTGCTCGGCATGCAGGTACGCATCGGAAAGCTCGCCCGGGTCCGCGAGGTCCGTTCGGTCGGCGGCGCGCTGCGCCTCGCCGAGAGCGTGCTGCTCGCGGGCGGACGGCAGCAGGCCCGGCTGAACGCCTGGACGGCCGTCTGTGAGAACCGCCGGAACGCGGCGGACCGGGAGAGCGGTGCGGCGCTGCTGAGCGGCTCCACCGAGGAGCGCCGCCGAGGGGCCTGAGCGGGCGGGCCGGTCGGTCCGGCCGCCGCTCAAGGCCGGCGGGCCCCGTTGAATGCTTGTGGATGCCGTCGTGTGCCGCCGAATGCCCGCAGGTGCTGCGGAATATCCGGGTCGCGCCGGAATGCGCTGATGCGGGTGGGGGGCGCCCCTTGGATATCCCCGGGCCCCGCCACGTACCATGAGCGTTATGGCGACGGAAACATCCGGGAACCCCGGGCGGCTCAAGCAGATCCGCCTGGCGTACCAAATGACCAAGAAGGTCGACACCAAGATCGGCCTGATCATCGCAGGCGTCGGCCTGATCACCTTCGGCGTGTTCCTCGCCATCGGCTTTGCGATCGACCACCCCATCTACCTGGGCATCCTCGGCTTCATCGTGGCCTTCCTGGCGATGGCGATCGTCTTCGGGCGGCGCGCCGAGCGGGCGGCGTTCGGGCAGATGGAGGGCCAGCCGGGCGCGGTGGCGGCGGTGCTGAACAACATCCGGCGCGGCTGGAGCACCAACCCGACCCCGGTCGCCGTCACCCGCAACCAGGACGCGGTCTACCGCGCGGTGGGCCGGCCCGGTATCGCGCTGATCGGTGAGGGCAACCCGAACCGGGTCCGCCCGCTGCTGGCCGCCGAGAAGCGGAAGATGGCCAAGGTCGTCGGCGACATCCCGGTGCACGACATCATGGTCGGCGACGGCGACGGCGAGATCCCGCTCAAGAAGCTGCAGATCCACCTGATGCGGATGCCGAACGCGATCACCCCGGCGAAGGTCACCGAGACCAACGACCGCCTGCGCGCGCTGGGCGACCTGCTCTCCAAGGCGCCGATCCCCAAGGGCCCGATGCCGAAGGGCGCCCGGATGCCCAAGGGCGGCCAGGTCCGCTGACCACCGCTCCCCCGGACACACCACGGCCCCGCCGCGAACTCCTCGCGGCGGGGCCGTTCGACTTCCCGAAGGGGTTTCACCTAAGGGTGGCCTCCCCGGAGGACGGCCTCCCCGGAAGGTCAAATCCGGACCTCCACCGTGCCGACCGCCTTGTCGTGCAGTCCCCGGGTGTCGCGGTCCCAGACCACCGCCGGCACCACCAGGCAGAGCAGCAGGGTGCGCAGCAGGACCTGGGGGACGGTCGCGCGACTGCCGTCGAGCCGGACCACCCGCAGGCCGAACAGCCGCTTGCCGACCGTCGTCCCGGCGGTGGCCAGCAGCAGCACGCTGACGAGGTAGAACAGCGGAGTGGTCCACAGATTGGCCACCGTCTGGTCACCGCGGGCGATCAGCCCGTAGGCGACCAGGCTGCAGAGCCAGCCGTCGACGAACAGCGCGCCGATCCGGCGGCCCGGGCCCGCGATCGATCCGGGGCCCTCCTTGGGCCGGCCGAGCCGCTCACCGCGGTACCCGAAGTCGGCGCCCATCTTCTCGGCGGCGGCCTTCGGGCCGTCGATCCACGATCCCAACGCTTCTCTGGTGTCCACGAATCCACACTATCCGGGCAGTACGGCCGATCTTCGGCCCCCTCCCCCATTGGCAACCCGTGTGGGTGAACCGCACACCACCGATCCGGCCGAGTGGTCCAGACCACCTGCCGCACGCGACCTGGAGCGGAGAAGCGTTTTGCCCGGAACCGTACGACTTTGCCGCCTGCGACGCGCGGGTGGTTAACATTCAGGAAACGGTGGGGTCACCGGTCGGAAACGGCCCCTCCCTATGGTGAGCCACCAAATCGCACGCTGAGGAGGATGGATGTTCAACAACGCCGCCGAAGTGAAGCAGTACATCACGGACAACGACATCAAGTTCATCGACGTCCGGTTCTGCGACCTGCCGGGTGTCATGCAGCACTTCTCGGTCCCCGCCTCCACCTTCGACCCGGACGAGACGCTGATGTTCGACGGCTCGTCGATCCGCGGCTTCCAGGCCATTCACGAGTCGGACATGGCACTGGCGCCGGACCTCAGCACGGCCCGCCTGGACCCGTTCCGCACCGACAAGCACCTCAACATCAACTTTTTCATCCAGGACCCGATCACGGGTGAGGCCTACAGCCGCGACCCGCGCAACGTCGCCAAGAAGGCAGAGGCGTACCTCGCCTCCTCCGGCATCGCGGACACCGCCTTCTTCGGGCCGGAGGCGGAGTTTTACGTCTTCGACTCGGTGCGGTTCGAGACCAGCGCGAACGAGTCCTTCTACCACATCGACTCCGAAGCGGGCGCCTGGAACACCGGCTCGGTCGAGGGCGACGTCCGCGGCTACAAGGTCCGCTACAAGGGCGGTTACTTCCCCATCCCTCCGGTCGACCACTTCGCCGACCTGCGCGCGGAGATCTCGCTGGAGCTGGCCGCGTCCGGCATCCAGGTCGAGCGCCAGCACCACGAGGTGGGCACCGCCGGCCAGGCCGAGATCAACTACAAGTTCAACACCCTGCTGCACGCCGCCGACGACCTGATGCTGTTCAAGTACATCGTCAAGAACGTCGCGTGGCGGAACGGCAAGACCGCCACCTTCATGCCCAAGCCGATCTTCGGGGACAACGGCTCCGGCATGCACGTCCACCAATCGCTCTGGCTGGACAACTCCCCGCTCTTCTACGACGAGCAGGGCTACGCCGGCCTCTCCGACACCGCCCGCTACTACATCGGCGGTCTGCTGAAGCACGCACCGTCGCTGCTGGCCTTCACCAACCCCACGGTGAACTCCTACCACCGCCTGGTGCCCGGCTTCGAGGCGCCGGTCAACCTGGTGTACTCGCAGCGCAACCGCTCGGCCGCGATCCGCATCCCGATCACCGGCTCCAACGCCAAGGCCAAGCGCATCGAGTTCCGCGCTCCCGACCCCTCCTCCAACCCCTACCTGGCCTTCTCCGCCATGCTGATGGCCGGCCTGGACGGCATCAAGAACAAGATCGAGCCGCTGGAGCCGGTCGACAAGGACCTCTACGAGCTCGCCCCCGAGGAGCACGCCTCGGTCCCCCAGGTCCCCGCCTCGCTCGCCGCCGTCCTCGAAGCCCTGGAGGACGACCACGAGTACCTGCTCGCGGGCGGCGTCTTCACCCCCGACCTGATCGAAACCTGGATCGACTTCAAGCGCACCAACGAGATCGCCCCGATCGCGCTGCGTCCGCACCCGCACGAGTTCGAGCTGTACTACGACCTGTAAAGGCCATCTGACCTGCGGAAACGCAGTTCGATCTCTTGTCGTTTCCGCAGGTCGGCACCTCGCTGACCTGCGGAAACGCCGTGCGGCCGACTCGTGTCGAAGGCCCTGGGGCTCGCGATGTGAAATGAGAGTGCACGGAGGCCGGCGGCGGTGACGGGAACCACAGCCCCGGGCTGCGCGCCCGGGACCGAGCCCGCCGGAAGGCGAGCACGAGTTTGACGCCTACAGCGATGGGTGCTTTCCCAGGTATCCAGTCTCCTCCGGGCGCAGAGTCTTCCGTCTGTCGCAACCCACCGTGCCAGTGGTGCCGTCGGGTTTGACGACGGCAATGCGTGTGGGACAGGCCCAGACGAAGTAGCACCGCGTAGCTCCACACGGTGGACCTCGACTCGATCTCATGGTCTCCGCTCAGCCCTTCTCATCGCATCTCATCGTCATCGCCGCTGCGTGTGCACTGGTTGTGAAACGGTCTTCCTCCGGGCCGCCAGTTCCGCTGGTCGGAGGCATGATCCACGTGACCTGATAAGAGGCACCGCGATCGCAGTCCGACGTCCGGCAGTCGAACGTTCGGAACTGGACGGCGTACGGGGTCGGCCTGACGCCATGGATCCCCAAGCCTCCGCGGCAGCGCAAAAGGTAGCGGTGGCAACGAGGTCCTGCCTGCTGGTTCAGGCAGGGCCTCTCCGTCTGCCGACCCGAAGCCCATCACGCTGCGGACAGCCACCTCGCTCAGAGCCCCGGCAGCGGGTCCTGTTCGCCCGGGGCCACCTGGACCGGTGTGTCAGGGATGCGGCACTCGCGACCCAGGCGGAGCATCCGGGACTCCGGGTCGTGAAGCAGGCGGTTGCAGCGGCGGCAGCGGATGCGGGCGGGAAGCCTGGCCGGCGGCGCTGGGATCAGGGCGGGGTCGGACACGCCGCCCAGTCTGGCGGAAATCCCGCTCGCCGTGGGGCGATGCGGGCGGGCAGGAGACGGACGGCATAGCGGGGCGCGGCTCGGGAAATCCGAAGTGCCTCATGTCTGAGGCGAGTTACTGCCAGCACGATCGGCACGAGTGGCAGGGAATCAGCTTGGCAAGGTCGTCCTGGGTGAGCCCCGCGCTCTCACGGGCCCGGAACAGCTCCGAGGCGAAGAACTCAGGAGAGCAGAACGCCGAGTCATGCGCGGTCTTACGGCAGCTCACCATGCAGGTAGGAGCGGACTTGTCAACAACCAACCACCCACAAATGGAATGATCTTCGGCATGGACCTCGCAGCGGAACTGGCCCGGATGGCGGCAACCGGAACCTTCGGACCGCTCCACCACGGTGCCCGCCTCGCCGACGTAATCGCGGCCTACGGGGAGCCGACGAACAGCGGGCGACTGGACGAGCGGCGCCGCTGGCCGCACGGCTTCTGCTTCGGAAGTGTGCAACTGGTCGTCTGCCGATGCCGGCTGCTGAGCTCCATGGTCTTCCCGACCTGGCACGACGATTTCGAACTGCCCGGCCCAAGGCGAGGCGAGTTCCGCGCCGTCGACTCCCGTATCACCGAATCGGCGATGACCGCAGCGCTCACACAGGCCGGTTGCCGCTGGAAGGTTGTCGAGTACGAGCGCCTCACCGACCAGCGGACCCTGGAGATCGAAACGGGCGACGACGTACACGTGGACTTCGTCCTCACCGACCGGGAGGACTACGACTCGCCGCCGCTCGACGACTGGGTGCTGCACAAGGCCGGTATCTGGGGCCCGTCCCACGCCCCCTGTCCGGAGCCGGACCGAAGACTTCCCGACGACGGCTACGGCGCCTAGCTAGCGGAGGGTCACCGGAAGGGTGTGGAAGCCGCGCAGGACGAGGCGGTCGCGGCGGGTGGCGCCGGGGGCCGGGGCGAGTGCGGGGAAGCGGTTGAGCAGGGCGGGGAGGGCGATGGCGGACTCCAGCCGGGCCAGGCCGGCGCCGAGGCAGAAGTGCGGGCCGCCGCCGAAGCTCAGCGGCTGGCTGTCCTGGCGGGTGGGGTCGAAGCGGGCGGGGTCCGGGTAGCGGAGCGGGTCGCGGTTGGCGGCGCCGATCAGCAGGAACACGCCGCCGCCCCCGGGGATCTCCTCGTCGCCCACCCGCACGCCGTCGGTGGTCGCGACCCGGACGGTGAGCTGGACGGGCGAATCGTGGCGCAGCACCTCGTCGGTGAGTCCGGACGGTGTGACGGTGCCCGCGCGGACGGCGGCCGGCATCCCGGGGTGTTCGAAGAGCCGGGCGAGACCGTTGCCGAGCAGGTTGGTGGTGGTTTCGAAGCCCGCGCCGAGCAGCAGGACCAGGTTGGCCAGCAGCTCGTGGCCACGGAGCCGGGACGGCTCCGCGGCGGCGACCTCGACCAGGGCGCTGACCAGGTCCTGCTGCGGGTCCGCCCGGCGCCGGGCGGCGAGGCGGGCGAAGTACTGGGTGAGTTCCTCGGCCGCCTCGTCGGCGGCGGCCAGTTCCGACTCGTCGACGATCGGTTCCAGCACGGCCGCGAGGTCGGCGGCGAGCGGGCGGAACCGGGCGCGGTCGGCCTCCGGCACCCCGAGCAGTTCGCAGATCACGCCGACCGGGAGCCGGTAGGCGAAGGCGTCCATGAAGTCGACCGGCGAGCCGTCGGCGCCCTGATCGGCCATCTCGTCGAGCAGTCGGTGCACGGCGGCCGTGACTGGCTCCGCCAGTGCGGCGGTCCGGCGGGCCGTGAAGACCGAGGCGATCAGCGAGCGCATCCGGTGGTGGTGCGGGGCGTTGGTCTCCAGGATCGAGCGGCTGAGCAGGAGCTGGGACGGGTGCTCGGCGTAGCTCTCCTCCCAGCGCTCCCGCTGTTCGGCGTCCACCACCCCGAGGTCCGGGTCGCGGAGCGCCTGGTGCACCTCGCGGTACCCGACGGCCATCGCCAGTCCCCCGCCGCTGGGGACGACCGCCCCGAGGCCGCGGGCGAGCTCGTACAGCGGGTACGGGTCGGCCCGGCCCGCCGGTGACATCAGCTGCTCCATGATCGCCGCGCCGTCCATGAAACGTCCCTCTCGACTGGGGTACTGGTGGGTCAACTGGACGGTGGGAGTGATGAGTTCCCGGGCGGTGGGCCTTTCGGGGGCGGGTGCGGGCGGGCGGAGCGCCCCGCGGGGTGCCGATCGCCTAGTCTTGCGGCGTGGAAATCTGGATCAACCCGCGCTGCGGGAAGTGCCGTACGGCGATCAGCGAACTGGACGCCGCCGGGGCCGAGTACACCGTCCGCCGCTACCTGGAGGACCCGCCGGACGCCGCCGAGATCGAGCGGGTCCTGGAGCGGCTGGCGCTGGAACCGTGGGACATCGCCCGGGTGGACGAGGCGGTCGGCAAGGAGCTGGGGCTCAAGGAGTGGGGCCGGACCGAAGCCGACCGGGCCCGGTGGATCGAGGCGCTGGCCGCGAACCCGATCCTGATCCAGCGGCCGATCATCACCGCGGACGACGGGCACGCGGTGGTGGCGCGGACGCAGGAAGCGCTGCGGTCGGTCATCCCGGGCTAGCGGGCGCACCCGCGGAGCCGTCGGGTCCTGACGGAGTGCACCCGCGCCCAGGGGCGTGGTCAGGGCCGG
This sequence comes from Kitasatospora sp. NPDC032150, assembly GCF_055579945.1. NCBI lineage: Bacteria > Bacillati > Actinomycetota > Actinomycetes > Kitasatosporales > Streptomycetaceae > Kitasatospora > Kitasatospora sp. NPDC032150. Next base: position 169,449 of record NZ_JBVIMH010000001.1, on the reverse strand, counting down.
CGGTCGATCGTGCGCTCCCCCTCGCCCTGGTGCCAGGAGCGGATCACCAGGCGGGCGGCCGGGCGGGAACCCGGCCGCCGCACTCCCCGGGTCGTACCGCATCGCGGTACTCCGCGGTCGGTCCGGACAGCGGTGAAGATCCTCAACGGCGCGCGGCGGTGACCGCCTGCACCCGCGCGGCCGAGGTTCCGAGGCCGGTCGGTCCGGCGAACCGCCGGGCAGCTCCGAGGTGCCGGCCGGACCGGGCGCCATGCCGCAGGATGTCCTGCTCCCGGTAGCGGACGCAGTCCTCGTGCCAGATCTTGATCCCGGCCAGCCAGTACCGGAAGTCCTGCACGTAGTCGTCGACGGCCCGGCGGGTCTGCTGGTCGACGTCGAAGTCGTCGTACAGGACGGGCAGTTCGTGTTCGGCCACGTGCTGGAACTGGGTGATCCGGGAGGTCATCAGGTCGTTGACGATGCGCAGCGCGGTCGGGTAGTCGCAGTCGAAGAAGTTCTGCACCACCAGCACTCCGTTGTGGACCTCGCCCTCGAACTCGATCTCCTTCTGGTACGAGAAGACGTCGTTCATCAGCGCGGCGTAGTCCATGGCCGCGTTCTCCAGGGACCGCACCGGGCCGCTGCGGTAGATCTCCGCCGGGATGCGGCGACCGTGCGAGATCCGGCTGAGCAGGCTGGTGAGTTCGGAGCCGAAGGTGGTCCGACGCATCTCCAGGTAGTCGACCGGGTCGGGGATGCGGTGCTGCAGCTGGTTGGCGAGCTCCCACAGCCAGCTGTCCGTCATGGCCTCGACGGCGGCCCGGAAGTCGCGGCGCGCCTCGGTGTCCAGCGGCGCGGCGGTACGCTGCCAGAGGTCGGCCAGGCCGCGTTCCAGGCCGGTGACGGGCTCGGGCACGCTCTCGCCGTCGATCGGCATGAAGAGCGAGAACCGTTCGTTGGCGAGCTTGGCACCGGCGAGGTTCCGGGTGCGTCCGTAGACCGCCGGGTAGTAGTCGTCCGCGTAGGTGCCCCAGGTCAGCCAGGCCGAGGAGAGCGCGAGTTCCTCCGGTGTGGCGTCCGGGTCGATGCCGGCCGCGCAGAGCGGCAGGTCGATGTCGGTCAGCCGCTGCTCGTCCCAGACGTTGGAGCCGGGGATGCCCGGGTCGGCGTCCAGCAGGCGGACCCGGCGCACCCATTCGAGGTTCTCCTGGCGGGCGCCCGCCAGGTGCGGGCTGAGCGAGGTGCTGAACGGCATGGTGAACTCGGGGATCCGCGAGGGCCCGACCCGCTGGTGCGGGAGATGGGTGAAGCTGCGCGTACGGCCCGTGCCGATCAGCCCGGCGAGCGCCCTGGGGTCCACCGCCGAGGTGCCGAGGCCCTGCGGCCGGAAGGAGGTCGAGCTCGGCGCGCTGCCGGCGCCGGCACCGTTCATGTACCGGCTGGAGCGCATGTGCCACTCGTGGCCGCCCGACTGCCAGTCCTGCAGTCCCTTGACGTACGCGAGGACGGCCGCGCACTCGTCGGGAGTGAGCCCCTTCTCGGCGAAGAGCGGCGGGAGTTCGGTGAGGGCGGTGTTCTCGAACTGGTGGATCCGCGAGGTCAGCAGGTCGTTGACCGCGTCGGCCGCCTGCTGGGTGGAGCAGCCGAAGAAGGTCTCCAGCACGAGCACGCCGTTGCTCAGCTCCCCCTCCTCCTGGGTCTCCCGCTCGTACGAGAACAGGTCGTTGCGCAGGTGGACGCCGTCCGAGAAGGCGTCCCTGAGCACCCGCAGCGGCCGGGCCCCGGCGACCGAGGCCGGGATCTCGGCGCCCACCGCGTGCTCCACCAGCCCGGCCGACCAGGGGGCGCCGCCGACCTTGCGGCGCATCTCGATGTACTCGACCGGGTTGGGGATCCGGTTGATGTTGATGTTGGAGAGTTCCCAGAGCGACTCGTTGAGCAGGTGCTCGGTGCTCAGGGCGAAGCGGCGCCGCCAGTCCATCGACATCGAGGGGACCGTCCTGGCCCACAGGTCGGCGAGCCCCGCCTCGACCGGGTTGGTCGGCTCGGGCGCCTTGGCGGAGAGGTCCATCGGCATGAAGGCCGGCAGCCGGTCCAGGTACGCCTTGCCGCCGGGGCGGTCCTGGTTGAGCTTGAAGAGCTTCAGGAAGTGGTCGTCGAAGAAGAAGACCCACACGTACCAGTCGGTCACCAGCGAGAGTTCGGGCCCGTCGCAGTCCGGGTGGGTGTAGGCGCAGAGCAGCGCGTAGTCATGGGAGTCGAGGTCGTGCTCGTCCCAGACGCCCGAACCCTCCAGCATTCCCATCCCGCGGGCCCACTGCTTGGTGTGGGCCCTGGCCTCCTCCAGGTGAGGGTTCAGCCTCGCCGGATGCGCCAGGTAGAACTCGGGCAGTTCGAAGGGTTGGCTCACGGCCGCCTTGCCTCTCGTCGCGCTCGGTCATGATCGGCGCGTAGCGTGCCCAAGTCGCCTGTCCCGCACACCTGCTGAACAGGGGAAGTGGTTGCATCCGTTTGCATTCACGCCCGGCGCACGAGGCGCACGCTCGGGGCGCTCGGCTACCTGTTCGCACCCCACGGCGCGACCGCCGATCAGTGCGGGAACATCCGAGGCGGGCGCTGGGCGGGCAGTTCGTCCCGGAACTCGTCGATGGCCGAGGAGATCTGGCGCATCAGATACGTCTGTTCGAGCCGGTCCAGGTAGAGGTGGTTGGCGGCGAGCGCCTCGACCGTGGCCCCGAAGTAGAGGGTCATCAGCGGGTTGATGAACAGTGAGCTGTACCGGGTTCGCTCGGTGAAGCGAACGTCGCCGAACTGTCCGCGCAGCGCGGCCGCCACCGAACCGTGGACGATGCTCGGGTACTCGGGGAAGGCCGCCTGGGCATGGGCCACCGCGTCCAGGTACAGCGCGCCCTCCCGGGAGTCGCGCGGGATCGAGAAGGCGCCCAGGTAGCCGCCGGCCCGGTCCAGGGCCGCCAGGTTCTCCAGCACCAGCGAGTGGTTGACGCCGTGGTAGGAGTCGATGCCGAACCCCAGGCAGGCGACCAACCGCAGCGGTATCCCGGACATCCCGGCCACCGCGGCCAGGCTGGCCATGTCCTCCTCAGGCGTCCCCAGCCCCGCCTCGTCCCCGCGCATCAGGATGTCGGTGCCGCCGTCCACCAGCAGGATCGCGTCGATGCCGAGGTGCTCGGCCAGGGTACGGTAGGCGGCCCGCAGCGGCTGGACGCCGACCGAGCCGAAGGCCCAGACGGTGTCGGGCATACCGTGCAGGCTGAGCCAGCGGGCCAGGGTCCGCTCCGGGAAGTACGGTTCGGCGGCGGCGGTGTCCGGGCGGATCTCGGCGAGCTCGGGGGCCAGCCAGACGCCGGCGGGCAGACCGTAGAGGTGGCTGAAGGAGAGGTTGGCGAGATGGACCTCCTTGCCCGCCGCGCGCAGCGCGAGGGCGATCGGGAGGCCGGCGTACACGTCGAAACCACCGCCGGCTCCGGCGATCAGGATCCGTTCGGCGGTCTTCAGACGGGCGAGGAGCGGTGGCTCGAGGAGCGAGAACATCCGGGGACGGTACCAAGGCGGTCCGCTCCCCGGGGGCTCCTCGGCGAAGGGAGCGCATCGGGGCGGCAGTTCCCGGGGGTTGGCGCGGCGGCCCGCCGCGCTCGGCTCTCCTCACCCCGGGCTCCCGTCCCTCAGGGAGTGGCGACGGGCCCCCAGAGCTGGTTGCTGACCCGGGCGTAGGTGTCGCGCCAGTGCGGCCACTGGCGGGCCGTCATGTCGTCGCAGTCGGCGAGCAGGCGGTCGACCTGGCGGGGGTCCACTCCCTCCAGCAGCCAGACCAGGGCGTCGGCGCTGCCGGGACCGTCCGCGAGCCGCAGCAGGTCGAGCAGTTCGGGGAGGGTGCCGATCCGCGAACCGCTCGGGAAGACGCCGGACATCCGGGGCAGCAGCTGGCGCTCCTCGATCCGCAGGTGGGTCTCCAGCCGGGCGGCCAGCTCCTCCACCGCGTAGGCGACGGGCCAGCTGCTGGCGGGGTCGCGGGTGGCTATCCGGACCAGGGTGGTGACCCGGGTGAAGGAGTGGTCCAGGTTGTGGTGGTCGGACTCCAGCCAGTTGAGCAGCAGGCGCAGCTCGGGTGCGAAGCGGCGCAGCAGCGGCCAGAGCCGGCTGTCCTGCTGCTCGTGGTGACAGGTGAGCATGGCGGTGAGGAAGTCCCAGTGCCGCTGCAGCGCCTCGGCGGCGGCGGTGTCGCCGGGCTGGAGCAGCCGCAGCGCGTTGGGCAGCCGGGCCAGGTCTCGGCGGAGTGCGGCGTGCACCAGACGCAGACCGGCGAAGGGCATCGGCTCCACGGCGGCCTGGGCGGGCTGTGCGTCGTGCTCACCGCCCGGCTGGGCGGGGATCGTCGGGTACTCGACGGGCAGCAGGTGGCTGGGCATCGGGCTCTCTTCATGACTCGCTGAGGCTGGGCCGGTCCGGTGGCGCTGCTTCGGCGGCTGCGCCCCGGCCTCGGTTCTCCAGGGTGATGACAGCTCATCAGAGTCGAATCAATGACCGATTGACGCGCAGGTCAGAGGCCGGATACGCCTGCGCGCCGACACAGTGGCCGGCGCGCGGTTCGGGTCCCTCGGATGAAGTCGAGCACCGACGTCCCGGGTGTCACCGGGAGGCCGTGCCGGCCGTCCGTCACTCGTCGCTGGCGGGGCCCTCGAGGTTCTTGGTGAGCCACTCCAGGGTCATCGGGATCATCTTCGCGAAGTCCTTGGTGAGGTGCTGGCCCTTGGGCTGCTGGTAGTACTCGACGGTGGTCGGGGCGGCCGCCTTGGCGACCCAGGACTTGACCAGGTTGACCTCGTAGGCGTTGCCGCCGCCGGAGGTGGCGAGCATCCGGACGTCGGCCTTGCTGGTGGAGATCAGCTTGCCCGGGCTGTTGGCGAGGCGCTCTTCCTCGTGGCCCTTCCAGAGCAGCGAGTCCGGGTCCCAGTAGCCGTCGATCGGCACGGCGGCCTTGTAGACGTCGGGGTGCTGCATCGCCAGCTTGGCGCTGCAGAACGCGCCGGTGGAGGCGCCCATCAGGCCCCAGCTGTCGCGGCCCTTCAGGGTGCGGAAGTTGGCGCGGACGAAGTCCGGGATGTCCTCGGACATCCAGGTGCCCATCTTCGGCTGGCCCGGGATGTCGCTGCAGTCGAAGGCCCGCTTCTCGTCGCCGGTCAGGTTCTGCACCGGCATGATCATGATGAACGGGTGCGCCTTCTGCTCCTTGACGAGGTCGGCGTCGATCTCCTGGATCGGCAGCTGGTTGTCCGTCCAGGTGTTGTAGCCGTTGCTCTGGCCGCCCGCGTAGAGGGTGAGCACCGGGAAGCCGAACTTGGCGTACTTCGGGTCGTTGTACTGCGGCGGCAGCCAGACCCAGACCTCCGCGGTGACCCCGGACTTCTTGCCCGCCAGCTTGGTCATGAGGATCGGGCCGGCCTTGGTGTCCCGGGACTTCTTGAGGTCGGCGGCCGGGCCTGTCGGCATGATGACCTTGCTGTCCTTCGGCGGCACGCTGCTCGCGGCGGCGGGACTGGCGGTCGTGGTGTTGCCCGGCTTCGCGTCGGCAGCCGGCTTGCTGTCACTGCCGCAGGCCGCCAGGGCGGCGGACAGTGCGAGCGCGGTGACACCGGCGAGGACGGCGCGGGTGCGGGTGGGTTGCGAGTGCGACTGCGGCTGCTGCGGCTGCACGGTGAAAACTCTCCGACCGATATGACGCCCGGCCGGGCGGATCCGGGCGGGTGGCCCCGGGTTGGGGCCGCTGAGGAGGTCGCGAGCGGTGTTCCGGCGTCACCGGAGGCTGGTGCTGCGGGGGAAACACTCCTCCCGACCTCAGCACGGCGCCCCTGCTCCCCGTGGAGCGGCGCGCCGTGCTGTGATCCTATGACGCGACTACGACGGCCTGCGGTTGCCTGGCCAGGTCATACCATTCGTTTACCGGACGTTCGCCGGGGCATGGGCCCCGCCGTTCGGCGGGGGCTCCTCAACGTGCCGTGATGGGCCGCTCGACCAGCTGTAACGGCTGTTTACGACCGACCGTTGCGGGACGCGGAAGTGGTCGTCGCGGCGCCGCCGTGCGGGTGGCCGACACCCCGTGACCACCATCACGCGGCGGAGGCGGACCTCGCGGGCACAGCCGACCGGTGCGGGGCGATGCGATGCGATGCGATGCGGGGCGGGAACGATGCAGGGCGGGAACGGGACGGCAGCCGTGGCCGAAGTCCAGCCGGACGGCGTAGCACCTGGCGTGTCGGAGTCCGGGCGGCAGGCCCCGGTCATCCCACCGGGGCTCCGGTTCCGGACGCGGGACTCGGACGCTCGCACCAGTGACTCCACAGCGACGATCGGCGATCATCGAGGGGTCGTCGCACCCCGAGGAGTCGCGCAGTGTCCGAGCAGATCGCCGTGATCACCGGAGCGGGCAGCGGCGTGGGCCGCGCCGTGGCGCTCGAACTCGCCGCGGGCGGCTGGCGGCTGGTCCTCGCCGGACGCCGGCCCGAGCCGCTGCGCGAGACGGCCGAACTGACCGGGCTCCCCGCCGATCAGGTCCTGGTGGCACCGACCGACGTCACCCACGCCGAGGCCGTGGACGCGCTGTTCGCCGCCGCCGAGCGGCGGTTCGGCCGGGTCGACCTGCTCTTCAACAACGCCGGGGCCTTCGGCACCGCCGTCCCGCTCGAGGACCTCACCCTCGCCGACTGGCGGGCGGTGGTGGACCTCAACCTGACCGGCACCTTCCTCTGTGCACAGGCCGCGTTCCGTCTGATGAAGCGGCAGACTCCGCAGGGCGGACGGATCATCAACAACGGTTCGGTCTCCGCGCACGCCCCCAGGCCGCGGAGCATCGCCTACACCGCGACCAAGCACGCCGTCACCGGCCTCACCAAGTCGCTCTCCCTGGACGGCCGTCCGTACCGGATCGCCTGCGGGCAGATCGACATCGGGAACGCGGCCACCGACATGACCGCCGCGATGAGTACCGGGGTGCGCCAGGCGGACGGGCGGATCGCGCCCGAGCCGACCATGGACGTGGCCGACGTCGCCCGCACCGTACGCCACATGGCTGAACTCCCGCTGGAGGCCAACGTCCAGTTCGCCACCGTGCTGGCCACCACCATGCCGTACATCGGACGGGGCTGAGTCCTCGTCCCCGGGGGCGGTTCCCCCGCCGTGCACCGGGCCGGCTGCCCGGGCTACTCGTCGTGCGAGTGGCGGTAGCAGCGGGTGCCGGCGCGGTCGTCCAGGCGGTAGACGCTGGTGGTGGGCCAGTACTCGCCGGCTTCGGTGGCGGGGAGTTCGGCGCGCAGGAGCATCCGGAGCAAGGGCGGCGGCGCCGCCGAGCGGACCCGCTTCCGGTGTCCGTCCCAGCGGCCGCCGTACAGCTGGAGCTCGAGAACGGTGGGCGTCGTGGTCACCCGGCCGATGCTGCCAGCGCCCCCGCACCGCCCCCGCGCTTCGACGCGCGAGGAGCACTCCTTCGAGCGGCTTCGCCGCCGCGGCCGTGACCACCCCGGCGGTGGCCGCGCCGCGCGGTCGGGCAGTCAGTTGCGCCAGGTGTCGTTCAGCGTGATCCGGCCGGTGGACGGCACCACCGCGGTGCGGTTGGCTCCGCCCTCCCAGGTGACCGTGCCGCTCCCGTCCTTGCGGATGTACTTGTACTGGAAGGAGGTGCCGGCGGCCATCGGCACGTCGAGCGTCCAGACCGGGTAGCCCGCCGAGGAGAGCGGCAGGGCCTTGTCGGTGTCCCAGTTGCCGAGGGCGGCGCTGTCGCCGGTCACGTAGATGTTCTGGCCGGGCACCGTGGTGGCGTTCACCGCGAAGGAGGCACCGCCGGCCGGGGCGGGCGCGCCGGGGGCACCGACGTAGAGCGCGACCGAGTCGCCCGCGCCGACGGTGGCCGAGAAGGTCCCGTCCGAGCCGACCGTGTACGTCCGGCCGTTGCAGCCGCCGCTCGGGTCGCCGTGCTCGACGTCGCAGTACGTCCCGGCGGGCAGCGAGGTGTGGAAGGTCTGGGTGATCGGCCCGCTCTCGTGGTTGATCACCACATAGCCCTTGTCGCCGCGGCCGAAGGCGATCGCGTTGCTGCCGTTGGACCACCAGCCGGTCAGCGCGGTGCCGGAGACGGCGTTGCGGAAGCCGACCATGTTGGCGATCTGCGGCCAGGCGTGGGTGCAGTTCCAGCCGTCCTGGTAGCAGGCGTTGACGGTTCCGCCGTTGGGCGGGCCGTCGTCGTTGCCGGAGAAGGAGTAGCCGGAGTAGACGTTGGGCGAGCCGTAGGGGTAGGCCAGCATGAAGACGTTGGCCAGCGTGTAGCTGTTGCCGTACCGGTAGTTGAGGGTGGAGCCGTTGCGCTCGGTGTCCCAGTTGTCGACGAAGGTGCGGGCCTGGCCGCTCGGCAGCAGTCCGGAGCCCCAGTTGGCCAGGTCGGCTATCCGGCCGCCGTCGAAGGCGCTCTTCAGCCAGGTGCCGGAGCGGAACTCGTCCACGTCCCCGGTGCCGAGGTACTCGGAGGGCTGGATCGGTTCGCCCGCACCGTAGATGACCTCCTGCACCCAGTAGGCATTGGGGTTGGCCATCTTGGCCTTGATGGCGGCGAGGTCGGTGGCGGCGATGTGCTTGGCGGCGTCGATCCGGTAGCCGTCCACGCCCAGCGAGCCCAGGTCGTCCAGGTAGTGGGCGATGGTCTGCTGGACGTAGGAGCTACCGGTGTCCAGGTCGGCGAGGTTGACAAGCTCGCAGTTCTGCACGTTGGAGCGGTCGTTGTAGTTGGTGATCGGCTGGCGGCAGGTGTGGAAGTCCTGGTCCTGGTAGTAGCCGGGGTAGTTGTACTTGGTGTACACCGTGCCGCCGGTGCCGGTGCCGGAGCCCGCCGTCATGTGGTTGATCACCGAGTCGGCGATCACCTTGACGCCCGCCGCGTGGCAGGTGTTCACCATGGCCTGGAACGAGGCGCGGTCGCCGAGCCGCCCGGCGATCTGGTAGCTGACCGGCTGGTACGAGGTCCACCACTGCGGACCCTGGATGTGCTCCTGCGGCGGGGAGACCTCGACGAAGCCGTATCCCTTCGGGCCGAGGGTGTCCGTGCACGCCTTGGCGACCGAGTCGAAGCGCCACTCGAACAGGGTGGCCGTGACGTCCTTGCCGCTCGGCGGGGCGGCCTGGGCGGTGGGGGCGGAAGTGAAGGCGGTGCAGAGCGAGAGCGCCAGCCCACAGGCGGCGCCCAGCGCACCGAGCGCGCGGACGCGCGCACGGGTGGGGGGTGTGGTGACCACGTTGTCTCCAAGGGGCAGGGTGGGGGACCTGCGGTGCCCGGCGGGGTGGGCCGGGTGATGGCTGCAAGCATTCTGAAACTTGCAGGAAACTTTCAGTGGCGCCGAACTTATGGTCATGTCAACGGCGCGTCAAGGCGCACGCGCGCAACAGTTCGATATCCCCGGCGGACGGCGTGATACCTATCGCCGCGTCGACGCATCTAGTACCGATGGCGCCGGCAAGGGCGCAGGACAGCGGCACCGGATGTGCGGGGGACGGACCGGATGGACAAGGCGCTCGGCTTCGAGGAGTTCGCGAGCACCAGGACTCGCCGACTCTTTCAGGTCGCGTACCTGATGTGCGGTGACTGGCACCAGGCGCAGGACCTGGTGCAGACCACCCTGGCCAAGATGTACTCGGCCTGGGGCCGGCTCCGGCGCGGCCGGGACGAGCCCGGACTGGATGCCTACGCCCGGAAGGTGCTGCTGCGCACCTACCTCTCCCAGCAGCGGCTGCGACGCTCCACCGAGGTGGTCACCGCCGAGCTGCCGGAGTCCTGGGCCGCCCAGGACGGCGGCAGCGACCTACGGGTCACGCTGACCGCCGCGCTCGCCCAGCTGCCCCCGCGCAACCGGGCCGTGGTCGTCCTGCGTTACCTGGAGGACCACAGCATCGAGGCCGTGGCCGAGATGCTCGGCATGTCCAACGGCGCGGTGAAGAGTCTCAACACCCGTTCGCTCGCCAAGCTGCGGGAGATCCTCGGCAACGACCGCGAGCTGTTCCTGTGCGGCTGACTCCGTCTCTCCCTATGCCCGACCTTCCCCCGACTACCGACACCAAGGAACCCGGCCATGGACCTTGAGCACGACCTGAGCCGCATGCTCGAAGAGAGCGTGGTCGGCCTGTCCCCCCCTGTCTCCGCCATCCTCGACGAGGCGAACCGCCGGGGCCGCGGGCTGCGCCGGCGCCGCCGACTGCAGACCGCCGCCGCTGCCGTCGCGGTCGTCGCGCTGGCCGGTACCGGTGCCGCCTTCGGCCTGCGAGCGGGCCCCGGCCCGACCGGCTCCGGTCCCGCCACCGGCCCGGCCCCGGCCCGGGTCAGCGCATCACCCGCTCCGAGCAGCACCGACCCGCTTGTCACGGCCACCGACGCCGGGCTGTTCAAGGTGCTCACCGAGTTGTTGCCGCCCGGTACCTACGCGAAGTACGACGACCACCCGTTCGGCGAACCGCCGAAGGTCGGCGGTGTCTTCCAGGTGGACTACGAGTTCGACACCAGAGGACCGGTGACGGTCCGGGCCGAGTTGCTTCCCCCCGACGGGCGGCAGGTGACGGGTGAATGCCCGACCAACACCCCGGAGCACGACCATCGGCCGCCCGGGGCGGACCCGGTGAGCTGCAGGCCCCTCAGGTACGACGACGGCACCTTCGGGAGGGCCTGGGTCACCGGTGGTGATCCGCACGGCGTCTACAGCGAGATGGTGGCGCTCACCCGCCCGGACGGCAGCTACATCCTTCTCGAGATGATGAACGGGATCGAGACCATGCCCGACGAGCAGCCCCAGGGGGCCCCGCGAGCGAAGCCGCCGTTGACTCTCGACCAGCTCACCGCGCTGGCCCGCGATCCGCACTGGAAACTGCACCTCCCGCACTCCACCGAGGACGCGGGCGCCGCTCTGGTGCGGGGCGTCCGGGCCACCGCCACACCCGATCACACCTGACACACCGAAAGGCCCGGCGGCCAAAGCCGCCGGGCCCTCACCCGGTCACCGTGTCGGCGTCAGCCGGTCTGGACCGAGGTGTCGTCGATCACGAAGCTCGTCTGCAGCGAGGAGTCCTCGGTGCCGGTGAACTTCAGAGTGACCGTCTGGCCCGCGTAGGCCGAGAGGTCGAAGGTGCGCTGCTGGTAGCCGGCGGCGGCGTCCACGTTGCTGTAGGTCTTCAGCGTGGTGCCGTTCACCTGCACGGCGAGCTTGTCGTACGCGGTCGAGCCGGACTCCGCCGTGTCGATGTGCAGCCAGAAGCTGAGGGTGGCCTTGCAGCCCGCCGGGATGGTCACGGTCTGCGAGAGGCTGTCGGTGTGGCTGGAGCCGTAGCCGTCCAGCCAGGCCTTGTACGAGCCGCTGTGGGCGGCCTCGCCCGAGCTGTTGTCGACCACGCCGCTGGAGGCGGTCCAGGACGAACCGCCGCTCTCGAAGCCGGGGTTGGCGAGCAGCTGGGCCGGGGTGCAGCCGCCGCCACCACCGCTGCTGACCGTCCAGCTGAAGCTGGCCGAACCGCTCTTGCCCGAGGAGTCCTTGGCGGTCACGGTCACGTTGTAGGTGCCCGCGGCCGTCGCGGTACCGGTGATCAGACCGCTGGAGCTGATCGACAGGCCGGTCGGCAGGCCGGTGGCCGAGTAGGTCAGCGCGCCGGTGCCGCCGGTGGCCTTGACCTGCAGGTTGACCGAGGCGTTCAGCGCGGTGCTCTGGTTGCCCGGGCTGGTGACGGCGACTCCGCCGCTCGGCAGCGAGCCCACGTTGACCCCGGCCCAGGCGGTGGCGACCTGGTTGTACTCGGTGCTGCCGGCGCCGTACAGGTCGGTGGCCGCGCTGAGAGTGGCGGTGCGGGCGGCCGCGTAGTCGGTGGTGGAGGTCATGTAGGTGGTCAGCGCCCGGTACCAGATCGCCGCCGCCTTGTCCCGGCCGATGCCGGTGACGGTGATGTTGTTCACCGTCGGGGAGTTGTAGCTGACGCCGTTGATCACCTTGGCGCCACTGCCCTCGGCCAGCAGGTAGAAGAAGTGGTTGGCGATGCCGGACGAGTAGTGCACGTCCAGGTTGCCCACGCCCGAGTACCAGGAGTCGGCCGACTGCCCGTCCTTGGAGGGCTTGTCCATGTAGCGGAGCGGCGTGCCGTCGCCGTTGATGTTGATCAGCTCGCCGATCAGGTAGTCCGGGGTGTCCGAGGGCAGGTTGGCGTAGAACTCCACCATCGTGCCCATGATGTCCGAGGTGGCCTCGTTCAGACCGCCGGACTCGCCCGAGTAGTTGAGGTTCGCGGTGGCCGCGGTGACGCCGTGGCTCATCTCGTGGCCGGCCACGTCGATCTCGGTCAGCGGGTGGGTGTCGCCGGTGCCGTCGCCGTAGGTCATGCAGAAGCAGCTGTCGTCCCAGAACGCGTTGACGTAGCCGGTGTCGTAGTGCACCCGGCTGTAGGCGCCGACGCCGTCGTTGCGGATGCCGTTGCGGCCGAAGGTGTGCTTGTAGAAGTCCCACGTCGCGGCCACACCGTAGTGGGCGTCGACGGCGGCCGACTCCCTGTTGCCGACCTGGCCGTTGCCCCAGGCGTCGGTGGACTTGGTGAACAGCGTGCCGTTGCCGGAGGTGCCGTTGTTCATGTCGGTGGTGTACATCCCACCACGGGTGTTGTCCTTCATCTGGTACGTCGAACCCGACAGCGTGGTGCCGATGTTGACGTTGCCGACGAAGACGCCCTGGCCGGTGCCGGTCTCGATGCCCTCGACCTTGGAGAGCACCTCGCCGGTCGTGGCGTCCGTGACCACGTGCAGCCGGCTCGGGGTGCCGTCCTTCTGCTTGCCGGTGACCACCGTCTCCCAGGCCAGCTTCGGGGTGCCCTTGGCGGCGAAGACCACCAGGCGGGGCGCGGTCTCGACCTTCGAGCCGGCCTCCGTCGCGAGGGCTGCGGCCTGCGCCTTGGGCGCGGCCAGCTTGGGGCTGGTGCTCAGGCCGTTAAGCGAGGCGGTGGAGGCGCGGTCCACACCCTTGGTCACCCCGGTCGCCGTCTGGTGCACGACCAGGTCACCGCCGAGCACCGGAAGTCCGCCGTAGCTGCGCTCGTAGCGGGTGTGCCGGGTGCCGTCGGCGTCCCGCATCGCGTCCTTGACCACCAGCTTCTCCTGGCTGCCGAGACCCAGCGACTGCGCCGTCGCTGCGACGGTCCGGTTCGCGTCGGCGATCAGCTGGGCCCGGTTGGTGGCCGCCTGCGGGACGGCACCACCGGCCGAGGGACTCGGCGAGGCCTGGGCGATCACCGGAATTCCGGTGACCAGCAGGGCTGTTGTGGCCGCGAGTGCGGCCAGGCTCACCCGGGCGTGCCTGTAACGGGACATGCGGACTCCTTATCCGACCGGTCGCGGGGTCACGAACGGTGGAGAGAAACCTGGCCGCAGGGTTGCGGCGCAGTGGGGGCCCCACCGTGGTTCGCGGCAGGGTGCGTTGCAGTGAGGGGCGCGGTTCAGGAGATGGAGCCGATGGCTCTGTGCCTGCGCTGGAACAGCCGCACCCGGAGGGGTGGGGGACCCTCCTCATCTGCAGCCGGGGGAATCGTGGCAGCAAAGGCGCCACCGGTGACAGATGCATGCCAGCAATTGGCCAATAACCACCCCCGACACCACAAAGCCGAGGCGGTGTCAACTCAGGCTTGACCAACGCTATTTCTGCATATGAATGTCATAACGCCAGCACATTGCCCGACCACAACACGAGCTGCGCGCGTAGACCCGGCCAGCGGGCCGCGGCAGCGCCGGCGAACCTGTCGTTGTCACCCCTTGAGGCGGCACAGGGTTCGTTTTCGGCCAGATGCGGCAGAGGCCCCGCCGGGTCGGCGGGGCCTCTGGGTCCGGCGGTGCGCCGGCTCCGGACGGGGTCAGCTCTGCACGAAGACCGCGACCGTCCGGGCGGGCACCGTGAAGGTACCGGTCGCCGGATCGAAGGCGGACCGCTTGACCACCTGGTCAACTCCGGCCGCCTGTACGGGATGCAACCGCTGCCCGGTTCCGGCCAGCGCGGAGACGGTCTGCTTCTGGTCGGTCGGCGTGGCGTTGAAGACCACCGTGATGCCCTTCTCCGCGCCGCTCAGCCCGGCCCCGTCCAGGTGCATGGTGATCACACCGGGCGCCTCGCCCGCGGTACCGGAGAGCGGGAAGGACAGCCTGCGCTGCACCTGGGCCCCGCTCGCCAGCGCGAACAGCGGCGAGGACTGCCTGATCCGCAGGAACTGCTGGTACAGCGCGCTGCTCGCCGTCATCTCGGCGCAGCCGACCGTCAGCCTCGGATCGGCCAGCAGCGCCTTGGCGGCGGGCCACATCGACTTGTTGTCCGCGGCCATCGGCAGGCCGCGCCCCCAGCCGTTGCCCTGCTTGCAGTCCCACGAGATCGAGTTGAACCAGTCACCGGAGTCGTACGAGTTGGAATCCAGCGACTTGGACCGCAGCAGGTCGCTGCCGGCCTGCGCGAAGCCCGGGCCCTGGGCCAGCGCGGTGAGCGAGAGGCCGAGCGCCTGCATCCTGGCCCGGTCGGCGGGCGAGGTGGTGACGGGCAGCTTGTAGGCGAGCGCGTCGAACAGGTCGGTGTTGTCGTGCGCGTCCAGGTACTCGACCGCCTCGCCCGGGTTGGCGGCGTAGCCGGTCGGCGAACCGTTGTAGTCGACTCCCGCGCCGGTGACGGGCTTTCCCGAACTGTCGGTGAAGGAGTAGCCGGCCAGGTTCCCGGTCAGGCCGACCTTGATCTGGTCCATCTGGTGCAGCAGCCGGGCCTTCTGCTCCTCCGGGGTGCCGCCCGCCGCCGAACCGTTCGGGTCGGTGAACAGCCCGGAGGCGAAGCCCTGCTGGGGCGCGGAGGAGAGCATGAAGTTGCCCCCGCGCCCGGCGTCGCGGATCCGGTCGTTGAACGTGGCGATGCCGGTTCCCGCCATGTTCTGCTGAGTGGCCTGCACGAAGCGGGAGTTGTCGGCGACGGTCCCGAAGTTCCAGCCCTCGCCGTAGAGGAAGACGTCCTTCCCCTCCACTCCGTCCTTGGCCCTGGTCAGCGAGCGCAGTGCCGACTGCACGTCCAGCATGGTGGACTTGGGGTCCAGACCCATCAGGTCGAACCGGAAGCCGTCCACCCGGTACTGCTTGGCCCACAGCATCACCGAGTCGACCACCAGCTTGTTCATCATGGCGTGCTCGGGGGCGGTGTCGGCGCAGCAACTGTCCGCCGTCACCTTCCCGTTGGCGTCGAGCCGCTGGTAGTAGCCGGGCACCACCTTGTCCAGCACCGAGTGGTCGGCCTGTCCGGCGGCCGCGGTGTGGTTGTAGACCACGTCCAGCACCACCCGCAGGCCCGCCTGGTGCATCGCCTGCACCATCTGACGGAACTGCACGGTCCGCGCCGTCCCACCTGGATCGGTGGCGTACGAGCCCTCGGGGACGTTGTAGTGCAGCGGGTCGTAGCCCCAGTTGTAGGCGTCGCCGGCCTGCACGGCCGCCACGCACTCCTGCTGCTTCTCGCTGTCCGGCGGCAGCGACTTGAGGTCGCAGGCGGGCAGCTTCTGGTCGGCGCGGTTCTCCGGGATGGTGGCGATGTCGAAGGTCGGCAGCAGGTGGATGGTGGTGATGCCGGCCTTGGCCAGCTCGCGCAGGTGCTTCATACCGGCCGACTGCGACTCGGTGAAGGCCAGGTAGGTGCCGCGCTCGGCCGCCGGCACGGTGGTGTCGGCCACCGAGAAGTCGCGGACCTGCAGCTCCTGGATCTGCTGCTTGACCGCCGGGATCCCGGCCGGGTTGCGGTGCTGGTCCCAGCCCTTCGGCTTGTTGCGCCCGGCCGCCAGATCGGTGACCAGGCTGCGCCTGGAGTCGGTGGAGAGCGCCACCGAGTACGGGTCGGTGACGGTGTTGGTCACCCGCTGCTGGACGCTCGGTGCCCACACCGCGACCTGGTACAGGTAGTACTTCCCGTCCAGTTCACGGGTACTGCGGCTGAGCGACCAGATCCCGCTCGCCTCGTCCCGCCGCAGCGGTACGGTCTTCGGCGTACCGCCACTCGCCCGGTCGAAGAGCTGGACCGAGACCTGGGTCGCGGTCGGCGCCCAGACCGAGAGGGTGACCTTGCCGTCCCGGTAGACCGGTCCGAGCTCGGCCTTGGCGGCCTTCGCCCCGTACAGATCGTCCAGCACGCCCGGGAGTTGCACCCCGGTGGCGGCCGACAGCGCTCCGTTCGGCAGGTGTTCGGTGAACGCCGTCTGGGCGCGCAGCGCGGCGGTGATCCGGCCCGCGTCCCGGGCGTCCACCGTGAAGGCCCGGCACCCGGCCAGATGCGGGTACTTGGCCTTCTGGGCGTCGGTGAGCGTGCCGGGGTTGAGCCGGATCCAGTGGCCCGGCTCGTCGAGCACGCCCTTGTCGATCCGCAGGCCGCCCTCGGGGTCGTAGATCAGCTGGGCACTGGTCCCGCCGGCCAACTGGCCGTCGCCGGCGCCGAAGCCGGCCGGAACCACCACGGTCCTGGCGTCGATCCACTGGGCCTTGGCGGAGCCGAGGTCCAACTGCGCCGCGTCGCCCGTGGACTGCGGCAGCAGATGGCCCTGCTGCCCGCCGAGGATCCACACCTCGCGGCCGCTGGTGGCGAAGTCCAACGACTGGTCGTCCGGCAGGTCCTTGTCGTTGCCGTTGTGCACGATGTAGCTGAGGCTGGTGGCCCCGGACGCCAGCGGCACCTCGAAGACGTCGCCGAAGGCGTCCCGGCGGGCGGGCTGCAACGGGCTGCCCCAGTCGGTGGGCTTGGCGGCGCCCGTCCAGTCGTGCAGGCCCCAGCCGTCGTAGTTGCCGTCCGCCCGGTGGTAGTGGATCACTGCGGTGTCGGCGGGCACGGTGTCCACCGGCCCGGGGTTGCTGGTCCGGACGGTGGGGTCGCCCTCCTTGAGCCAGACCTCACCGGTGCTGGAGAGGTCGATGTGCCGGTCGGCCTCGACGTCCTTGGTGCCGTTGTTCTCGACGATAAAGCCGAGGTCCGAGGCACCGCTCTTCAACTTGACGTAGGCGAAGGCCCCGTAGGCGTCCCGGCCGGTGAAGCCGTGCCCGGCGGGCCAGTCAGTGGCCTCGCCGTCGGCGAGGTCGCCCCAGGCGTAGAGGTTCCAGCCGTCGTAGTTCCCGTCCTTGCGCTGGTAGTGCACCACCGCGTACGGGCGCGAGGTCGCGCTCGGCACCGGCTTGGGGTCGGGGGTGCCGGTGGTGAAGCTCCCGGTGGCGGAGCGCAGTTGTCCGCTGGATGTCTGCACCACTGCCTTGTACCGCACCTCCGTCCCCGGCGCGACGGTGCCGAGGTCCTGGGTGACCTGGTACGTGCCGTTGTCGGCGGTGCCGAGCACCTGCCAGGGGCCGTTGCCGATCTGCGCGGCGAAGGAGACCCGGTTGAAGCCGCCGCCCGGCACCTCGGCGCCGACCGTGACCGTGCCGGTCGAGCCCTGGGCCGGCGTCCGCAGGGTGAGCTGGGGCGCCGCGGCCGTCCTCGCCAGCCTGCCCGCCGCCTCGTAGACGGTCGAGGACAGCGGCGGCACGGTGACGGTGATCCGGCGGTCCGCACCGCTGGTGGTCCTGGCGCCGGCCGTCGGGTAGATCCGGTCGAAGTCCATCCCCGCGGAGAAGGTGTCCAGGGTGACGGTCTTCGCCTCGGTCGAGTTGTTGACCGCGACGACGTACTCGACCTGCTGCCCGGCGTCGATCCGCGAGAAGGCGTACACCCCCGGGCCGTCGGCGGCGTACCGCTCGACCTGCGCGCCGTCGGCCAGCGCCGAGTTGGCCTTCCGCAGCTGCGCCAGCGCGGACACCTCCTGGTAGAGCGGCACGTCGCGGCCGTACCGGTCGGCCGGTCCGCTGCTGCCGCCGATCACGATGTCGCTGTTGTACGAGGCGACCTTGGAGGCGAACATGTCCTGCCGGGCGTCCTTGTCGCCGCCCGCGCCCGTCATGCCCTGCTCGTCGCCGTAGTAGACGACCGGCTGGCCGCGGGTCAGGAACATCAGCTGGTTGGCGAGCCGGTCCTTGGCGAGCAGCTCGTCCTGGCCCGCGCCCGGGTTGTCGCTCCGCAGGAAGGAGCCGAAGCGGCCCATGTCGTGGTTGCCGAGGAAGGTCGGCAGCTCGTACGCGTCGGTGTCGGCGGTGGTGTAGCGGTAGTCCTGCCCGTACACCGAGGAGAGCGCCTTGGCCGAGCCGTTCTGCGAGACGTAGCTCCGCGCGGCCTGCTGGAACGGGAAGTCCAGGGCGGCCTGCAGCTTGCCCTTGGTGACGTACGGCGCGGTGACCGAGGGGTCGCCGGAGTAGACCTCGCCGAACATGAAGAAGTTCTTGTCGCCCTGCTGGGCGGCGTACTGCTTGAGCGCGGGCGCCCAGTTCTGCCAGAAGGCCATGTCGACGTGCTTCACGGTGTCGATCCGGAAGCCGTCCACGCCGGTCTGCCTGACCCAGTTCTCGTAGATCTTCTTGAACCCCTCGACCACCTTGGGGTTCTGGGTGTCCAGGTCGTCCAGGCCGCTGAAGTCGCCCTCGGTGGCGGACTCCCCGGCGAAGGTCGAGTCGCCCCGGTTGTGGTAGAGCGACGGATCGTTCAGCCAGGCCGGGGACTTGGCCTTGGCATCGGCCGCGTTGCGGAAGACCGGGGTGTAGGGGAAGGAGGAGGCGGTGAGCTTCGGCCAGGGCGCGCCCGAGTCGGCCAGGGCGGTCTCGTCGACCGGGTTGCCGTCGGCGTCCAGGGTCGGATAGGCGCCGGTGGAGCGGTAGTCGTGCTTCCCCTCGGCGTAGTCGATGACGTCCGCGGTGTGGTTGGTGATGACGTCGAAGAAGACCTTGATGCCCCTGGCGTGCGCCTTGCGGATCAGCTCCGCCAGCTGGGCGTTGGTGCCGAAGTGCGGGTCGACCTGGGTGAAGTCGGTGATCCAGTAGCCGTGGTAGCCCGCCGAGGCGGCGTCTCCTGTGCCCTGGACCGGCTTGTTCTTGAAGATCGGGGCCAGCCAGATGGCGGTGGTGCCCAGGCCCTGGATGTAGTCGAGCTTGTCGATCACCCCCTTGAGGTCACCGCCGTGGAAGAAGCCCTTGTCCGTGGGATCGAGGCCGTTCTCCATCCTCGAGCCCGTGACACCGCCGGTGTCGTTGCCGGGGTCGCCGTTGGCGAATCGGTCCGGGAGCACGAAGTAGAACTGCTCGCGGGTCAGGTCGTGCCGCTTGGCCGTGGTGGCGAGGGCGGCGTCGGAGGGCGGGGCCGGCCGGGCGGCGGCGGCCACCGGGGCGGCCGAACCCAGCGTCGCGGCCACCAGCGAGGTCAGTAGCGGGGCGGCCAGCAGCGCGGCGGCTCTACCGGGTCTGCGGGCGAGGATGGTGCTCCGTGGGCGGCGAAGCGGTATTTCGGCCACTGCGGCTCTCCCTTGAGGCAGTTGGTCGTCATTGAGTGGCGTGGACGCTAGCGACTGCAAGGTCTTTCAGCAAGATCTTGTAAAACCTGCAAGAGATCTCTTGACCGAACCGTTGCTCACGGGCCAGAGTCACGGGTGCCCCGCTGTGCGCCGGCACCACGCGGGCCTGTGGGTGTGGGACAGGCAGGCCCCGCGTGCGGGGACGGTGGCCCGTCGCGCCTGACAGCCGACGGGCCTCCCCCGCCCCACTCCTCCCGTCCTCCCCGGAGCCTCCCCGCCCTGTTCCCCAGGGCCTCCCGGCCGACTCCCCCCGGGGCCTCTTCCGCTACCCGGGGGGCGGGTCACGGGGTCGTTCGAGTGCGAGTCACAATGGAGCCCATGCCCACCTCCGGTACCCATCCCCTACCCCCTCGGGGGGACAGCTGGTGAAGAATCCACTACCGCAGGATGAGCAGGCGACCACAGGACGTCTGGCAGACTTCTCGTCCATGGGGGAACCGACCGAGATCCGTACAGCCGGCGTCGAACACGCCGAGGCGGCCAGTGGTGCAGGTTCCGTCGACGGCGCGGTCCCTTCGATTCCCACGCCGGACGGAACCACCCGCGCCACCGAGACGCGAAGCGCCGCGCTCCGCCGCCGCATCCACGAGCAGCGCCGGAATCCGTCGCGCCCCCGGGTCTTCTTCGAGCTGGCGCTGATCGGCCTCAGCTACTGGATCTACTCCCTGGTCCGCAACGCCGTCCCCGAGCAGGAGACGGTCGCGCAGAAGCACGCGAGCTGGATCTGGCACTTCGAGCAGCACCTCGGCATCGCGGTCGAGCACTCGATCAACCACGCCGTGAACTCGGTCACCTGGCTCATCGTCGGGATGAACTACTACTACGCGACGCTGCACTTCATCATCACCATCGGTGTGCTGGTGTGGCTGTACCGCTCGCATCCGGGCCGCTACGCGGCGGCGCGGACCGTACTGTTCGTCACCACCGGTATCGCGCTGATCGGGTTCTACTTCTTCCCGCTGGCCCCGCCCCGGCTGATGGACGGCGGCGGCTTCATCGACACCGTCAAGGTGCACCAAACCTGGGGGTCGATGGCTTCCGGGGCCGGAGCCCACGTCTCCAACCAGTACGCGGCGATGCCCTCGATGCACATCGGCTGGTCGATGTGGTGCGGGCTGGCGATCTTCTTCCTGGCCAGGCCGCTCTGGGCCCGGCTGCTCGGCCTGCTCTATCCGCTGACCACGCTGCTGGTGATCATCTCGACCGCCAACCACTTCTGGATGGACGCGGTCTGCGGTGAGATCTGCCTGGCCGTCGGCTTCCTCGCCTCCCGGCTGATCTACCACCAGTGGGCCTACCGGCTCCCCCGTACGCCACACGAACCCGCACCCGACCAACCGGTCACCGTCCCCGCCCAGTGGACGGCACCGGTCGGTGCCTCGCGCGGCTGACGCGCGGACCTCGGACAGCAGACCGTCCGGGGGTGAGGGGGACTCCCCTCACCCCCGGACGGTTTCGCTCTCACGGGCCGTAGAACAGCTTCTCCACGACCGAGCGGGCCCGCCGCGTCGTACGCCGGTAGTCGTCGACCATCTCACCCGTGTGCCCCGAGCCGTAGCCGAGGTAGCGGGCGACTCCGGCCAGTTCGCGGCCGTCGACGGGGAAGCTGTCCCCCGCCCGGCCGCGGACCAGCATGACGGCGCCGCGCACCCGCGAGGCCAGCACCCAGGCCGCGTCGAGCACCGCCGCGTCCCGCCCGGCGACCAGCCCGGCCGCGGCCGCGGCCGCCAGCGCCTGCCGGGTCCGCGTGGTCCGCAGTTCCGGCAGCTCGTGCCCGTGCTGCAGCTGGAGCAGCTGCACCGTCCACTCCACGTCCGCCAGCCCGCCCCGCCCGATCTTGGTGTGGGTGGTCGGATCGGCACCGCGCGGCAGGCGTTCGGACTCGATCCTGGCCTTGATCCGCCGGATCTCCAGCAGGTCCTTCTCGGGTACGCCCGCCCCGGGGTAGCGCAGCGAGTCGATCAGCCGCTGGAAACTCGCCCCCAGCTCCAGGTCGCCCGCGACCGGCTCGGCCCGCAGCAGCGCCTGGCTCTCCCAGGCGTGCGACCAGCGCCGGTAGTAGGCCTCGTACGAGGCGAGGGTGCGCACCAGCGGACCGGTGCGGCCCTCGGGCCGCAGGTCGGCGTCGACCAGCAGCGGAGGCTCGGTGGAGGGGGCGGCGAGCAGGGTGCGCAGCCGGTGGCAGACGGCCTGGGCGGCCCGGGCGGCATCGTGCTCCAGGACGTCGAGCAGCGGGTCATGGACGAAGAGCACGTCCGCGTCGGAGCCGTAGCCGAGTTCGTGCCCGCCGAAGCGGCCCATGGCGATCACCGCCAACCGGGTGGGCAGCTCGCCGTGCTCGGCCTCCCACTCGGCGACGCAGGAGCGCAGCGCACCCTGCAGGGTGGCGGCGTTGAGCGCCGTCAGCGCCTCCCCGGTGGCGTCCACGGCCTCGCCCGGGTCGTCCGAGAACCGCCCGAGCACATCGGCGGCGGCGGTCCGGAACAGTTCCCGCCGCCGGACCGACCGGGCGGAGGCGACTCCGGCCTCGGCGTCGGCGGCCCGACCGACGGCGGCCAGCACCTCCGACTCCAGCGCGGCCCGTCCGCGCGGGACGAGCCCTTGCGGGTCGCCGAGCATGGCGACCGCCTCGGGGGCGCGCAGCAGCAGGTCGGGAGCGAGCCGCCCGGCGGAGAGCACCCGGGCGAGCTGCTCGGCCGCGCCGCTCTCGTCCCGCAACAGTCGCAGGTACCAGGGGGTGCGGCCGAGTGCGTCGGAGACCTGGCGGAAGTTGAGCAGTCCGGCGTCCGGGTCGGCGGAGTCGGCGAACCAGCCCAGCAGTACGGGCAGCAGGGTGCGCTGGATGGCGGCCTTGCGGCTGACCCCGGCGGCCAGCGCGGTGAGGTGGCGCAGCGCGGTGGCGGGGTCGGCGTAGCCGAGGGCGGCCAGCCGGGCCTTGGCGGCCTCGGGGCTGAGCCGGACGGCTTCGGCGGGCAGTTCGGCGACGGCGTCCAGCAGCGGCCGGTAGAACAGCTTCTCGTGCAGCCGGCGCACCTCGACCGTGTGGCGCTTCCACTCGCGCTGCAGCGCGGCGACCGGGTCGGCGCGGGTGTCGTCGTTGATCAGGTGGGCGAGTGAGCGGGCCAGCCGGCGCAGGTCGCGCTCGTCGGTGGGCATCAGATGGGTGCGGCGCAGCCGGTACAGCTGGATGCGGTGCTCCAGTGCGCGCAGGAACCGGTACGCGGCGTCCAGCGAGGCGGCGTCGGCCCGGCCGACGTAGCCGCCGGCGCTGAGGGCGGCCAGGGCCCCCAGGGTGTTGCCGCTGCGCAGGGTGTCGTCGGTGCGGCCGTGCACCAGCTGCAGCAGCTGGACGGCGAACTCCACGTCGCGCAGGCCGCCGGGGCCGAGCTTGAGCTGCCGGTCCAGTTCGGTGGCGGGGATGGAGTCGAGCACCCTGCGGCGCATCTGCTGGACGTCGGCGACGAAGTTCTCCCGCTCGGCGGCCTGCCAGACCAGCAGTGCGGTGGCCGCGGCGTAGGCGACGCCGAGTTCGGTGTCCCCGGCGACCGGGCGGGCCTTGAGCAGGGCCTGGAACTCCCAGGTCTTGGCCCAGCGCTGGTAGTAGGCGAGGTGGCTGGCCAGGGTGCGGACCAGCGGCCCGTTGCGGCCCTCGGGGCGGAGGTTGGCGTCCACCGGCCAGATGCTGCCCTCGCCGGTGGTGTCGGAGCACAGCCGCATCATCCGGGCGGCGAGCCTGGTGGCGGCCTGCAGCGCCCGGTGCTCGTCCACTCCCTCGTGGGGTTCGGCGACGAAGATCACGTCCACGTCGGAGACGTAGTTGAGCTCGCGGCCGCCGCACTTGCCCATCCCGATCACGGCGAGCCGGCAGGCCCGGGCGGCCTGAGGGTCCTCCTCGGCGGCGATGTCCAGCGCGGTCTGCAGGGTCGCCCCGGCCAGGTCGGCGAGTTCGGCGCTGGCCTGCGGCAGGTCGGTGGTGCGGCTGAGGTCGCGGGCGGCGATGGCGAGCAGGCAGCGGCGGTAGGCGGTGCGCAGGGCGTCTGCCCGGCCGGCGCCGTTCGCGGCACCGCTCCGCCAGACGCGGTCGGAGAGTTGGCGCAGGAAGTCCTGCGGGCCCGGATGGATGTCACGCAGCTCGAAGGTGACCAGCGCGTGCCAGTCGCGGGGGTGGCGGGCCAGGTGGTCGCCGAGCGCGGCGGAGGCGCCGAGTACGCCGAGCAGGCGGTCGCGCAGCGGCTTGGAGCCGGTGAGGGTGTCCCGCAGGGTGTGCCGCTCGGGCTCGTCCAGGGCCTCCAGCAGGCGGGCGAGGCCCAGCAGCGCGAGGTCGGGGTCGGGCGCGGCACCGAGTGCGTCCAGCAGTACCGGGTCGGCCGCCAGGCCGTTCAGGGCCGGCTCCGCGAGCAGCTTCACGGCCACCTCGGGATCGGTGAACCCCCGCCGCACCAGCCTGATCTCCAGGCGACTGCTCCGGCTCCCGGCCCGTCCTTCCACTGCCATCGCCCCTCCAGCTGCCGACCCTGCTGGAAGCGTACGTGTCCGGTGCCGACCGGGACAGGACCGCCATGCACCGGCCCCGCGGAGGGCTCCGGGCACCGCGTGGCCCGCGCTCCCCACGGGCTCGCCCACGGCGCGGTCAGTACGGCTGCACGCGCTCAGTACGGCTGCACCAGCACGTGGGCCGCACCCGGAGTGCCGACCTTGAGGAGCTCGTCCTCCTCCGGGGTGGTGGGGGTGCCGGTCTCCTGCTTGAGCACCGCACGCGACATGTTCTGCACCCACATGGCCCGCGGCCTCCGCCGCTCCTCCCAGGCGGCCAGCGCGACCGGCACCCCGTCCGCCGCGTCCAGCGACTGCGCGAGGACCAGCGCGTCCTCGACCGCCATCGCCGCCCCCTGCGCGAGGTGCGGGGTGGAGGCGTGCGCGGCGTCGCCGGCCAGCACCACCCGGCCGACGTGCCAAGGCGCGTCCACGGTCACCTGGGAGATCCGCGAGTACACCACGGCGCGCGGGTCGGTCACCTGGGCGAGTGCCTCGGCGACCGGTCCGCCGAAGCCGGCAAGCCGCTCGGCGAGCTGTTCGTGGGCGCGTTCCGGGTCCGGCCTGAAGCCCTCGGCCTCGGCGAACACCGCGCCCAGGTACATGAGTTCACCGGTGATCGGGGTTAGCAGCGCCTTCGCCGCCGGGTTGCCGGTGCTCATCACCACGCCCCGCACCTCGGGCTGCCGGGGCACGGTGACCCGCCAGTTGGCGAAGCCGGTGTACTCGGGCCGGAACCGCTCCCCGTACAGGCGGCGGCGCAGCGGCGAGCCGATGCCGTCGAAGCCGGCCACCAGGTCCCAGCGGCCCTTCGAGCCGTCGGAGAGGGTGACGTCCACGCCCGAGCCGTCGTCGGCCAGTTCGGTGATGGTGGTGCCGAAGCGGATCCGGGCACCCGCCTCGGCGGCGGCCCGGCCGAGCACTCCGGCGAGCGCGGGCCGCGGTATCCCGTTGTTCGCGGGGACACCGCCCATCCGGGGCTGCGGGATCCCGGCCAGGGTGTTCCCGGCCGGATCGCAGATGGTCAGCACCTCCCACTCGAAGCCAGCTTTGAGGCACTGCTCCAGCACACCGAGCTCCCGCATCACGTGCAGCGCGTTGGACGGCTGGACGATGCCGACGCCGAGCGCGTCCAACTCCGCCCGAAGCTCGGCGACTTCGACGGTGTGGCCGCGGCGGGCCAGCGCGATGGCGAGGCTGAGCCCGCCGATGCCGCCGCCGTGGACCAGGACACGCAGGGGTGATGCCATCTCGGGTGTCTCCTGGGGGCGTTGCAGAGGACCGGTCTGGGGGTCAGCCCGCCGGTACGGGCTCGGCCGGCAGGCTCATCAGGTGGTCGACCAGGGCCAGTAGCGCGTCCCGCCCGAACGACCGCTCCCGGACGTCGCCGATCAGCAGCGGGACGTGCGGGTCGAGGTCCAGCGCGTCGCGGACCTCGGCCGCGGTCCGGCTGTTCTGGCCGTGGAAGCAGTTGATCGCGACCACGAACGGGATGCCCCGGCTCTCGAAGAAGTCGATCGAGGCGAAACTGCTCTCCAGCCGACGGGTGTCGGCGATGACCACACCGCCGAGTGCGCCGTTGACCAGGTCGTTCCACATGAACCAGAAGCGCTCCTGGCCCGGGGTGCCGAAGAGGTAGACCACCAACTCCGAACTGACCGTGATCCGGCCGAAGTCCAGCGCGACGGTGGTGGTGTCCTTCTGGTCGATCCCGGCCAGGTCGTCCACGCCGATGCTGGCCCGGGTCAGGTACTCCTCGGTGCGCAGCGGCGCGACCTCGCTGACCGCGCCCACCAGGGTGGTCTTGCCGACGCCGAAACCCCCGGCGATCAGGATCTTGACGGCGGCAGGGGCCGCCTGACTGCTCGTCATATCGCTGTCATCCCACTGTCTCAGAGTCTCCGGAGTCCTTCACGGACGGCGGCCAGCAGGCCGAGGTCGGGGCCGCCCGCGGCCCGCG
Source organism: Kitasatospora sp. NPDC032150 (assembly GCF_055579945.1). Classification (NCBI taxonomy): domain Bacteria; kingdom Bacillati; phylum Actinomycetota; class Actinomycetes; order Kitasatosporales; family Streptomycetaceae; genus Kitasatospora; species Kitasatospora sp. NPDC032150. The sequence continues at coordinate 143,483 of NZ_JBVIMH010000001.1, read as the reverse complement.
CCACCGACAGCGGGGCGCGGGCCAGCAACAGACCCTGGGCGACCAGGTCCGCCAGCAGGATCTTGGTCACCGACACCGGCAGGTCGAGCTCCGCGGCGACCTCGGCGACCGCGCTCGGGCGGTCGCAGAAGGTGAGGATCGCCCGGTGCTCGGGCTGGAGTGCACGCCGCCCGGGCCGTAACGGCACACCGTGCGCGTCCCTGGGGCCCTGCACGGTCGTCAGCACGGTGATCAGGCTGAAGTCGTCACGCTCGGGCGCGGTGCGGCCCCGGGTGATGGTGTACGGGCGGACCATGCTGCCCGCACTGTCCTCCTCGGCTTCCTCCTCCTCCCAGTACGGGTTCACCCGCGCTGCCCGCCTCGGGCGCCGAAGGCGTCGAACTCGCTCCGGACCGGGGTGCCGAGCTTCTGGCCGACCTGCTGCACCAGGTTGTGCATGGCCAGCGACATCACCTCGGCGTCCACCTCCTGCGAGGCGACCACGGCCAGGTGGGTGCCCTGCCCCGCGGCGATGATGAACAGCCAGAGGTCGGCGAGCTCCACGATCACCTGGTGCACCGGGCCGCCGTCGAAGAGCTGGCCGACACCCCGCGCCAGGCTCTGCTGCCCGGTCGCGACCGCGGCCAGCCGCTCGGCGTCGGAGCGGTCGATGGTGCGGGAGTGGCTCACCACCAGGCCGTCGTCGGAGAGCAGTACGGCGTTTCTGGTCCCGGCCACCGAGTCCAACAGGCCGTCGAGCAGCCAGTCGAGATCCTGGTGGGTGGCGGTAGTGCGAGTCATCTGATACCTCCGAGGAAACCCCTGGCTTCAGCCGGGGAGGATCGGAACTCCTGCAGGGCAGGTCAGGATGGCGTTCCGCCGCCAGGGCGGACTACCATCCCAGCTCCGATGCGTCACTTACTGCGATGGCTTGGTCGCGCTGGTGTGGAGTGGCAAGCTTCGGACCGGCCTACCGCCGGGCTGGCGGGAAGTCGGGTCTGTGGAGCTGATGTAAGACCGATGGGCGGTACACCGTCCCTTGCTGGTAGTCCAGGTCGGCAGTCGGCTGTGAAGCAGAAAGCCCGACCCGCGAGGGTTGGAATCCTCCGGCTTCAGGACTCCGTTGGGACCTTCAGCCGGAGGAGGATGTCAAGACCGGTCTTCCGTCGTAGGGATGGGGGAGACGTTCCAGGGCTCGATGGGCTGCGGCTCACCGGCCCCGGTCCGGTACTCCCACTCGGGGAGGATCGGCTGCTGCTGTCCGGGCGGTACGGCCTGCCCCGGCTGTGCCGTGCCCTCGCGGGCGGCCCGGGACCGCCGCTGGAACGCACCGATGGCGGCCCCGGCCCGTCGCGGGACCGGCCGGAGCAACGGGTTCTCGTCCCAGCGCGGCGGCTTCGGCGCGGCGGCCTGCGGCGCCGGGTTGACCCTGAGCTCGTCCACCAGGCTGGCCTGCCGGATCCGGCGCGGCAGCGGCGGCTCCGCGGAGGTGGTGCTCGGACCCGACGGGAGCATGGTGTCCCTCGGCCCGGGCCGCTCGTCCGCGGTGTCCACGGCGATGTCCGACTCGCGCCCGGCCGGCCGCTCCCGGACCTCGGCCGGCGACTGCCACGCCTGCGGCACGTCCTGCAGAGCGGCCTGCGGTGCCGCGTGCCAGGAGGGCTCGGGGACGGGGTGCACCTCGGCCAGGTGCCCGTCCGGGGCGTGCAGTTCGTACGAGCCGTACTCCTGGTGCGGCTCGTACGCCGGCTGGGCCCCGTAGACCTCGTGCTCCTCGTGCTGCCCGTGCTCCTCGTGCCCGCCGAACGCCCCGTGCTCCTCGTGTCCGCCGAACGCCCCGTGCTCCTCGTGTCCGCCGAACGCCCCGTGCATGCCATGACCGCCGTGCGACTCGTGCTCCTCGTGTCCGCCGAACGCCCCGTGCATGCCATGACCGCCGTGCGACTCGTACGTCTCGTCCATCGGACCCGGCTCCTGCGCCGGGCCGAAAGCGTCCGCCACGACCCGAAGCGGCTCCACCATCGGAACGGGCGGCTCGGCCGGCGGACCGGAGGGCTCCGTCGCCTCGGCGACCGGCTCGATCAGCGGACCGGAGGGCTCCATCGCCGGACCGACCGGCTCGATCAGCGGTGTGACCCCGGCCAGGGCCCGGCCGCGCTTGCGGGTCGGCAGCCCCTCGGTGGCCGGCTGCGGCACCGCGACCGGACGTGCCGGGCCGTCGGGGGCGATCAGCTCATCGGGGATCAGGACGACCGCCCTGGTACCGCCGAAGGCCGAGGGCCGGAACTCCACCCGCAGCCCGTGCTGGGCCGCGAGCCGGGCGATCACGAAGAAGCCGAGCCGGATGTCGTCGGCGCGGGCGAGCACGTCCGTCCGGGGCGGACGGCCCATCAGCTGGTTGGCCTCGGCGAGCTGCGCCTCGTCCATGCCCAGGCCGCGGTCCTCGACCTCGATCACCGTGCCCCGGCTGACCCGGGCGGCCCGGACCTCGACCGGGCTCGGCGGCCGGGAGAAGCTGAGCGCGTTCTCGATCAGCTCGGCCAGGATGTGCGCCACCGGGCCGACGGCACGCTCGGAGAGCCAGGGACTGCCGTCGACGTCCAGGATCACCCGGCGGTAGTCCTGCACCTCGCCCTGGGCCGAGCGCATCACGTCCAGCAGCGGGACGGGCTTGCGCCAGCGCCGGTGCGGGGTACCGCCGGCCAGGATGACCAGATTCTCCTCGTAGCGGCGCAGACGGGCGGTGAGGTGGTCGAGGTCGAAGAGGCCGTCCAGCACCTCCGGGTCCTCGTGCTTGCGCTCCAACTCGTCCAGCCTCTTGAGCTGTTGGCCGATCAGCAGCTGGGTGCGGCGGGCGATGCGCTGGAGCAGCCGCTCGAACCCGCGGTGCTGCTCGGCCTGCCGCACGGCCGCGGTGAGGGCGCTGGACCGGGCCAGGTTCAACGCCGCGCCGAGCTGGGCGAGTTCGTCGTTGACGCCGCTGCGGTCGTCCCGCGCGATACCGCGGGCCTCGGTCTCGACGTCGATCTGCTCGCCCTGACCGAGGCGCTCGACCACCTCCGGCAGCTTGTTCCCCAGCTCCTCGGCCTGCTCCTGGAGTTCACCGATCCGGTGGCGCAGCGTACGGGTGAGGCGCCAGGTGGTCAGGATCACCGCGATGACCGCGATCAGGCCGACCACGGCGGTGAGCACGACCCTGATCAGCAGGGACATGATCTCGTTCTTGCCGGTGGACACCACCGTGTCGGTACTGCGCTCCACCAGGTCGACCAGCTTGGGGTTCAGGTCGTCCATCGCCTGGCGCCACTTCTTCTGGTCCGCGGCGATCTGCTGCTGGCTGGCGCCGATCGGGACGGACCCGTTGCTGTCCGCCGCGGCGGGACGCAGCAGGTCCTTCTCCACCTCGGTCTTGGCCTGCCAGGCCGGACTTCCGATGATCTGCTTCGCCATCGCCTGCTCATTGGTCGGCAGGTAGGGCGCGACCTTGATGACGAACTGGAAGGACTGGTCGGAGATGGACTGCACCAGGCCCTGGTAGTCCTGCGCCCCCAGCTTCCCGGTGGGCCAGGCCTGGGCCAGCAGCGCATCCGAGCGGGAGATCATCTCCTTGGACCAGAACAGGTCGACCAGCGGCTGGGAGACCGTGGCGACCCTGCCGTTGTCCACATGGCTGAGCGTGGTGAAGAGCTTGAGGTCGACCGCGATCAGCTGGGTGTAGTAGCGGTACACCGCCGCCTGCTGCGCCTCGCCGCCCTGGTCCACCAGCAGGCGCTCGGCGGACAGCTGGGTCATCGCCCGCCGGGCCTCGGCGAGCGCGTCGCGCACCTCGGTGGGCGCGCCGTCGGTGGCGACCGAGGACAGCTCCTGGAAGGTGCGGATCGCGTCGTCGGTCTGCTTGCGCTGCTTGACCAGCGCGTCGGTGGCGCCTGCGCGGCCACTGAGGGCCTCGGCGCTGAGCCGCCGTTCCTCCTGCAGGTTGTAGTAGACGATGTTGGACGGCTGGCCCGCCTTCTGGGCCAGCAGCCCCTGGGCGGCCTGCCGTTGGAAGTCCAGCAGGGTCTGACCGCTGGTCACCGCCCAGAGGGCGGCCAGGGCCAAGCCGGGTACGACTGCTAGCACGAGCAGGGCCGTCCTGAGGGACATCCTGGTCGAGCGGATCCGCCGGTTCGCGCGCGTGCGCAGGGCATGCTCCTTGGAGACGGCACCAGTCGTTCACGACTGGTCAGATCTGGTAAGAACATTGACGGGTGGATACTAGTCATGTCCATAACTCCTGGGAAAACCCAGTCACTTATTGATCATCCATCATCTTCTGGCCATCTGTCAGTCAGATCCTGAGTCCACAGCCGGCCATCTCCCCTTCACCTGGGCCGACCTGTGGCGATCCGACCCCAACCTCAGCCCCCTGGTTCGATACTGACGCAGCGGGCCACCTTCCTCTTCGCCCTCGCCAGCTCCACCGCCATCCGGGCCCATGCCGACGCCGCGCCACCGATGCCCTCACCATCGCGAGGACACACTCCACCTGACGTACAGTCATTCTCTTTCGTGCACACCGGCAGCATCCGGGGCGACCGCTCCCCATCGGATCTCACGCATGCTTCGCCCGCTCGGCCCTTCGGCCCGGCGCTGTGGCCCGCGGGCGCCGCGGTCATCGATCCGGCGCCGCGCGGCGCAGCCGGCTGCTGTCGTAGCAGTCCGCGCACGCCCGGACACACGACGACGGCGAGAGCGTCAAGGCGTTCAGCGGGCACCTCGTGATGCCCAGCAGTGACGGCCCGACCCGGCGCGCCGTGGATGCGCTCCACGACGCCCTCGGCTGGGCCGCCGCTTCACGCCCTCACGGCCCAGAGGGGCCCCCGGGAGGAACAGAAGCACCGAAAACGCCCCTCGGGCCAACGGATCCAATCCGTCGACCCGAGGGGCGTTTTGCGTTTCGAACCCGATCTGACCTGCGACTACAGCACCTGGAGGTTCTTGCGCAGCTCGAACGGTGTGACCTCGGAGCGGTACTCCTCCCACTCCTGGCGCTTGTTGCGCAGGAAGAAGTCGAAGACGTGCTCGCCGAGGGTCTCGGCGACCAGTTCGCTGCGCTGCATGAGGTCGATGGCCTCGCCGAGGTTCTGCGGCATGGGCTGGATGCCCATGGCGCGGCGCTCGGCGTCGGAGAGGGCCCAGACGTCGTCGTCGGCGCCGGGCGGGAGCTCGTAGCCCTCCTCGATGCCCTTGAGTCCGGCGGCGAGGGTGACGGCGTAGGCGAGGTAGGGGTTGCAGCCGGTGTCGAGCGAGCGGACCTCGACCCGGGTGGAGCCCTGCTTGCCCGGTTTGTACATCGGCACGCGGATCAGGGCCGAGCGGTTGTTGTGACCCCAGCAGATGTACGAGGGGGCCTCGCCGCCGGCGCCCGCGGTGCGCTGCGAGCCGCCCCAGATCCGCTTGTAGGAGTTGACCCACTGGTTGGTGACGGCGGCGGTCTCGGCGGCGTGCTTCAGCAGGCCGGCGATGAAGGAGCGGCCCACCTTGGAGAGCTGGTACTCGGCGCCGGACTCGTGGAAGGCGTTGCGGTCGCCCTCGAAGAGGGAGACGTGGGTGTGCATGCCGGAGCCGGGGTGGTCGGAGAAGGGCTTGGGCATGAAGCTGGCGTGCACGCCCTGCTCCAGCGCGACCTCCTTCATGACCAGGCGGAAGGTCATGATGTTGTCGGCCGTGGAGAGCGCGTCGGCGTAGCGCAGGTCGATCTCCTGCTGCCCGGGGGCTCCTTCGTGATGGGAGAACTCCACCGAGATGCCCATCGACTCCAGCATGGTGATCGCCTGGCGGCGGAAGTCGTGGCCGACGCCACGCGGGGTGTGGTCGAAGTAGCCGGACTGGTCGGCGGGGATCGGCGGGGTGCCGTCACCGGGCAGGTTCTTCAGCAGGAAGAACTCGATCTCCGGGTGGGTGTAGAAGGTGAATCCCTGGTCGGAGGCCTTCTCCAGGGTGCGCTTGAGCACGAAGCGCGGGTCGGCGAAGGAGGGCGAGCCGTCCGGCATCAGGATGTCGCAGAACATCCGCGCGGTGCCCGGGGTCTCCGAGCGCCACGGCAGTATCTGGAAGGTGGTCGGATCCGGCTTCGCGATCATGTCGGACTCGTACACCCGGGCGAATCCCTCGATGGCCGAGCCGTCGAAGCCGATGCCCTCCTCGAAGGCCTGCTCCAGCTCGGCGGGCGCCACTGCGACCGACTTCAGGAACCCGAGCACGTCGGTGAACCACAGCCGGACAAAACGGATGTCACGCTCTTCGAGCGTGCGAAGCACGAACTCCTGCTGCTTGCCCATGGGGACAGTCTCACCTCTGCTCTTTACGTTCGTGTTACGCACGGAAGCACGCGAAAGCGACCGGCGGGAGCGGCTCACGGAGCGGCTGCCCCCATCATGGCGGATCCGTACCGACTTGCCGACCCCTGGCCCCACCCCCGGCAGCCGCGCAGGCCGGGGGTGGGGCGGGCGCGCGGAAGGCGGACGCACCCGCCCGCGACATAACGTCAGTTAGACGATTAGACTCTTTTCATGCCCAATCTCCGTCTCGCCCTGAGCCAGATCGACCCCTGGGTCGGTGACATCTCGCGCAACGCCGATGAGGTGGTGCGCTGGACCAAGCGGGCCGCCGAGGCGGGCGCCCAGCTGGTCGCCTTCCCCGAACTGATGCTGACCGGCTACCCAGTCGAGGACCTCGCGCTGCGCCGGTCCTTCGTCGAGGCGTCCAGGACCGCACTCGTCGAGCTGGCCGAGCGGCTGGCCGCCGAGGGCCTGGGCGAGTTGCCGGTGGTGCTCGGCTACCTCGGCCGCTCCGAGCGGGACGTGCCGCGGTCGGGCCGCCCGGCCGGGTCGCCACAGAACTGCGCGGCCGTGCTGCACCGCGGCAAGGTGGTGAACCGTTTCGCCAAGCACTACCTGCCCAACTACGGCGTCTTCGACGAGTACCGCTACTTCGTCCCCGGCAACCAGCTCTCCGTACTGCGCCTGCACGGCGTGGATGTCGCGCTGGCCATCTGCGAGGACATCTGGCAGGACGGCGGCCGGGTCACCGCCGCCCGCGAGGCCGGCGCCGGGCTGCTGCTGTCGATCAACGGCTCGCCGTACGAGCACAACAAGGACGACATCCGCCTGGAGCTGGTCACCCGCCGGGCCGCCGAGGCGGGCTGCTCGCTGGTCTACCTCAACATGGTCGGCGCCCAGGACGAGCTGATCTTCGACGGTGACTCGCTGGTGGTCGACGCCGACGGCGAAGTGCTGGTCCGGGGCCCGAAGTTCGAGGAGAGCCTGCTGATCCTCGACCTGGACCTGCCCGCCGCCGCCGACCCGACCGACGGGCTGCTGCTCAGCGACGGCCTCCAGCTGGTCCGCACCGACCTCGGCGGCGAGGTGCTGCCCGCCCCCGCCGAGCCCGTCAGCCCGGGCATCGCCCCTCAGGTGAGCGACGAGGCGGAGATCTACCAGGCGCTGGTCACCGGCACCCGGGCGTACGTCCGCAAGAACGGCTTCAAGTCCGTGCTGATCGGACTCTCCGGCGGTATCGACTCCGCGCTGGTCGCCGCCATCGCGGTGGACGCCATCGGCGCCGAGAACGTGCACTGCGTCTCCATGCCCAGCCGCTACTCCTCGCAGCACTCCTGCGACGACGCCGCCGAGCTGGCCAGGCGCACCGGCCTCAACTTCCGCACCGTCTCCATCGCCCCGATGTTCGACGCCTACATGGAGGCCCTCGGCCTGGCCGGCCTGGCCGAGGAGAACCTGCAGTCCCGGCTGCGCGGCACCCTGCTGATGGCGCTCTCCAACCAGGAGGGCCACATCGTGCTGGCCCCCGGCAACAAGAGCGAGCTCGCCGTCGGCTACTCCACGCTCTACGGCGACTCGGTCGGCGCGTACGGGCCGATCAAGGACGTCTACAAGTCGCTGATCTTCCGGCTCGCCGTCTGGCGCAACGAGGAGGCCGTCCGGCGCGGCGAGACCCCGCCGATCCCGGAGAACACCATCTCCAAGCCGCCGTCCGCCGAGCTGCGCCCCGACCAGGTCGACACCGACTCGCTGCCGGACTACGACCTGCTGGACACCGTCCTCGACCTGTACGTCGAGGGCGACCAGGGCCGCGACACCATCGTCGCCGCGGGTTTCGACCCCGAGGTGGTGGACCGGGTGGTGCGGCTGGTCGACACCGCCGAGTACAAGCGCCGCCAGTACCCGCCGGGCCCCAAGATCTCCGCCAAGGGCTTCGGCCGGGACCGCCGGCTGCCCATCACCAACCGCTGGCGCCGGGGCTGACGGTCCGTCAACCCATCGGCCCCGCGGTGCAATTGTCGACAGCGCCGCGGGGCTCGGGCCTCGGTGCCGGCAGGGTGCGGCCCAGTTGCCCGCAGGACGCGGCTCAGTACCGGTAGGACGCGGCGATGGCGCGGTGGTCGCTGCCGTCGGCGGACAGGGTCCACGAGGCGGTGGGCCTGAGGCCGCCCTTGCTCATGATCTGGTCGATCCGGGCCATCGGGAAGGACGACGGCCAGCTGAAGCCGAAACCGTCTCCGGCGGCCCCCTGGGCGGAGCGCATCTGCGAGGTGATCGGGGCCAGGCTCCGGTCGTTCATGGTGCCGTTCAGATCGCCGAGCAGCAGCACCTTCTTCAGGCTGTCGCGCTCGATGGCGTCGCCCAGCGCCTGCGCGCTGACGTCGCGCTGCTCCGCGGTGAAGCCCCGGTCGAACTTGACCCGCACCGAGGGCAGGTGCGCGACGTACACCCCGAGCGGGCCCCGCGGGGTGGCCACGGTGGCGCGGAAGGCCCTGACCCAGCCGATCCTGATGTCCACCTGGGAGACGCCGCTCAGCGGATACTTCGACCAGAGGCCGACGGTGCCCTCCACCGCGTGGTAGGGGTAGGTGGCCGCCAGCCCCGCCTGGTACGTCGGGACGGCCTGCGCGGCCAGTTCCTCCAGGGCGACGATCTGCGCACCCGAGCCGTTGAGCAGCCGGACGGTGCCGGCCGGGTCCCGGTTGGCCGCCGCCACGTTGTGGGTGAGGACGGTGAAGTCGCCCTTGCCGCTGCTCTTGTCGAAGAGTAGTCCGCCGAACAGGTTGAACCAGACGATCACGGGCAGCAGCACCGCCACCAGTGCGGTCACCGAGCGCCGCCACACGGCCATGGTCAGCAGCAGCGGCAGGGTGAGCCCCGCCCAGGGCAGGAAGGTCTCCAGCAGGCTGCCGAGGTTGCCGACGGAGTTGGGCACCGAGGAGTGCAGCGCGAGCAGCCCGGCGAGGAGCACGGCGAGCACGGCGGTGATCCAGCCGCGCCGCCCGGCGGGACGCCAGCCGCGGAACCAGCCGCGGAACCGCGAACGGAACCCGGCGCCGGTGCTTCCCTGGGCGGTGGCACTCGCAGGGGCGGGGGCGTCCCCACCGTCCTCGGCCGCCACTGCCCTGTCCACCTGCGCCATGCCTGATCCTCCGTACCGTCCCCGTCCGACCGAGCTGATGCCGCTTTAGTGGGATTCTCGGATCAGCCTATGCCTGGACAGACGCGGCTATGGTCGCGGGGGGTTGCGGCGCGCAGCTCTCAGTGAGATTCGCCACCGGAGGGGGCCGCCGCGGCCGGGACGGCGGTCGGCGTGGGAGCGGCGATGCCATTGAGGATGGCGTCGACCAGCTGCTCGGCCAGGGCGGGATCGTCCAGCGGCGCGTCCTCCCAGAAGACGGTGCGCAGCAGGATCGGCCCCATCACCACCTCGGAGAGCAGGTCGGCGTCCAGGTCGGAGCGGATCACCCCTTCGGCGACGCCGCGCCGGACCACCTGGCGGACCAGTTCGCGGCGGGGCTCGATCACCTGCTCCTGGTACATCGCGCGCAGTTCGGGCCAGTTGTTCAACTGGCCGAGGGCGGTTTTCAGCACCCAGCGCGAGCGCTTGGCCAGGCCCCGTCGGCGCATGAACTCCATCATCGCCAGGAGCTCCTCGCGCACCGTGCCGCCGATGAGCTGCGGCTCGGGGGCCTCCAGCCGGGCGACCACATCGACCAGCAGCGCCTCCTTGTTGGGCCAGCGCCGGTAGATGGTGGCCTTGCCGACACCCGCGGCCGCGGCGATCCCCTCGATCGAGAGGTCGGCCAGGCCCGCCCCCTCCTCCATCAGTCGCTCGATCGCGGCGACGATCGCCTGCTCCGCCGCCTCGCTGCGCGGGCGGCCCCGCCGCCGGGCGCACGGCTCGGCAGCGGGGCAGTGGGACTCGGCCGGGGTCGCCGGGGCCGTGGTGTCGATCTGCATGGCCTTATTCTCCACAGCCGCTCGAAGCCTTCCGTCTCTCCACCGCGGTCAGCGGCCGCGGTGCCCGTCGTCCTCCTGTCGGGACCGGTACCGCGCCCCCGTTCCGGCCGGCCGTCCATCCCTCCCCGTCGCCTGGCCCGGTCAGACCTCGACGGTCTGCTGCGGCTGGCTCTGGGGCTGCGGCACCTCGCCTGGTCCGGCCTGGGCCTTGCCGGGGAGCATGAACCAGGCGAGCAGCACGCCGATCACCGTGATCCCGGCGGAGAGCCCGGAGACGATGTGCATCGCGTGGATGAACGCGTCCTTGGCCGGGCCGATCAGCTCGGTGTGGTGGGTGCCGTCGGCGATGGCGAGGGTCGCCTCCAGGGACTCCCCCGCCTTGTCCCGCAGCGGGGCGGGGAGGTGGGCGAGCTGGGTGGCCACGCCGTCCCGGTAGGAGGTGGAGAGCACCGCGCCGAGGATGGCGACGCCGAGCGAACCGCCGACCTGGCGGAAGGTGTTGTTGACCGCCGACCCGGCACCGGCCTTCTCGCGCGGCAGCGAGCCCATGATGGCCGTGGTGACCGGCGGCATCACGTGCGCCATGCCTGCGCCCATCACGAAGCCGAGTGCGACCAGCACCCAGATCGAGGTGGTCAGGCCGAGCAGCAGGTAGCCGAGGAAGCCGACCGCGATCAGCAGCATGCCTCCGGCGCAGGTGGCGCGGACGCCGAAGCGGTCCACCACCAGGCGGGCCCGGGGGGCGAAGAGCATCTGGGCGGCGGCCATCGGCAGCATCAGCACACCGGCCTGCAGGGCGCTGTAGCCGCGCACGCTCTGGGTGTAGAAGACGCCGAAGAAGGAGACGCCCATCAGCGCGAAGAAGACCAGGCCGATCACCACGACCGAGCCGGTGAAGTGCATCCGGCGGAACCAGCTGACGTCCAGCGCCGGGTGGTCGGTGCGCTTCTCGTGCAGGACGAACAGGACCAGCGCCAGCAGGCCGCCGAGCAGCGGGCCCCAGGCCTCGAACCTGGTGAGGTCGGCCAGTTCGCCGCCCTTGATGATGCCGTAGATCAGCGCGACCAGGCCGATGACGGAGAGCAGCACGCCGATCGGGTCCAGTCTGCCGGGGCTCGGGTCGCGGGAGTCCGGGACCAGCAGTGACATCGCCACCAGCGCGAGGGCCACGATCGGGACGTTGACCAGGAAGACCGATCCCCACCAGAAGTGCTCGATCAGCAGGCCGCCGGTGATCGGCCCGATCGCGATCGCCAGGCCCACCGCACCGGCCCAGATGCCGATCGCCTTGGGCTGCTCGTGCCGCTCGAAGACGTTCATGATGATGGCCAGCGTCGCGGGCATCACGAACGCGCCGCCGAGGCCCATCACCGCACGGAAGGTGATCAGCTGGCCGGGCGAGGAGGCCAGCGCGGACAGCAGCGAGCCGAGGCCGAACACCACCATGCCGCCGAGAAGGGTCTTCTTGCGGCCGATCCGGTCGCCGAGCAGGCCCGCGGTGAACAGCAGCCCGGCGAAGACCAGCGTGTAGGAGTTGATCGCCCACTCCAGGTCGCTCTGGCTGGCGCCGAGGCCGGTGGGGGCGGGCGAGGCGATGGTCTTCATCGCCACGTTGAGGATCGAGTTGTCGAGGACGACGACGAGCAGGGAGAGCACCAGGGTGCCCAGGATCGCCCAGCGGCGACGGTGTATCGCCTCGGGGATCCGCTGAGGTGCGACTGTGGCCATCGGAGAGTGTTCCCGTCCGTACGAGGATGTGCGGACTTACGAGCCGGCAGCGTCTCGTAACCCCTTGCAAGCCCAGGATAGCCCGCTTTTCGATACGAGACGGTGCCGTATCGTAAAGACTCCGCAAAGGAGGGCCCGGGGAGCGCACCGGCTGTCCGGTCCCCGCCCTTTTGCACCTGCCGAACGGCGTGCAAGCATGGGGGCAGATCCGGGGACGCCGCACGGCGCCACGAGACGACAACCTTTCAGGAGCCTGTTCGATGAACGCTTCTCCGCTTTCGCCTGCCCAGCCGCAGGACGGCACGCCGACCGTCCTCTACGGCGGCGTCACCAACCGCCGGGTGACCGTCCGCGACCTGGCAAAGGCCAAGCAGCACGGTGAGCGCTGGGCGATGCTCACCGCGTACGACGCCCTCACCGCCGGGGTCTTCGACGAGGCCGGGATCCCGGTCCTGCTGGTCGGCGACTCGGCGGGCAACTGCCACCTCGGCTACGAGACCACCGTGCCGGTGACCATGGACCAGATGGTGATGCTCTCCGCAGCCGTCGTCCGCGGCACCAAGCGCGCCCTGGTCGTCGCCGACCTGCCGTTCGGCTCCTACCAGGAGTCGCCCGCCCAGGCCCTGCACAACGCCGCCCGGCTGCTCAAGGAGGCCGGGGTCGGCGCGGTCAAGCTGGAGGGCGGCGAGCGCAGCGCCCGGGCCATCGAGCTGCTGGTGGAGGCCGGCATCCCGGTGATGGCCCACGTCGGCCTGACCCCGCAGTCGGTGCACGCCTTCGGCGGGTACCCGGTGCAGGGACGCGGCGACGAGGCCGCGCACCAGCTGTTGCGGGACGCCAAGGCCGTGCAGCAGGCCGGGGCGTTCGCGGTGGTGCTGGAGGCCGTACCGGCCGAGCTGGCCGGCCAGGTCACCGAGCAGCTGGCGATCCCGACCGTCGGCATCGGCGCGGGTGCGGCCTGCGACGCCCAGGTGCTGGTGTGGACCGACTTCGCCGGGATGACGGCGGGCCGGGTGCCGAAGTTCGTCAAGCAGTACGCCAACCTGCGGGCCGTCCTCGGGGAAGCCGCCCGCGAGTTCGCCGCCGAGGTCGGCGCGGGCACCTTCCCGGCGCCGGAGCACACCTTCAAGTGACGCCCGGACACGGCGAGTCGACCCTCCGGGCGGGGGTGAGCGGCTGAGCGGGCGGGGAACCGGTGCAGCGACCGGGCACTCGGTTCCCCGCCCCGATCCGCCACCCGACAGCGCGATGACGGTGGCGGCAGCAGGATGACAGCGGGCTGACAGGCGGCCCGGGCAGCCTGAGGGCATGACACGCATCGACAGCACCCCGAACGAGCGGGGGCCCCGCAGCGGCAACGCCGTCGAGGTACGCGGGATCGTCAAGCACTACGGCGAGACCAGGGCCCTCGACGGCGTCGACCTCAGCGTCAGGCAGGGCACCGTCCTCGGTGTGCTCGGCCCGAACGGCGCCGGCAAGACCACCCTGGTGCGCATCCTCTCCACCCTGATCAAGCCCGACGCCGGCACCGCCTACGTCGGTGGCTACGACGTGCTGCGCCAGCCCAGGCAGCTGCGCCGCACCATCGGCCTGACCGGTCAGTACGCCTCGGTGGACGAACTGCTCTCCGGCTACGAGAACCTCTACCTGATCGGGCGGCTGCTCGACCTCTCCGGCCGGGAGGCCAAGGCCCGCGCCGCCGAGTTGCTGGAGCGCTTCTCGCTCACCGAGGCCGCGGGACGCCCCGCCAAGACCTACTCGGGCGGCATGCGGCGCCGGCTCGACCTGGCCGCCAGCATGATCGGCCGCCCCAGGGTGCTCTACCTCGACGAGCCGACCACCGGTCTCGACCCGCGTACCCGCAACGAGGTCTGGGACGAGGTGCAGCGGATGGTCGCCGACGGCTCCACCGTGCTGCTCACCACCCAGTACATGGAGGAGGCGGAGCAGCTCGCGCACGAGCTGACCGTGATCGACAAGGGCCGGGTGATCGCCAACGGCGGGGTCGACGAGCTCAAGGCCCAGGTCGGCGGCCACACCCTGCACGTGACGCCGGTGCAGGCCGCCGAACTACCCGAGATGGCCCGCTGCCTGCACCAGGCCGGCATCACCGGCGCCACCATCTCCACGGACGCCGGTGTGCTCACCGTGCAGATCACCGACGACGGCCAACTCACCACCGTGGTGGGCGTGCTGGGCACCCGGGGCTTCGGCATCGCTGCCATCGACACCAAACTGCCCAGCCTGGACGAGGTGTTCCTCACCATCACCGCCAAGCCCGCTGCGGCCACCGCCCCGACTCTCGCGAAGGAGCCCGTGGCGTGACTGCCGCCCTCTCGTACGAAACCACCGACTCCCGGATCGGGCTCGGCGCCCATCTGCGGCACATCGGTGCGCTGACCCGTCGCAACCTGATGCGGATCAAGGCCGACCCGGAGTCGATCCTGGACGCCGTACTGGTCCCGATCATCTTCACGGTGCTGTTCGTCTACGTCTTCGGCGGCGCGGTCTCCGGCGGCCAGCACCAGTACGTCCAGTACATGATCCCGGGACTGCTCGGCACCACCGGGCTCAACCTGGCGATGGCGGTGGGCACCGGGCTGAACAGCGACTTCCAGACCGGGGTGATGGACCGCTTCCGCACGCTGCCGATCGGCCGGGCCTCGGTGTTGCTCTCCAAGATCGCGGCCGAGACCTGCCGGGGGCTGCTCTCCTTCACCATCCTGATCGGCTTCTCGATGGTCCTCGGGCTGGAGATCACCGGCGGCTTCCTCAACCTGCTGGCGGCGGTGGGCCTTTCGCTGCTCTTCGGGATGTCGATCGTCTGGGTCTCCATGCTGCTCGGTATGTCGCTGCGCAGCGCCCAGGCCGTCCAGGGCGTGTCGATGCTGGTCATCGCGCCGCTGCAGTTCGGCAGTTCGATCTTCGCGCCGCCCACCAGCATGCCGGGCTGGCTGCAGGCCTTCACCCACGTCAACCCGCTGTCCGCACTGGCGGACGCCTGCCGGGCGCTGATCAACGGTCAGGGCGCGGTGGCCCACCCGGTGACGATCGTCCTGATCTGGTCGGTGGCGATCACTGCCGTCACCGCCCCGCTGGCGGTGGCCAGGTTCCGCAAGCGGACCTGACCGGAGCGCGGGTGCCGGAGTCCGACCAGCCGTCGGGCTCCGGAACCCGCGCACGGTCGCTCAGGACCCGGACCCGTCCGGATCGTTCATCATGGCGGCCGCCTCGGCGAGCGTGAGCCCGCCGCCCTCGGCCAGCCCCTCCTGGTAGGCCCGGTCGCCGATCAGGGCGCGCAGCCTGCGCTCGCCCCGGTCCTTCTCCTGCCGCTCCAGGTACGAGCCGAGCGCGCCGTGCAGGGTCTGGTACGCGCCCATCAGCACGGCCGCCCGCCTGGCCACGGCCGAATCCCCGCGCAGCTCGGCGACCGCGGTCAGCACCCCGACGGCCGGCAGGACCAGCATCACGGTCATGTGCTCGGCGAAGACCCTGACGCCGCTCTCCACCGAGTTCACCAGCCTCCGCGCCTCCCTGAGCAGGTCGAGACCGGCCTCGGGATCACCGCTCAGCGCGGTGATCCAGGCCCGGATCGAGGTCACGATGCCCTGGAACACGTTCGGCACCATCGGGCCGAACACCTGCCGGTCGCCCTTCAGCCGGTCCAGCTGGTCCAGCGCCTCGGCGTAATCCCCGCGCGCGGCGCTCAGGTTGCACAGCAGCAGGCACCCGTACAGCGTCGCTCCCTCGTCGGCGCCGCGTCCGGTCGCGGTCTCCCCCAGCGCCTCCCGGATCAGGCGCTCGCCCTCCGCCACATCGGTGTCCAACAGGGCTTCGCCCAGGCGTATCCGGAGCATCGGGATCTCCTGCGGCGCCTCCAGTTCCCGGGCCAGTTCGATGGCCCTCCGGTACGCCTCGGTGGCACGCGCGCTGTCGCCCTGCTTCAACAACGTCTCGCCCCTCGCGGACAGCGCCTCGGACATGCCCCAGCGGTCGCCGATCCGGGTGAACAGCTCCAGTGCCTCGCCACCGTCGCGGATCGCCTGGTCGAGGCCGCCCGACCAGTCGTTCAGCATCCGGGAGCGGATCTGCAGGATGAACGCGAGGTCGCCGTCTCCGCCGTGGCGGCGGCAGCCCTCGACGGCCTCGTCCAGCATCGGCCGCAGCCGGCCGAACTCACCGGCCGGGAAGGCCGCGAAGACCCGGTGCAGCACGGGGAGGCGGAAGGACTGCGGCAGGTCCGGGGTGTAGGCCGCGAGTACCCGCCGGGCGAGATCGGTGGCCCCCGGATCCCCGAGTATCTCCATGTTGCCGCTGAACATGGCGACCAGACGGTGCAGATGGACCTGCCGCCGGGCCTCCTGGAGCAGGTCAGGCGGCATCGGCGGCGGCGCGTCCAGCGGATCGGCCGACAGCGGGACGGGCCTCGGCGCGTCGTCGGCGTACGGATCCGGGGCGAGCGTGCCGACCGCCTCGTACCAGCCGCAGGCCTCGGTGCGGTAGTCCCGCAGCGCCCAGAACCAGCTCATCCCGAGCGCCAGGACGAGCGCCTCCTGCTCCTCGCCACCGTCCACCGCGCGGCGCAGCGCGGCGCGGATGTTGTCCTGCTCGCGCTCCAGCACGGCCAGCCAGTGCAGCTGGTCCGGACCGTGCAGGTGCCGCTCGGCGGTGCGGACGAGCTCGCGGAAGCAGCGGATGTGCCGGAGCGCCGTTCCCTCGTCGGCCCCGCCCGCCGACATCGCCTCGGTGAGTCGTTCGGCGGCGTACTCGTGGATGGTCTCCAGCATCCAGTACCTGGTCTCGGTACCGAGGCCGGCCACGATCAGCGACTTGTCCACCAGCGAGAGCAGCAGGTCGGCGACCTCCTCCCGGGGTACCGTTACTTCTCGATCGCCTCCGGACGCTCTGACCGGGTGCCGACGGCCTCCCCCCGCATTCGGCGGGGTACCCTCGGCTCCCGGGGCAGCGTCGGCGCAGACCCGTTCGGCGTCCTCCAGGGTCCACCCGCCGGCGAACACGGAGAGCCGGCGCAGTACGGCGCGCTCGCGCGTGCTCAGCAGGTCCCAGCTCCAGTCGACCACCGCGCGCAGGGTCTGCTGGCGCGGCAGCAGCGTGCGGGAACCGGCGGTGAGCAGCGCGAACCTGCCGTCCAGGCGGTCGGCGAGCCGGCGCGGCGTCAGTCCCCGCAGGCGGGCGGCGGCGAGCTCGATGGCCAACGGCAAGCCGTCCAGCCGGCGGCAGATCTCGGCGCAGGCCTCGGGGTCCTCGGCGGGATCGAAACCGGGCCGGGCGGCGGCACCGCGCTCGGCCAGCAGTCTGAGCGCCACCGGGTCGGGCAGCGGCTCGACCGGCCGCACGCTCTCGCCGGGCACCCCGAGCGGCTCCCGGCTGGTCGCCAGGACGGTCAGCCCGGGGCACTCGGTCAGGAGCCGGTCGGCCAGCTCGGCGGCCGCCTGGATCAGGTGCTCGCAGTTGTCCAGCACCAGCAGCATCCGGCGCTGCGCGCAGTGCTCGACGATCCGCCGCACCGGGTCGTCGGTACGGGCCGCCTCGGCGACCGCGCCGCCGGTGTGCAGCACGGTCTCCCGCAGGCCGAGCGCGGAGAGTACGGCGGCCGGTACGTCGCCCGGGTCCTCCAGCGGGGCGAGTTCGGCGAGCCAGACACCGTCGGGCCAGCCTTCGGGGGTGCCCGGCGCGCCGGTGGCCGCGATCGCGGCAGCGGCCTCGGCGGCGGCCCGGCCCGCCTCGACGGCCAGGCTGGTCTTGCCCGAGCCCCCGGGGCCGGTGAGAGTGACAAGCCGGCTCGCCGTCAAGGCGCGCTCCAGGGCGGCCAGTTCGGCCTCCCGTCCGACGAAGCTGGTCAGCCGGGGGCGCAGATTGCCGGCCGGGCGCAGGGCCGTGGGCCGCCGCTGCTCCCCGGCGGCCGGTATGGGCGGGTGCGTCGCGAAGCCGTACGCGGCGGGCGGGACCTGCGGCGCCGCTGGTCCGGGGGTGGTGGGGCGGAGCAGTTCGCGGTGGACGGCCTGGAGTGCCGGGCCCGGGTCGGCGCCCAGCTGTTCGGCGAGGACACGTCGGGCCCGCTCGTACTGCTGGAGGGCCTCGGCCGTCCGGCCGCTGTCGTTCAGGGCGCGGACCAGCAGGAGCTGCAGCTGCTCGTCCAGTGGTCGCTCCGCGCAGAGTTCGGCCAGCTCGGCCGTCAGCTCGGCGGCCCGGCCGAGTTCGAGTTCGGCGCCGATCCGGCACCTGCGGGCCTCCTCGCGCTGGGCCTCCAGCCGGGCGGCCGGTCCGCCGCGGTCCGGCAGGTCGGCCAGCGCGGGGCCGCGCCAGAGGCCGAGGGCGCGGCCCAGCCGCTCGGCGGCGCGGGCGTGGTCGGCGGCGGCCGTGGCCTGCCGGCCTTCGGCGAACAGCCGCTGGAACTCCCCGAGGTCGGTGTTCCGGCCGGTCAGCCAGTACCCGGCCGGGCCGGAGCCGACCTCGTCCCGACCGACGGTGCGGCGCAGCCGCCCGACCAGGGTCTGCAGGGCGGCGGCACAGTCCTGCGGCGGTTCGGCACCCCAGACCTCCTCCACCAGCAGGTCCGTGGGGACGGGCCGCCCCTGCCGCAGCACCAGCGCGGTGAGCAGCGCGCGCAGCCGGGCGCCGCCCAGCGGGACGGCGGTGCCGTCCTCCCGATGGGCGGTGGTCGTTCCGAGGATGCCGTAGTGCACGGGGACCATTCTGGTGGACACCCGCAGCGGCGCACTCCTGTTTACCGGTCACCCCGCAGGCCCCGGCGGACCGGGACCCGCGGTTCGGCGGGGGCGCGCCCCGACCGAGCCGCGGGTGTGGAACCCTGACGTGGGCCCGTCCGTTCACCCGGGACGGCTTGTCCCGGCCTCCTCCGGCCCGGCATGATCGACCTCGCCCTCCTCCTACCCCTCGGAGCTCCACCGCCATGACCTTCGCCGAAACCCAGCGCTCGCGCAGCGGGGAACGCAGGATAAGCCCGGTCTTCTGGGCCCTGCTCGCGATCCTCGGCACCTCGGGCTGGGCCGTCTGGTCGGGCTACGGCAACGCGGGCGTCGGGGTGTTCCTCTTCGTGGTGGCGGGCTGGGTGGTCTCGCTCTGCCTGCACGAGTACGCGCACGCGCGGACCGCGATGCACGGCGGTGACATCACCATCGGGGCGAAGGGCTACCTCACCCTCAACCCGTTCAAGTACACCAACGCGGTCTTCAGCTTCGTACTGCCGATGATCTTCGTCATCCTCGGTGGCATCGGCCTGCCCGGCGGGGCGGTCTACATCGAGCGCCACCGCATCCGGGGCAGGCTCAAGCACAGCCTGATCTCGGCCGCCGGCCCGCTGGTGAACGTCCTCTGCGCGGTGCTCCTGCTGATCCCGGTCGGTGCGGGCTGGCTGGACGACCCCGCCGTGCACGCGAGCTACGAGGGCCACGACCTGAACGTCTCCCCGCTCGCCGCGGCCCTCGGCTTCCTGGCCTTCCTCCAGCTCAGCGCGGCCCTGCTGAACCTGCTGCCGGTCCCGGGGCTGGACGGCTACGGGATCGTCGAGCCGTGGCTGTCGCCGAAGACCCGCCGGGCGGTCGAGCCGTTCGCTCCGTACGGGCTGCTGGCGGTCTTCGTGGTGCTCTGGCAGTCCGAGGTCAACCAGTGGTTCTTCGACCTGGTCTACCGGACCATGGACCTGTTCGGTGTGGACGGCGCCTACGCCGCGCTGGGCCGGTACCTGTTCAGCTTCTGGCAGCACTGACCCGGCGGGTCCGGCGGCACCGGCCCGAGCGGCCCGGGGCTCAGGCCCCGGTGGCCGCCCCGGCCTTCTGCTGGCGCGCACGGCGCAGGTAGAACCAGGCGATGTTGCTGGAGACGCCCGCCATCAGCACCCACACCACGCCCAGCCAGTTGCCCTGGACGAACGAGACCACGGCCGCGGCGACCGCCAGCACGAAGACGATCGAGGCGAAGAGGGCGTTGCGTGGCATGGCGCGGGACTCCTTACGGATCGGTATGACCGTTCCATTCTCACCGAAGGGCCCCCGACGCCGTCGCAGGGGCCCTCCGGGCACGGTCACACGTCGGTGATGCGCAGGCCCGCATGGGCCTTGTAACGGCGGTTGACCGAGATCAGGTTGGCCACCAGCGACTCCACCTGGTGGGCGTTGCGCAGCCGGCCCGCGAAGATGCCGCGCATGCCGGGGATCCGCTCGGCCAGCGCCTGAACGGCGTCGGTCGCCTGGCGGTCGTCGCCGAGCACCATCACATCGGTGTCGATCCGCTCGATCGCGGGATCCTGCAGCAGCACCGCCGAGAGGTGGTGGAAGGCCGCGGTGACCCGGGAGTCGGGCAGCAGGGCGGCGGCCTGCTGGGCGGCGCTGCCCTCCTCGGGCCGGATCGCGTAGGCGCCCTGCTTGTCGAAGCCCAGCGGGTTGACGCAGTCCACCACGAGCTTGCCCGCGAGCTCCTCGCGCAGGGCGGAGAGGGTGGCGGCGTGGCCGTCCCACGGCACGGCGACGATCACGATGTCGCTCTCCCGGGCCGCGGCCGCGTTCTCCGCGCCCCGGACGCCGAGGCCGATTCCGGCCGCCGCCGCCTCGGCCCGCTCCGCGGTACGGGAGCCGATCACCACCTGCTGTCCGGCCTTGGCCAGGCGGTAGGCCAGACCGCGGCCCTGGTCGCCGGTGCCGCCCAGGACACCGATCACCAGCTGGGAGACATCGGGGAGCCCTCGGGTCGGCTCCGTCACTGAATCGTGGGTACTCATGCCGGAGATCCTGCCAAAACCCGGCCGGGTACTCCATCCTCTCCCTCCGTGACTCCTCCTCCCCGCAGGGAAGCTTCTCACTCGGCTCCGTGGAGCCTCATGACGGCCAAGCCCTGACCGCTGCCCGAGGACAGGTCACGGATTGCACTCCGGCGCTCCGCGCCGTAGTTCAGAAGGATGCGTTTCCCTCCCGGCCTGAAGGCCGGGATTCCCACGCAAGGAGAGAGATGGACGCGGTGAGAGTTTCAGCACTGGCCCGATCGCTCGCCGGCACCGGATGGCCGGAGACCACCCGGGCCTTCGGCGGCGCGCTGCGCCACTCCGTCAGCCGGCGCGGCGCCACCGGGCTGCTGCTGGTCGGCACCGAGCGGTACGAGCCCTGGCACCTGGCCGCCCATCTGGACATCGAGGCCGACCGCTCCGGTGTCGGCGAACTGGCCCCCACCCTGCTGCGGCACCGCGTCCCGGACCGCTCACCGGCCCATCTCGCCCACCGCGTCGACCTGTTGACGGAGGTCCGGCGCGGCGCCACGGTGCTGGTGGTCGCCCCGGACGCCGCCGAGGCGCCGCTGCTGGAGCGCGTCCACGACGCCCGGCGCTGTGGCGCCACCGTCCTCGCCCTCGACACCGGCGACCGCGACCTCGCCTCCCTCGCCCATGAACGCCTCGCCGTCCCCGAAGCCGCCGAGGAGCCCTTCGACCTCGTCCAGCACCTCGTCAGCACCGCTGCCGGCCTCCGCCCCCGCTTCGCCTTCCTCGCCCGGCTGGCCGCCTCCCCGCTCGCCCACTGGTGAACGGCCGTACCGCGTCTCAGAGCTCTTCGAGCTCAGCGGCGCGGCGCAGGTCCTTGGGCCGGCCGACGGCGCGGCGCATGGCGATCAGGTCCTCTCGGCACAGGTAGCGGACGGTGAGGCCGTCGGAGGCGGTGACAGTGAGCGCGCGGTCGAGGAAGCCGGCGACGGGGATGCCGCCCCAGGGGAGGGCCGGGGTGCAGCAGTCGCCGCTCGCAGTGGGCGAGGTGAACTGGACCTTCGGGCGGGCGAAGGAATGCGGGCACAGCGGCAGCGGAGCGCCGTCGTCGTCGTACAGGCCGCCACCGACGGCCGCGAAGGCGGCGGTGAGGGCGGGCGCCTGGCCCGGGTCGCCGTCCCAGAGGAGATCGAGGTCGCCGGTCAGTTCGGTGGAGCCGTGCAGGATCCCCGCCACCTGCCCGATCACCACCGCCCGCGCGCCGCAGGTGTGCAGCGCGCGCAGCAGCGGGAACGGGTCGAAGCCGATGGCGTCGTCGGTGGCGACGGTGCCGAGTTCGGCATCGGCCTCGTCATGGCTCAGGCCGGTGGCCGCCCGGCCGCCGGTGAGTTCGCGGGTGCGCCGTACCCCGCGGTGCAGGCGGTCCAGCGGGTGCTCGGGGATGCGGGAGTCATCGGTCACCCGGCCATCCAACTACCGCGCCGGGGACGGGCGCAGCCGGAATCGGTGCGGGGATCCGGATACCCCCTAATTCGGTTGCTCCCGAACGCCGTCGCAGCCCAGGATGACGGGACCATGACTTCCGACGAACCGTCCCGTCGGCCGGGCCGACTGCGGTCCGCGCTGCGCGGGATCCGCCCCGACATGTCCCCCTGGCGTTCTTCACGGGACTTCCGGCTGCTGTGGACCTCGGGCTCCGTCACCGCCTTCGGCAGCTTCCTGACCTATGTCGCCGTACCACTGCAGCTCAAGGACCTGACCGGTTCCTCCTTCGCGGTCGGCCTGGTGGGAGCGGTGGAGCTGGTCCCGCTGATCGTCTTCGGGCTGTGGGGCGGTGCGCTCGCGGACGCGCTGGACCGGCGGAGGCTGGTGCTGCTGTCGGAGGCGGGGCTCGGCCTGCTCTCCGGGCTGCTGCTGCTCAACGCGCTGCTGCCGCGGCCATTGCTGTGGCCGGTGTACCTGGTGGCCGCGCTGGTCGCGGCCCTCGGCGGTCTGCAGCGGCCGGCCCTCGACGCGCTCACCCCGAGGATCGTCGCACACGACCGGCTCCCCGCCGCGTACGCGCTCAACTCGCTGTCCCGCAACGCCGCTTCGGTGGCCGGCCCGGCGCTGGCCGGCGTCGTGGTGGCGACGGCGGGCGTGCAGACGGCGTACGCACTGGACGTCGCCACCTTCGGGGGCTCACTGTTGCTGCTCACCCGGATGCGGGCCGTCCCGCCGTCCACCGGCGCCGAGAAGCCCTCGCTGCGGACGATCGCCACCGGTGTGAAGTACGCCTGGAGCCGGCCCGACCTGCTGGGCACCTATGCGATAGACCTCTGCGCGATGCTCTTCGCCTACCCGGTGGCGGTATTCCCGTTCCTGGCCGGCGAGTTGCACGCCCAGTGGGCGCTCGGCCTGATGTACGGCGCCTCGGCGGCCGGGGCGCTGGCCGTCGGCGCCACCAGCGGCTGGACCTCGCGTGTCCACCGGCACGGCCGGATGCTGGTGCTCGCCGCGCTCGGCTGGGGTGCGGCGATGGTGCTGGCGGGGCTGGCGGGTGAGATCTGGCTGGTCCTGCTGGGTCTGGCGCTGGCCGGCGGCGCCGACCAGATCAGCGGCATCGCCCGCTCGGTGATCTGGAGCCAGTCCGTTCCGGACGAGCTGCGCGGGCGGCTGGCCGGGGTGGAGCTGCTCAGCTACTCGGTCGGCCCGCAGCTGGGGCAGGTCCGGGTGGGCGGGACGGCCGCGGTGATCGGCGTACGCGGCTCGGTCTGGGCCGGCGGGCTGGCCTGCGTGGCCGGCGTGCTCGGACTCGCCGCCGCCCTGCCGAAGCTGCTGGCGTACGACTCGAGGGCCGACCCGCACGCGGCGGCCGTCCGGGCGGCCCGGCGGCAGGCCGAGGCGGCGACGGTCTGAGCGG
Organism: Kitasatospora sp. NPDC032150; assembly: GCF_055579945.1. Classification (NCBI taxonomy): domain Bacteria; kingdom Bacillati; phylum Actinomycetota; class Actinomycetes; order Kitasatosporales; family Streptomycetaceae; genus Kitasatospora; species Kitasatospora sp. NPDC032150. The sequence goes on along the minus strand of NZ_JBVIMH010000001.1, from coordinate 119,863 downwards.
GCCCCGCTCGGCACTCGGGTACGGCGTCAGGAGCGCGACAGCCGCGCTCGGCTTCACCGCGGGCCGGCCGTGCGCCCCCGCGCGCCCCGGGAGAGCGAGCCTTACGGCCCTCGCGCGGCCGTCCCGCTACTCGTCGCTCGGCTGGTCGTCGCGCCAGCGGGGATCGGTCCGCCACTCGCGGTTGCGCTCGGCGGCGATCTCCAGAGCTTGGGTGGCCTCCTCACGGGTGGCGTACGGCCCCAGCCGGTCCTTGGCGGGGCACTCGGGGCCTTCCTCGACCTTGGCGTGCTTGATGCAGTAGAACCACTCCCCCGGCTTGCCGGTGGGCTTACGGCCGAATCCCAACGCCATGATCGGTCTCCCGTCGCTCGTTCGCTTCGGTACGGATCATTCCCGGTGCCCGGCTCGGACACACAGCCGGGGCGGGGCGGGGCCCGGCGGATAGACTCGCGGCCATGGTTCTCGTACCCGGCATCCAGTCCCCCACCCGCAAGGTCCCGGCGCACATCGCGCGCCCCGAGTACGTGGGCAAGCCCGCGCCGACGCCCTACACCGGGCCCGAGGTGCAGACCGCCGAGACGATCGAGAAGATGCGGATCGCCGGCCGGATCGCCGCGCAGGCGATGGCGGAGGCCGCGAAGCTGATCGCGCCCGGCGTCACCACCGACGCGCTCGACGCCGTCGCCCACGAGTACATGTGCGACCACGGCGCGTACCCGTCGGACCTCGGCTACCGGGGGTTCCCCAAATCGATCTGCACCTCGATCAACGAGGTGATCTGCCACGGCATCCCGGACTCGACGGTCCTTCAGGACGGCGACATCGTCAACATCGACGTGACCGCCTACATCCACGGGGTGCACGGCGACCTGAACGCCACCTTCCTGTGCGGCGACGTGGACGAGGAATCCGAGCTGCTGGTCGAGCGGACCCGGGAGTCGCTCAACCGGGCGATCAAGGCGGTCAAGCCCGGCCGGCAGATCAACGTGATCGGGCGGGTCATCGAGTCCTACGCCAAGCGCTTCGACTACGGCGTGGTGCGGGACTTCACCGGACACGGCATCAACACGTCGTTCCACTCCGGCCTGATCGTCCCGCACTACGACAGCGAGCGGGCCACCGAGGTGATCAAGCCCGGGATGACCTTCACCATCGAGCCGATGCTCACCCTGGGCACCTACGACTACGAGGTCTGGGAGGACGGCTGGACGGTCGTCACCAAGGACCGCAAGCGCACCGCCCAGTTCGAGCACACCCTGGTGGTCACGGCCGACGGCGCGGAGATCCTCACCCTGCCGTAACGGCCCCATGACCGCGACGCCCGACGAGCCGCCCGACGGCCCGTCAGGCGTCGCCGTCCATGCGCCGGTGGCCCCAGGACGGTCGTCGCGGCCGCTCCCGGCTCCGGCTGTCGGCCGAAGCAGCGGCAGGGACCGCTAACCGATCAGCCACTGCTCCTCGGCGACCGCGCCCACTTCGGTGCAGGCGTCGGTGAGCACGTCCAGCACCCGCAGCGCGTCCGGCAGCGGCTGCTCGGGGCCTCGGGAGTCCAGCCAGCGGACCTCGGAGCCGTCCGGGAGCGCGGCGGGCGGCACCAGGGTGTACGAGCCGCGGCAGTGCCACCGCAGGCCCGGGTGCTCGGACACGGTGTCCGGCGTGCTGTCCAGCGCGCTCGGCCACCACTCGTCCTCGTCCTGCGGAGTGCCGCGGGTGGCCGTGAAGAACAGGTAGCGGTCCTCGCCGACGGCCGCGACCGGGCCGCCGACGCCCAGCGCGTCGAGGCGCTCCAGCGCGAGCCTGCCGGCCTCGGCCGGGACGTCCAGGACATCGTGCGCGCGGCCCGTGGCGGTGATGAAGTTCGCCTGCGGGTCGCGGGAGAGCCAGCGGGTCAGCTGCTCGGTGTCGGTGGTCGCCTGGGACTGCCAGGCGAAGGAGACCGGGTGCTGGGCGGGGGCCGGACAGCCGATCCGGTCACAGGAACATCGATAACCGGCCGGATGGGCGGCCGGAGCCACCGGGAAGCCCGCTCTGACGGCCTGGAGCAGCTGATCGAGTCTCACCGCCGGGTCCGCGCCGCCGGCCGCACGCCCCTCCTGCCGCTCGCGCCTGCGCCACCAGGTCGTCCACCTGCCGCTGGCTTCCATCGGACCCCTTCCGCACCCTGCCGTGACCAGCCGCGCCTGGTGCGACGCGGCGACCGACGCGACAACCGACGCAACGCCCGGGCTCGCCTGTTGCTTCCCGGACGGTGCTCGATCAGGCACGTCCGCCATGGGCCGGAGCCGGGGTTGCCGGTCGGCCAACGCCTGGGTCACGGTACGGAGTACGAGAGTTGGGCTCGACGGGAAGGCACACCGACACGCGCCCGACCCGGCCCGTACGGGGCCCGCAGACCCGGGCGGTTCCCGGGGGCGTACAGAGCAGGATAAGGGTGCCGGACGGGTCCGAATGACCGGGGGCGGTGCTGCGTGCGTCACTGCGACCGTCACCGTGGCCCTGCTGCTCCGTTTCTCCAACGTCACCACTTCTCCACAGCCGCCACACTTTCCGCCCCCGCCCCCCGGGCGAGGGGCCCGGCCAGGGCCGCGCCGGCTCGCTTAGGCTGGGGTGGTGAGAAGTGCCGACACCGAATTCGTAGGCGGACCCCTGGACGGCAGGGTGTTGCCGATCGGCCTGACCCTGCTGGGCAGCGTGCCCAAGATCTACCGAGTACCCGTCCCCGCCCATGGCGACGCACCGGCCACCACCCTGGTCTACCGGCGGGCCGAGCTGCGCTCCGAGAAGCGGCGCCGCTACTGGCGGTACGAGTACGACCCGTCCGCCTCGGCCTGACTCCACCGGGGGCTCCCGAGCGGGTGTCCGGGGCGCGCGGCCCCGCGCCCGCCAGGCCCGGCCGATCCCGTCCGGCGCGGATCCGGCCGCCGTCGGCCCTCCTCGGCGAGGGCCGGGCCGCGCTCAGTCCTCCTCGGCGAGGATGAGGTACAGCTTCTTCTTCGCCTCGGTCAGCACGGCGAGCCCCTTGGCGCGCTGCTCCTCCGAGCCGGTGGTCATCACCTGCCGCACGGCGTGGTCCACCGCGGCCAGCGCCTGGCCGACTTCCTGGACCGCCTCCCAGTCGACACCGCGCCCGGCCTCGTCCCAGGGGGACTCCTGACCGGCCTCGGCCTCCGCCCGGCCGGCCTCGGTGAGCTCGAACAGGCGCTTTCCGGAGACCTCCTGAGCCTGGATCAGCCCTTCCTCCTCCAGCAGCTGGAGGGTCGGGTAGACCGATCCCGGACTCGGCCGCCAGGCCCCGCCCGTCCGCTCGCCGATCTCGGTGATCATCTCGTAGCCGTGCATCGGCCTCTCCCTGAGCAGCGCCAGCAGCGAGGCGCGCACGTCACCGCGCCGCGCCCGGCCGCCCCGGCGGCCGTGGCCGCCGCGCCCCCGTCCGCCCACGCCGGGGCCGAACGGCCCGCCGAGGCCGGGCCCCCACGGGCCGGGCCGGCCGCCAGGCCCACCGAAGGCACCGAAGGCGTGCCGCCCCTCGAAGCCCTCACCCGAGAACTCCCCACGCTCCGAGCGCCGACGCCCTCCCCGGAACGATCCCCTTGTGCGCATGGCGCGCACCACCTTTCGCCACTCTCGCTCGACACTTCTCTTCCGAAGCATCTCGATACCTCGACGATATATCGCTAACTATCGCTCGTCAACGGTTCCGCCGTCGGCGCCACTTGACCTGTGACAGCGAAGGTGGACGGCATGCCACTGAAGTTGGACCGATGCCTGGTCGTGCCATCCAAGATGGATCACTGCATGGTTTGGGACAGCGAAGTTGGACTGATGCTGTGACTTGAGTGGGGCGGCATGACCGGTTGGCTCAGTCGATCCAGGAGCTGTCCGGCCGATCATTGGTCGGTGCGAGTTGTCCGCGCGGTCCCATAACCTGCGCCCATGACAACCGAGGAGTACCTCTCGACAATTGACGCGCTGGCCGTGCAGCCGTTCCCGGAGGTGACCTATGTCAACGCCTCCGGGGGAGGTGGACCAGAGCATCATGTGCGCGAACTGCAGGTCAGCCGGGACTTCTGGGAGGACGACGACGGACAGGCCTGGGCTGAGGCCGAAGCCGACCTGCAGGCCTGCCTCGACGACCTGGCAGCACGCCTGACGACTCGGTGGGGCAACGCGTTCGTCGTGGATCTCGGACCGTATCTCAGTGCTGGCTGCGAGGGAGAGCCGGTGCCCGAGCCGCTCGACTACCTCAGCCAACAGGCCGTGAGCATGCAGGTGTGGCCGCTTCCCGACAGCGGTCGTTGGCTCGCGCTGGCGATCGGCCAGGCCGACAAGGAACTGCCACTCATCCTGTTTGCCGCGGTCGGCCAGGCTTCCGCACTCGACTGAACACGAGTGGCCGGTCATGAACGGAAGCCACTCTGCTTCCCGGTGGTCAGGTCGAGGCGCCGCTGTAGTGGTTCCGGTTCAGGGTTTGGCGTGCCTGGCGGGACAGCGGCCGAGGTGGGAGATGTGATCTGATCATGCAGCCGTGGCCGTCGGCGTCTTGGCCTCACGGACCCCGCGCAGGGCGCCGGACCAGGCGATCACCTGGTCGAGCATGCCGCCCACGGCGGTGTCGAGGCCCTCCTGGGGGACGAAGGTGCCGGTGTGGAACGAGGAGTGTGTCGAGATGGTGGGCTGGGCCCGGACCGTGGCCACCTGGAGTTCGGCGAGGACGAGCCGCAGCGCCTCGGCGGCCCGGGCCCCGGCGACCCAGCCGCCGTAGCTGATGATCCCGGCGGCCTTGTCGTTCCACTCCCGGTAGACGTAGTCCAGGGCGTTCTTCAGGGCTCCGGGGTAGGACCGGTTGTACTCGGGGACGAGGAATACGTAGCCGTCGAAGCTGTCGATGAGTGCGCCCCAGGTGCGGGTGTGGTCGTGCTGGTACTGCTGGAGGTTCGGGTTGCCGGGCTCGTCGAGGTTGCCGAGGTTGTGGTCGGCGAGGTCGATGAGGTCGTAGTCGGCGCCGCCGTGGGCACGGGCGGCCTCCAGCGCCCAGGCGGCGATCTGGTCGCCGCGGCGTCCGGGGCGGGTGCTTCCGAGGATGAGTGCGATGCGGAGTGTCATGGTCTTCCCCTCAGGAGAGTTGATGCGTCAACTCTAGATCGGGAAGAGTTGAAGTGACAACTCTGCTGGTCGCGGTATCCTCGGCGACATGACGGAGACTCGATCGCTGGAACCCGAGGAGTGGGAGTTCTGGGACACCTGGATGCGCGCACAGCGCCTGCTCACCAGGGAGCTGGAGCGTGGTCTGCAGCGCGACAGCGGAATCTCGAAAGCCGAGTTCAGTGTGCTGGTGACGCTGTGGAGGGGTACCGGCCCCGAGATGCGCGTCGGCGAACTCTCCGAGTCCCTCGACTGGGACAAGAGCCGCGTCTCACACCAGCTGACACGCATGGAAAAACGGGGCTTCGTAAAGCGCACCCAGTACGGGGCCGATGGCCGCCGCGCGGGGATCGGGCTGACCGCCGAGGGACGCCGCGCCGCCCAGAGCGCCATCCTCGTGCATGCCGACAACATCCGCCGCCACTTCTTCGACTCACTCACTCCCGAGCAGGCGGCGGTCATCGGCGCGTGGAGCGAGCAAGTAGTCGACCGCATCGAGCCGCGCTGCGGCGAGACCGCCGGCGACGGCGCGTCCTAGGTGGCTGGTGTTAAGCGGGTCTCGTGTGGGCTCGCGCTGGGTCTTCGAAGTCCAGCTCAAAGCCCGTAAGTGCATCCTGATCCAGCGCACGGGCTGGCTCTCCCACCGCGTCCCCCGCCTGACGACAGCCCTACCGGTCCAACTTCGCTGTCGCAAACTAGCGTCGGTCCAACTTCACTTGCAAGTGATCCATCTTCGCTGTCACAGACCACCACTGGTGAAGTCGGCCCGGGGGGCGCGGTTCCGGTCTTTCGACCGGTCCGTTTCCCCGGAGCCGCTTCCTGAACCGGGCATACGACTTGGCACCGCACCCGGCTCTCCACAAGCCCCGAAGGGATCCCGCGGCGATAGTTCTCATCCCGTGCTCGGCCAGGGAGTGGGGATTGTTCCCCGGTAGCGGTAGCGCGTGGTGCCTACCGAGATCGGGTTGAACAGTTCCCTGTTCTCGCTGGCCCACCAGGATCCGTGACCGCCGTAGTGGCGACGGATCTGTTTCCAGGCCGTCTTGGGGTGTTTCCGTTTCACCCATCGCCAGACCGTGTGCCACATGTAGTGGTGCAGGCAGGAGAAGGTTGCGAAGGAAACCCCGGTCCCACCGCGCCGGTGTGACGCCCCGGCGGCCTAGGCTGAACGCATGACTGATGCGGCGGGGCGGGTCGAGCCGTCCGGGGTGTGGGCCACAGCCGTGGGCGTGGCCCGGGTGAGGGCGATGGAGACGGCACGCGAGCAGCCGCTGTTCCGGGACCCGCTGGCGCTGGCCTTCGCCACGGCCGGCGGGAGAGGCCCCGGGGCGCCGCCGCCCCCGCGCGCGGACGAGGCGGCGCGGCGCCGCTGGCTCGGTGTGGCCTTCTCGATCGTCATCCGGACGAAGTTCCTGGACGACCTGCTGGACCGGGCAGTCGCGTCCGGCGTCCGGCAGGTCGTGCTGCTCGGAGCCGGGATGGACAGCAGGGCCTTCCGGATGGACTGGCCTGCGGGGACCCGGCTGTTCGAGGTCGACACGGCCGAACCGCTGGGCTTCAAGGCCTCGGTGCTGCGTCAGGAACGGGCCGTTCCGCGCTGCGAGCGGATAACCGTCCCGGTCGACCTACGCGAGGACTGGCCCGGCGCCCTGGCCGCGGCCGGGCACGATCCGGCGCAGCCGACGGTGTGGATCGCCGAGGGATTGCTGATCTATCTGCCCGAGGACGCGGTGCAGTCGCTGCTCGAACGGGTCGGCGCGCTGTCCGCTGCAGGCAGCAGGCTGGGCCTGACACTGGCCTCGCGCGGTGTGGTCGAACGCTTCCGCGGGGACGCCGCTCCGGGATCGGCAGCGACGATGTGGGTCTCGGAGATGCCGGAGGACCCGGTCGGCTGGCTGGACGGCCTCGGCTGGGAGGCGGAGATCTTCACCCTGCGTGAGCGCGCCGAGGCCTACGGCCGTCCGGTGCTCACCCCGCCGCAGCAGGACGAGGGCACCGGCGGACTGGTCTCGGCGGTGCGCGCGGCGCACTGAGCACGACGAAGGCCGGCCCCGCGTGTGGCGGGGGCCGGCCTTCGACTATCCGTCCCTGCCGCCGTTTCATGAGGGCGTTTCAGCCGTCCAGCCGAAACAACTCATGGAACATGGAACCCGCAGCATGACCGGCGACCGTCGCCGTGTTTCACGAGCGAACACCTTTGAAACAACCTCAGTGTCCGCGTTGTCGTCTCTTCGAGTCGGCGGACGTCCTCGCACCGCCTACGACACCGGTTCGTACCTGTGACGTACTGGCCGCTGGCGTGCGAGGCCGTCACCCCAGGACGCAGGGAACTCCGGCGCTCCGCGTCTCCGGGCCAAGGATCGCATTCCCGCCCGGTCTGAAGGCCGGGATTCCCTGCGAGGATCAAGGGATGGAACTTCGCCAACTGAGGTACTTCGCCGCCGTGGCGGAGGAGCTGCACTTCGGCCGCGCCGCCGAGCGGCTGATGATCGTCCAGTCTGCCGTCAGCCAACAGGTCCGGCGGCTTGAACGGGAGTTGGGGGTGGAACTGTTCGACCGATCGCCCCGGCGGGTGCGGCTGACCGAGGCCGGCGCCGCGTTCCTGCCCGCCGCCCGCGAGGTGTTGGCGGCGGAGCGGCGCGCGCTGGAAGCGGTCGACGGGTTCACCGCCGCACGCGCCCCGGTACTGCGGATAGGCACCAGTGCGGGGATGGGCGCGCGACTGGAGCGGGTACTGGAGGCACTGGAGCGACAAGCGCCCGGCACCCGGGTCGAATTGGTGTCGGTGCCACGGGGCGACCGGCTGCGGCGGGTCGCCGACCGGGAGCTGGACGCGGCCTTCCTGCGCGGGGAGATGGAGGCACCCGAGGGCGTGCGGCAGATCCCGGTCTGGCAGGACGAGTTGCTGGTGGTGCTGTCCTCTCGCCATCCACTGGCCGATGCGGCCGGTGTCGATCTCGCCCGGCTCGCCGAGATGCCGCTCTACCTGACGGCTCGCCAGAACAATCCGCCGCTGGTCGACCTCGTCGTCGGCGCCTGCCGGGACGCCGGCTTCGAGCCCGTGCCGGGGCCCCCGCACAGCTCCCTCCAGGACACCCTGGCGGCGCTGGGTGCGGGCTCCCCGGGCTGGACCGTGCTGTACGCGGCGCACGCGGACCAGTTGCTCGGCGGCCGGGTCGCCTTCCTGCCGGCACGTTCGCCGGACGGCGCGGGCGGCCCGGCGAGCAACCTGTCGCTCCCCACCGCGCTGGCGGTGCACGGCGCCGCCGCACCGGAACGACTGCGCCCGCTGCTGGCGGCCTGCCGCGAGGCCGGGCGCGACGACCACGGGGCCTGACGGCAGGACCTTCACCGCGAGACCTATACCGCAGGGCCTTCACCGCAGGGCCTGATCGCAACGCACGATCGCGATTCGCGATCACGATTCGCGATCGTCACGAGCTCTGATTGCCGCTGGGTCGCGAGCGCCCGCCGGAGTGAACTGGATGTCGGCAGCCCCACCGCCTCCGCGGCCCGGGAGCCGCCGCGATCCGATCCACACGCGCGAACGATCCAGGAGCAGACCATGCCCGTCGTCACCATCCAGCAGGGCCCCCGCAGCGTCGAGCTCAAGCGGGAGCTGGTTGCCCGCATCACCGACGCCTTCGTCGACGCGTACAAGATCCCGGCGGACACCGTCCAGGTGTGGATCCAGGAGGTCTCGCCGGAGAGCTGGGGCAGCGCCGGCAAGCTCACCGCCGACAAGTAGCCTTAACCGTCATCGAGTTGAGCGCCCCGGGGGGGGGGGGGGGGGGGGGGGGGGGGGGGGGGGGGGGAGGCGGGGGGGGGGGGGGGGGGGGGGGGGGGGGGGGGGGGGGGGGGGGGGGGGGGGTGTGGGGGGAGGAGGGGGGAGGAGGGAGAAAGCCAAAACAAAACAGGGAGGCTGCGCGGGGGCGGGGGGGGGGCGGGGGGGGGGGGGGGGGGGCCCCCCCCCCCCCCCCCACGCCGTCCTCCTCGGGGACCTTCCCGGCTCTCCGCGCGGCCGCGGTTCACGGCTGGCGGAGCTCGCGCCGGACCTGGGCGAGTGCGCCGGTGGCGGCCAGGGCGAGGACGAGGACGGCGAGCCAGGCCGTCCAGTTGCCCGGCGCCGCCAGTGTCGCCAGTGCGCCGGCGCCGTCGGCGAGCGCGGGGTTGAGCACCCGCGCCTGCCAGAACAGCCACGCGAGCGGAGCGATTCCGGCGAAGGTGAACGCGACTCGGGCGATGGCGATGGCGGGGCTACCGCGGCGCAGGCGCAGGACGACGACGTCGAGCAGGACGGAGAGGGCGAGCACTCCGGCGAAGTAGGGGATCCAGAAGTCCCAGAGCGCCGGGTTGACGATCGGCACATGCGCGCCCGAGGGGGTGGTGACCGGTGAGATCACCCGCTGCGCGATCAGGGCCGCGATCAGGGCCGCGGCCCTGATCACCCCGGTGACCAGATCGCGGACTTGGGCCGGGCGCGGCTGGTCGGCGGCGGGCAGTTGGTCCGGGGTCCACGGGCCGGCCGCCGGGGCGGCCTCGGGACGGGCGCCGCGCACCCGATCGGCGATCACGAACGGGACGGTCACGCAGACGGCGAGGTACACGGCCACGGTCACGGTGCTGCCGATCGGGCGCAGCAGTGCGACCCAGGCGTTCTCCCCGTGGGCGCGGGCGACGAGGACGAGCACGATGTAGACGACCGGAAGCACGCCCCGGCAGGCGCCCCGCAGCGCGTGGACGTAGCCGGGGTAGGTGTCGGGGCCGATCAGCGCGAGGGTGGAGTGGGAATAGCCGGCGGCCAGCCGCTCGGGGGAGCCGAGTTCGGTGAGCACGGCGTACTCGGCGTCGGCCGGTGCCTCACCGCGCTGGATGCGGGCCTCGACGTCGTCGGCGATCGCGGCGCGCAGCTCGCGCTCGATCTCGCCCTGCTGCTTGTCGGGCACGCGCCGCACGGTGGCGGCGATGTACCGGTCCGTTAATCCGGTGGTCACAGGTCCTGTCCTTTCGAGGTGGGGGCCGAGCCGGTGGCCGACGAGGGGTCGAGGCGGGTGAACGCGGTGTCGATCAGGCGCCACTCGCGCAGCAGCGCCTCGGCGAGGCGGACACCGTCAGGGCTGGTCCGGTAGACCTTGCGCGGGCGTGCCTGGCTGGTGTCCCACTCGCTGGTCAGCAATCCCTGGCTCTCCAGCCGGCGCAGCAGCGGATAGAGCGTGTTGCCCGCGACCGGCATGCCCGCACGCTCAAGCTCGTCCAGCAGGCCGTAGCCGTAGCCCGGCGCCTGCAGCGCGAGCAGGCTCGCGAGCACCACGGAGCCGCGGCGCAGCTCCTGTCGATGGGCGTCGAGGAGTTCGAATTCGTCCACACACAGCACCATAGTGTGTGGCACACATTATGGTCCAGCGACATCAGTGTGCGGCCCGCAAACGCGGGCCGCGCTCCGCGCCCCGACCGCCGCGTCCTCCCGGCGACCGCCGCGGGTACGGGCTACGGTGGCGGCCATGGCCGGTGAACGAGATCTCCAGAAGCTGCTGAGCGGAATGCGCCCGACCCTCAACCCGGGCCGGTACGTCTACTGCACCCTCCCCGCCCGCGTCCCGGCCGGGTTGCGGCCGGTGGTCACGGTCGCGGAGCCGGAGGGGCCGACCGTGGTGGTGGCACAGGAGGAGGCCGACGCCCTCGGCCTGCGGTACGAGTACGTGGCCGCCTGGATCACGCTGCGCATCCACTCCGCGCTGGAGGCCGTCGGACTGACTGCCGCCGTCGCCGGTCGCCTCGCCGAACACGGCATCAGCTGCAACGTGGTGGCCGGCTTCCACCACGACCACCTGTTCGTCTCGGCCGACGACGCCGACCGCGCGGTCGCGGTCCTGGAGGAACTGTCCACCTCCGCCTGACCTCCGGGCACCCCGGGGCGGGGTGCCCCGACCACGCCCCCGAATCCTGCCGTACACGTCCGCTTCAGCTTCTGCGCCCGGCTGCCGGGGTACCACAGAGATGGCCCTGCTCCGCAGGCCGGCCCCGCAGGAAAGGGAGGAAGTGACCGTGTCCTCGGCCCGCAACTGGGCGGCCGGCGCCGCCGCCACTCTGCAGGACGCCCTGGCACCGCTGGTCGCGGCGGGGCGGATCCCTGGCGGTGTGATCACCGCCGGCACCGCCGGCGGTCCGCGCACCACCGTCGCCTGCGGCACGGTCGCCCCGGACTGCGGACCGGTGGCGCCCGACGAACACACCCGCTACGACCTGGCCTCGCTCACCAAGGTGACGGCCACCTGGCCGCTGGTCGGTCGGGCCGTCCGCGACGGACTGCTCGAACTCGACGCGCCCGTCCGCAGCTTTCTACCGGACCTTCCCAGCCCAGGCGGGGCGTTGACGATACGTCAGATACTCACGCACACCAGTGGCCTGTTCGACCGCACCTCCTTCGACCGCTACCTGGGCAGCCCAACCCCGCTGGCCCAGCTGATCTGTGCGGAGCCACTGATCAGCGAACCCGGCCGCCGACACCGGTACATCGACCGGGGCTTCATCCTGCTCGGCCTGCTCCTCACCGCGCTGCAAGGACGCCCCCTCGACCAACTGGCGGACGGGATCTGGCGCGGACTGGGCATGGCCGAGACCTCCTACGGCCCGCTGGTCCGCTCGCCGCGGGTGGCTCCGACCGAGGCGCGCCTGGTGGGGGCGCCGCACGTCTGGGGCACGGTGCACGATCCCAGCGCCGCCCTGATGGGCGGAGTCGCGGGCCACGCCGGGGCCTTCAGCACCGCAGCCGACCTGGCCGTCTTCGCCGAGCACACGGTCGCCTCCGAGTGGCTGGCCGAGAGCATGCGCCCTGCCGCGTACATCGAGCCGGGACGGCACCGCGGCCTCGCCTGGATCATCGCCGACACCGGCCCGGACAGCGGGCCCGTCGCCTACCACCACGGCTTCACCGGCACCAGCATCCATCTCGCCCCGCGCACCGGCCGCTACCTCGTCCTGCTCACCAACGCCGTCTACCACGGCCGGGACGCCGCCCTCCTGGTACCCGTCCGCACCCTCGCCGTCTCCGCCCTGACCTCCCCGAGCTGACCCGCACAGACCGCACGACTCGCCCTAGGAGCAGTTGCGTTGAGCACCACCTGGCTACCCGAGCAGGAATGGCTGACGAGCCTCGTCCGCGCCTACGTCGGGAGCAGCGTGCTGCTGACCGACCCCGACGGCAACGTACTGCTGCTGAAGGCGACTTACCGGGATTCCTGGCTGTATCCGGGCGGCGCGATCGACTGCGGTGAGAGCCCGGAGCAGTGCGCCGCAAGGGAGTTGCACGAGGAGACCGGACTGACCGCGGCCGAGCTGCGGCTGGTGGTGGTGGAGTGGCGCGACCCGCTGCCCGAGCAGGGCCAACTCGCTCACCCGGCGGTTCAGTTCATGTTCGACGGCGGTACCGTGCCGACCGGCTCGGCGATCCTTCCGCAGGCAGAGGAGGTGGCCGAGTACGGCTTCTTCCCGATCAGGCGGGCGGTCGAGCTGCTGCACCCGCACGCCGTGCCGCGGCTTGCGCACGCGCTCCGGGCGCGCCGGGACGGCGGTACCGCCCTGCTGCACAGCCCCGGCTACCTGGGCTGAGCGGCCCCGGCCGCTGCTCTTCGGGTGAACCTGCAGAGGGCCGTGAAGGCAAAGTGATCCGTAACAGTCGAGTCCGATTAATCTCCGGGCAACAGTGTCGAGCACCCGATCGAGGAGGGACACCATGCCCAGCCCCCACGAGGACTCCGCGCCCGGCGACGAGACCAGCAGCAAGACCCGGTCAACCGGCGTCGGCGGCCGACGCGACGACACTCCCGACGGCGGCCCGGAGCACGAGCCCTCGGGATGGCCCGACTGCGACTACGACGGCATCGAACCGCACCACAACCTGGACTGACCTCCCCCAGTGCCCCGGTCCGCCCGAGCGCCGACCGGGGCACTCGCGCTCCCCCACGACGACGGGAAGGCGCAGGAACGGTGGAGGCAGAGCGCAGCGGCTAGGCGGCCAGGCGGCCAGGCGGCGGAAAACCATGCCGGTGTTCGCGCCGATCGGTGTTCCAATGGTTGGTACCAGTCCAACAGCCGCGACGCCCTTTCCCGCGCACTACCGCCGCCGGGGCCCGCGCCGCGCCGAGCCGCAGGGAAGCCGGACACGATGGCCGCCGTCGATCGCATAGAGCCGGAAGCAGACCTCGAACTCGTCCGGGCGGCCACGCACACCGCCGAGACGTACGCCCGGGGTGACAACCACACCGTGGCCGCCGCCGCCCGCGCCAAGGACGGCCGGATCATCACCGGACTCAACGTCTACCACTTCACCGGCGGCCCCTGCGCCGAGCTGGTGGTCCTGGGCGCCGCCGCCGCGCAGGGCGCGTACGAGTTGGAGGCGATCGTGGCGGTCGCCGACGGCGGGCGCGGGATCGTCTCGCCCTGCGGGCGCTGCCGGCAGGTGCTCTTCGACTACTTCCCCGACCTGACCGTGCTCGTGGGCACCGCGGAGGGGCCGCGCGCGCTGCCCGTCGCCGAGCTCCTGCCCGAGACCTACGTCTGGGCCGACCACCAATGACGGGCCGGCCGGGGCCGGCGACCGCGAGCCACCGGGCAACGACGGACGACTGCACGGACCTCGTCTGCCGGGCACCCGCCCCGATGAGCCGGCCGCCCTCGAACTCTCCCGCACCGCAGTCTGATTGACGGCCACCGGGAGTGGACTCCCGCCTCCCGGACCAGCTTCACGCCGGGGTCCGGCCCGCAGCCGGAGATCCGGCCACTCTCCGATGACCCGCCGGGCCGAAAACACCCCGGCTCCATGAACCACCGCGCCACCCCTCGGAGCACCTGAGCACGCCGTACGCGCACCCGCCGGGCGTCGACACCCATGCGTCGACGCCCGGCTCTGCTGTGGTTGGAATGACCTGAAAGTACATCAAGGTATAGACCACAGCCGACTTGTCGCATACCTTTCACATCTGGCCGCGCCGGGGCCGCACCGCGAACTCGGCCTTCCAGGCGCGCACTTGACACCTCCGAAGGCACCGCCAGCACCAGCGAGCGGCGGAGTCCGCCGACGCCCACTCGCGCACCGTACACCCGAGCTGGAGGAACACACCCGCATGGGCGAGCAGTTGAAGGCCTGGGCCGGCGCCCCGCTGGCCGCGATCGCGACAGTCGTCCTGAGCGCGGGCACCGCCACCGCCGCGATACCGGGCAACAAGCCGGTGAGCGGCAGCATGACGTACTACACCGACACCGGCTACGGCGCCTGCGGCACCCGGATCGACCCCGGATCGGAACTCCTGGTCGCGGTCTCCCACACCTGGTGGACCTCCGCCAATCCCAACAACGACCCGCTGTGCAGGGGCATTTCGGTGAAGGTCACGTACCACGGGAAGACCGTCACCGTCCCGGTCCGGGACAAGTGCCCATCGTGCGACGCCGGTCACATCGACCTCAGCCGGCCGGCCTTCGCGAAGCTCGCGCCACTCGACAAGGGCGTGGTCAACGGCATCACCTGGCAGTTCGTCACCGCCGGCGGCAAGGCCCTCGGCCCGGCGCACGGCGACGGGGCGATCGCCGGGTAGCACCGGGACCGGAAGCCGTGCGGGCCAGGGGTGGCGGGCGTCGCAGGACCGGGTCCCGTCCCACCCGGCTCCACCTGGGTGCTCCCGGTCAGGGACAATGGGTCCGGCCCGGAGCGCGGCAGCAGGCGGTGCTCGGCCCCCTCGCAGGAGAACGCACCTTGTCCCAGAAGCGCAACGCCCCGTCCACCCCGGCCCCGGGTGACAGCCGGCTCGGCCTGCTGTCCGACTGTGCGAACTGCTTCGGCCTGTGTTGTGTGGCCCTGCCCTTCGCCGCCTCGGCCGACTTCGCGGTCGACAAGGACGCCGGCCGGCCGTGCTCCAACCTCCAGGCGGACTTCCGCTGCGGCATCCACACCCGGCTGCGCGAGAAGGGCTTCCCCGGCTGCACCGTGTTCGACTGCTTCGGCGCCGGGCAGAAGGTCTCCCAAGTCACCTTCGACGGGCAGGACTGGCGGCAGGCCCCCGGCACCGCACGACAGATGTTCGAGGTGTTCCCGGTCATGCGCCAGCTGCACGAGCTGCTCTGGTACCTCACCGAGGCGCTGGAGCTGCCCGCCGCCCGCCCCGTCCACCGCGACCTGCACCGTGCGCTGGGCGATGTCGAGCGCCTCACCCGCGCCGACGCCGAGACCCTCGTCCAGGCCGACGTCCCCGCACTGCGCGCCGACGTCAACGCGCTCCTGCTGCGCACCAGCGAACTGGTCCGGGCCGGCGTCCCCGGCAAGAAGAAGAACCACCGCGGCGCAGACCTGATCGGCGCCCGGCTCAAGGGCGCCGACCTGCGCGGCGCCAACCTGCGCGGCGCCTACCTGATCGCGGCCGACCTGTCCGGCGCCGATCTGCGCTCCGCCGACCTGATCGGAGCCGACTTCCGCAACGCCGACCTGTCCGGCGCCGACCTCACCGGCAGCATCTTCCTCACCCAGGCCCAGCTCAACGCCGCCAGGGGCGATGCCGCCACCAGGCTGCCCGCCGCCCTCAACCGCCCCGCCCACTGGTAGCCGCCCCGCGCGGGCGCGGCCCGGTCACACCCGGCGGCGCACTCCGAGCGAGGCCAGGAACGCGGCGTCGAGTGGCCGCTCCCAGGCCAGCACCGCCACCCGCCACCCGCGCCAGGTGAACTCCAGGCCGCGGATGCGCTCGTCGCTCCAGTGGTGCCGTACCGCCTCCACCGGGCTGCCGTCGATCTCGGCCGCCTCCGGGTACTCGCCGAGCCGCCGCACCGCCTCCGGCCCCGGGCGGCCGCCCCGGCCGAGCAGGTTCACCAGCGCGGCCGACGTCTGGTCGCGGCCGGCCGTCTGCGCGAAGACGTACGCGGGCGCGCTGTGGCGGTCGCCGGTCAGATAGGAGTGGATGACGGCATCCGGTCTCCCGTCGGGTGCCGTCCCTCCGGTGATCACCACACCCTGCCCGCCGGGCCACTCCCGGATTCCGAGCACCGGGACTCCGTCCATCGATCCCTCCCCATTCGTCAACCGACCGGGTACACAAGGTACTTGACTTGCAGTCGGCCGAGTGCCGGAACGCGCCCCCGGCTCGCTCCCGACCGCCCGTGCGCAGAGCGGCGGGCGGTCGGGCGCAGCTGTGGGAGGCCCGGGCGGCGGGCGGTCAGACCCGTGGCACCAAGACCCGCCGGCTGTGCTGCTGGAGGGCGAGCAGCCCGTCGTGCGGCTCCCCCGGGTACGAGTCGTTCATCGCCCCCACCGCGGTGACCCGCAGGGCGCCGGCCCGGACGAACTCGTCGGCGAGTACGCCCGTCTCGCCCGGGGCCGCCGCCAGACCGACGGTCTGCAGATAGCTGCGCAGCGGCCGCAGTACGGCGGGGATCCGCTTGCGCGGCAGGGGCCGCACCCAGACCGTACGGAACAGCGGGGACACCGCCGGCTCGGAGCGCCGGTCGGCGAGCACCCGCCACCGCCCCTCGGGGTCGGCCAGCACCCGGCCGTGGCCTAGGTGCTGCTCCAGCCGGGCGACCGTCACCGTGGTGGTTATCTCGGCCCGCTCCTGCAGGGTGGGGGTGGGATGCGGCAGTCCCGCGGCCGCCTCGGCCAGCGCCTCGGCCAGTCGCTCGGCCACCGCGAAGAGCTGGTCGTCGTCCTCGGTGTCCAGGTAGAGCACCTGCGGGCTGGTGCACGCCTGCTGGTCGTGCCGGCAGACGCTGCGGGCGAGGTCCGCAAGGATCCCCGGGTCGGACCAGGCGGCCTCGGTGAGGTAGGCGAAGGAGATCTTCGGCCCCCAGGCCACCAGCCGCCGCCCCGGCCCGACGTGTTCCGCGACCCCCGCGACCGCCTCCTCCGTGCCCCAGACCACCACCGAGTCGGCGGCCCGGCAGACCCTGCGCAGCCAGTCCCGGTTCCGGGACGTGAAGCTCAGCACGATGGTCAGCGCGGCGACCGCCCCGCTGGGGTCGTACCCGGCCAGCGCCTCGGCGAAGAGCTGGACGAACCGGCTGCCGCCGGTGGTCTTGGCCATGTTCAGGTTCCCGGTGAGCAGGCCCTCGACCAGGCTCCAGGGCCCCGCGGTGGCGACGTTGCCGGGCAGCACGTGCGCCACCAGTCCGACCGGCGCCCAGTACTCCGCCGCCGCGCTCCCGGCAGGGACGGGCGTCTCGGGCCTGGTGGTACCCAGCTGGGCCGTCAGTACGCGCTCCAGGGCGTCGCGGCGCAGCAGCCCGGCCAGGTCGCCGAGCACGGCCGCCGCCTCCTGCTCCGAGGCGCCCGACCGCCCGAGCTCCGCCGCCAGCAGGTCGCGGACGGTGCTGGCGGGTCCGGCGAGCCCGGCGGCGAGCGCCGCGCACGCCTCGATCACCGCCTCGGTGCAGGGCGGCAGCTGCCGGGCGGCGGCGGCGAAGGTGTCCAGGTCGGCGAGCCGCCGCCCGGCCTCCTCGTCGTCGATCCACTCTCCCTGCCACAGGTGCTTCACGTCGGTCATGACCCTGCCTTCAGGAGTTCCGCGGCGGCGATGGCACAGGAGCGGTTGCGGGAGACCCCGGCGCGCCCGTGGACGGTGAAGTACGCCGTGCCGAGCCCGCAGCCGCAGCCCTCGGGGGCGTGCAGCGTGCCCAGGTCGTTCATCACGATGCTGTGCGTCGGCATCGACGTGATGAAGGGCGAGACGAACTGCAGGTAGCCGGTCTCCCCGTACGGCAGCGCCCGGAGCGTGTCGACCGACCGCACCAGTACCCGGGACCAGGTCGGGACGTGCAGGTTGTGCCGCTCGCACTCGAAGTACGGCAGCGGGTGCTCGACCGAGCCGTAGGCGTCCCGGATCCGGTGGTCCGGCACGCCGAGCTGCTCCCTGATCGCCGCGTAGAGGTCGCCCTTGGGGATCTGCCGGTCGGCGTTGCTCTTCCAGCCGCCGCCCAGGAAGACCAGCGAACGCGGCGACAACTTCAGCGGCGGGTGGTTCAGTTGGGCCATCCGCTCCAGCGTGAAGTGCAGGAAGGCGGGGTAGCCGAGGATCCGGACCGGAATGCCCTCCTCGGCGTAGCGCTGCAGCGCCAGGATGCAGCCGAAGGGGTCGAACTCGTGCCCGGTACCGGTGTGCCGCAGGCCGAAGGTGAGCGACCTGGCCGGCGCGAGCTCGCTGACGTAACCGAGGCCGAAAGTGGCGCCGTTGGTGAAGTCCGGACGCGGTTCGTAGCCGTAGACCAGGTAGTTGACCTCCTCGGACCGGTCCACCCAGCCGTAGTGGTCAAACACCCGGCAGTCCATCTCCTGCATCACGTCCGCCGACCACTTGTCCAGGAAGACCTGGGACTTCTGGCCGCTGGTGCCCGAGGAGGTGAGGTGCAGGGAGATCTGCTCCTCGGGCACCGACCTGATCTCGTTCCGCTTCAGGAAGGAGGCGTGGACGAAGGGCAGCCGGTCCAGGTCCGCCGTCGAGCCGATGTCCGGCCGGCCGGCCTCCACCCAGAGCGAGGCGTAGAACGGTGAGTGCTCCAGGTGCCAGGTGTTCACCTCGCGCAGCGCACCGAGGAAGAGCTCGTCGCTCTCGGGTCCGGCGGCGAACGGCGCCGCGGTGTCGAACAGCAGCTGCAGCCCGCGCAGTCGCCGCGGATCCGGCACGCTCAGTCGCGTGCCGGACACCTGGGTGGGTATTCGGGTCATTCTCGGCGCCTCATTGCGTTTCTCGGAACGGCGGTGCGGGGAGCGGCTCAGACCGTCGGCGCGTAGAAGAAGGTCTTCGCGACGCGCGATGGTGCCCCCGGCACCGAGGACGAAGAGGTCGGCGAACCTCAGCCGCACCTCCTGGCCGTTGTGCAGCACTCCTCGAGCAGCCGCTGCACGGCGGCCGTGATCACGCCCGGTCCAGGCGGCGCCCGGCCGCCCATCGATCCGGCCACGGCCCAACGCCCCTCCCCCACCGCCGCATTCGCTGGTGACTCGTCGCGCTCGGTTCGTTCCTCGCGCTGCCGCTACCTCATCCGATGGAGGCGGGAAGATCAAGGGCTTGGAACCGGACGGGACCCTCGTCCGCGAGGTTCGCCGCCACCCAGTCGGGGTTGTGGACGGTGTCGGCGTACCCGGTGCCGCGGTCCGCGCAGAGGAAGACCACCGTCGGGGGCCGACCATCCGGTCGGCGCCGGGCCGGCTCGCGATCGGCGAAGTAGCTCCGGATCGCGGCGTACACACTGCCGGTCGAACCGCCCGCGAAGATCCCGTACCGGTGGAGCAACTCATGGCAGCCGGCGGCGGCTTGGCGCTCCGGCACGATCACGACCTCGTCGATCAGCGCCCGCCCCACCAGCGGCGGGACGATGCCCGAGCCCAGGCCGGGAATGCGCCGTGGTGCCGACGGCCCACCGAAGATCACCGAACCGACGGCATCCACCGCGACTACCGTGACGCCCGGGAACACCTCCTTCATCCGGTGCGAGAGCCCGGCGATGGTCCCGCCGGTACTGACACCGACGAAGAGGTAGTCCACCGAGCGGAAGGTACGGGCCAGTTCACCACCGGTGAGCCGGTAGTGCGCCGCCGCCGCGTCCGGATTGGTGTACTGATTCGGCCAGTACACCGGCTCCAGCTGCCGGCGGAGTTCACCGACCCGGTCCAGCCTCGCGTTCAGGAAGCCGTTGGCGCCGTCCGGGTGCTCCACCTTCTCCACCCGCCGGCACAGCGAGCGCAGATACGCCTCGGTCGAGGCGTTGCAGTTCGGGTCGATCACCGGCAGGAAGTCGATGCCGAGCGATCGGCACAACGAGGCCATCGAGAGCGCGAAGTTGCCGGATGAAGACTCCACCACCGTGGTCCGCTCGGTGATTTCTCCCCGCTCGATCGCCCGCTTGAGAATCCAGAACGCGGACCTGTCCTTCGCACTTCCATTGGGATTGCAGAATTCCAGCTTCGCGTAGAGCTCGAGCTCCTCGTCGGCCAGCTTGATCACCGGAGTCTGCCCCGGGGATACGCTCAGCATGTCCAGACGGTCGTCCAGGCGGCTCACCGCTCGGCTTGCCATCGGTCGGTCGACGCATATCGCGGCAGCGGGAATTGCGAGGCGAGCGTGGCGACGTCCGCCGCCACCGCCTTCCGGGTGAACTGCTCCAGTTCGCAACTCCGGTCGTCGACCGGCCGGACCGCGCCGAGTACGGCATCGATCAGGCGGGCACACTTGCGCATCTCCGCGGGGCCGAAGCCGCGCTGAGCAGCCGCATTGGTGCCGATTCGCACTCCGCTCGTGCCCCCGGCCGGGTCGGCGAGCAGATCGACCCCGTTCTGTGCGACTCTCAATAACGGAGAAGGAGCGTTGGCTCCACGATCCAGAGCACTGTCGAAAACTGCCACAGGCGCACCAACCTTCACAGTCCTACAGAGTGATCAGGTATTCTTGGCATTTCCTTGCGACATCATGAACAAAACAACCAGGGCGCATCGAGGAATCCCGGATCCATCGCGCTGGCGACAGCCTGTCCGCAGCATCGGACCGCGTCAACCGGTTCCTGGACGGACGGCTCAAAACCACTGCACCTCAGGGAAATCGCCCGTCCCCATGGCCACGCTAGCTTGATCGCGGCAAACCCAGCAACGACGACTTAAAGTGACCCGCATCACATTCGCAAATCCTTCGCGGCCAGTCGCATCCTCTATCGCCTTGGCGGATTCCTCATTCGACCCCCAATTCCCCTTTCGTTACAGAAATTGACACCACCACCTCAAGGCAGCCGGTTCCCGTTGACCATCAACTCACCGTCGCGGACGTTCCGTCGCTCGCTGACCTCCGGTCACATCCGTCACACCGGGACTCATGATCACCTCCTTTGGCAGACAGGAGGGTCGGGCCGTCATTGAGCACCGATCCGGGCCACGGAAGGCCTTTGCTCATGCTTGATCTCTCCCTCTCCCGTCGACCGGCAGCCGCTCGACCTGCGCTCCAACTGGCCGGAGCGCGACTGGTGGCCGCTACCGGCGCGTGAGGGATTCCTCACCCCAGCGGCAGGCGGAGTTCCGTCCGTCCGTCTTGCTCGGGCAAGGCGGAGCACCAGACCTTCGCCTCGCCCGGGGCCGCCGGCGTCCGAGGCGCTTAGGTGTGCGGCGCAGCTTTCTCGACGGCTGGCCATTGCGTCCAGCTCCCCCTATCGGTCCAGGCCGCAGACGGCTTCGGCGGCGGCGAGCCAGCCGAGGTACCAGCCTGCGAAGTCCAACGGAGAGCCATCCGCGTCGCGCACCGGATGCAGATCCGTACCGTCGCCGCGCGGGTCGCGCCACACTCGGCCGCGCTCCGAGCCGGTCACGACCAGCACGTCGGAGCCGGCGGGGCGGGCCCGGCTACGGCGTTTTCCCGGTGCGGCGCGACGGTACCGGCAGCTGCGAAGCCGTGTCCCATCACCCCGAACACCTTGCCGCCGCCCGGCGCTGTGGCCAGAGCCAGAACCCGCTCGCGCGCCCCGGGCCAATCGGTTGTCATGGCGCCCCCACCTTATTCGGTGATCACCTTCGCCGAGGCGGCCCGTCGGATCGGAGGTCTCACGTGCGCGACTGCTTCCGTGTCCGCGCACGCTTACAGTGGCCCTCTCTGGCTGGACGCCTACCGGGCGAGGCCCACGACAGCCCTCGCTCAACTGCCCCCAGGGCTCTCTCGTCGCCACGCGATCGCCACACGACACCGGGAATCGGGCCGAAAGCGGCCCGGACAGGCCCACCCGGCCCCCTCGGCCACCGAGCATGAAAAAGGCCCCCGACCTGGGACTATGCAGGTCAGAGGGCTTCCCTCGGCTAGGCGACGGACGAGCGCGACCTATACGCCGGGTTCTGTCTCCCGGGTTGCTTGCGCGGCCCGGGGAGGCGGCCATCCATCTAGGGCTGCCGTTGCCGACAGCCTCGTGCGGTCTACCCGCGGACTCGGGCGAGCAGCCCTCGAACATCCGCGCACGGTGCCCGAGGGCACCGATCTTGACCTTGCTCCGAGTGGGGTTTACCGAGCCGGCCGAGTCACCTCGGTCGCTGGTGGTCTCTTACACCACCGTTTCACCCTTACCTGCGGCCGAAGCCGCAGGCGGTCTGCTTTCTGTGGCACTGTCCCGCGGGTCACCCCGGGTGGGCGTTACCCACCACCCTGCTCTGTGGAGCCCGGACGTTCCTCGGCGGGTCCGTTGAGGACCCGTCGCGACCGCCCGGCCGGCTCGTCCGCCGTACTGGTCATCGTAGCCGGTCGGCGGCGGGCCTCCGTACCCCGCGCTCCGGCCGCGGCGGGCGGACGCTCAGTGGGCGACCGCCTGCCGCCCCTGTTCGGGGGCGAGGCGTACCGCCACTCCGGCTGCGGTACGGGCGGCCCAGGCGGTGCTTGTCAGTACGCCGAGCAGCAGGATGGCCGCGCCCAGGCCCACCACGATCCACCAGCCGGTGTGGCTGGCCTCGGTGAAGCCGCTGCCCGCGCGGGGGCCGAGGGAGGCCGTGGCGGCGACCACGGTGCCGATCACCGCCACGCCCAGCGACTGCCCGATCTGGCGGCTGGTCGAGGCGATGGCGGCCGCGACACCCGCCTGGGACACCGGCATGCCGGAGACCGCCGCGTTGGTGATCGGCGCATTGACGAGGCCGAAGCCGATTCCGAACAGCGCGTAGGCGACCAGCAGCAGCCAGGCCGGCGAGTCGTCGGCGATCCGGGTGAGCAGGACGCCGCTGGCGGCCAGCGCCGCGCCCGCGGCGAGCAGCGGGACGCGCGGACCGTGCCGTCCGACGATCCGTCCGGAGAGCGGCGCGAAGACGCCCATCATCCCGGCCATCGGCAGGGTCCAGAGCCCGGCCTCGAAGGGGTCGTAGTGGCGGACGTTCTGCAGGTAGAGGGTGTTCAGGAAGAGGAAGCCGCCGAGCGCGGCGAAGGCGCAGACGGCGGTGACGGTGGCGCCGGTGAACGGGACGCTGCGGAAGAAGCGCAGGTCGATCAGCGGCTCGGGGGTCCGCAGCTCCCACCAGGGCAGGACCAGCAGTGCGGTGAAGGCGACGGTGGCGAGGGTCAGGATCAGGGGCGAGGCCCAACCGTGGCCCGGGCCCTCGATGATCGCGGCGGTACCGGACCCGAGCAGCACCACCATCAGGACCTGCCCGACCGGGTCCAGCTTCCGGGGCCTCGGGGCCTTGGACTCGGGGACGTAGCGGAAGGTCAGGGCCCAGGCGAACAGTCCGACCGGTACGTTGATCAGGAAGATCGACGGCCAGCCCGCCGCCTCCACCAGGGTCCCGCCGATCAGCGGGCCGAGCGCCATGCTGATGCCGACCACTCCGCCCCAGACACCGATCGCCTGGGCGCGTTCCCGGCGGTCGGTGAAGGTGTTGGTGATGATCGACATCGCCACGGGGTTCAGCATGGAGCCGCCGACCGCCTGCAGGGCCCGGAAGGCCACCAGCCAGCCCAGCCCGGGCGCGAGGCTGCACAGCAGCGAGCCGAGGACGAAGACGACCAGTCCGGTCAGGAACACCCGGCGCCGCCCGAACCGGTCCGCGACCGATCCGGAGAGGATCAGCAGTGCGGCGAGCACCAGGGTGTAGGCGTCGATGATCCACTGGAGTCCCGAGGCCGCCGAACCCAGGTCGTGCTGGATCGACGGCAGCGCGATGTTCACGACCGTGTTGTCCAGGCCGACGATGAACAGGCTGAAGCAGCAGATCGCGAGCACGAACAGTCGGTGTCCGCGGGTGGTCGGGGTCGGCGTGACGGTTGGTGCGCTCACCTGTTGATCATCCCAACGGGTCGGAGACGGTGGAGAACGGGTCGGAGGCAGTGGGAGGGGACGGACGGCGAGGGGGCGGACGGCGAGGGGGCGGACGCAGGACGGCTGCCCGCTCCGGAGCGAACGCCCGCTCGGCGGAGGCTCATGCGGGGGCGAAGCGGACCGTACGGGTGGCCGGGTCGGCCTTGGTCAGCCGGACCCGGAGGCGTTCGCCGAGCGTGAGGGGCGCCGAGTCGCCCTCGCACCGGGCGGCCACGGCCGGTTCCCGGAGCTGCACCGTGCCGTCGACCGGTCGGCGTTCGTCGACCTCGATCACCACGGCCTCGAAGTCCTCGCCCTCACGTCCGCGCAGCAGCTCGGCCTCGACCAGGTCCGTGAAGGCCCGCTCCACCTCGTGGGCCCGCCGGTCACCGCTCGCCATCAGCGTGGCTACCCGCGGCAGCGCCTCCTGAACCCAGCCGGGGACGTCGGCGCCGTCGGCGAGGGCCAGGCAGGCCTCCAGCGTGTAGCGGTCGGCGAGGCGGCGCAGCGGCGCGGTGCAGTGCGCGTATGGGGCGGCGAGGGCCGCGTGGTCCGGGTCCGCCGGGGGCGGGACGCCTCGAGCGGTGTCGAAGGCGTGGTACCCGGCACCGCGCAGCAGCCCGGCGCACGCCTTGAGGAAGGCGGCACCGGTGGCCCGGCCCGGGTCGAGCGAGCGGATCAGCCCGGGGTAGCCGGTGCCGTCGGGCCAGTCCACGTCCAGGGCGCGGGCGACCCGGCGCAGCCTGGCGTACGCGGACCGCGGCGCGCCGGGGAGGGTGCGGAGCAGGCCGATGCCGGCGTCCAGCATGAGCTCGGCAGCGGCCGTACCGGTGAGCAGGGTGAGTTGGGCCTTCCAGCCGTCGACGGGGCGCGGAGCGCGGTACTCGAGCCGGTAGCCGCCGTCGACCGGTTCGATCCGCTGTTCCGGGACGGGCAGGCTGACGCCGCCGCGCGCCTGCTCCCGGGCCTCGCGCAGTCGGCCGATCTCGGCGAGGAGTTCGATCTGCGGCGCCGCGGTGCCGCGGTCGAGCTCGCGCTGGACGGTCTCGGGGTCGAGGCGGCGACGGGAGCGGACCGTGGCCCGGCGCAGGTCGGCGAGCAGCACGGCACCGTCGGAGTCCAGGTCGACCTGCCACAGCAGGGCCGGGCGCAGTTCGCCGGGGTGGAGGCCGGCGGCCTCGGAGACGAGGGGCGGGTGCAGCGGGATCCGGGTGTCCGGCAGGTAGCGGGTCCGGACCCGGCGGTGGGCCTCGGTGTCGACGGCGCCACCCGGACCGACGAAGGCGGCGACGTCGGCGATCGCATGGTGCACCCGGTAGCCGCAACCGCGCCGCGCCAGGTGCACGGCCTGGTCCAGATCGCGGGAGCCTGGCGGGTCAAGGGTGAACAGGTCGAGGTCGGTCGCGTCGAACTCGGGCAACCGGGGTACGGCACAGGACCGTCCGGCCTCGGCGAGGACCTCGTCGGGCCAGTCCGCGGACAGCTGCATCGCGGCCCGCAACTCGGCGAGCTCGATGGTGATCCGGGCGGAGTCGGTTGCTCTGACCGTGAGTTGTGGGCGCGGCATGGTCGCAGCGTACGGCGGGTGCGGGTGAAGTGGCCCGTTGTGCTGGGCCGTAGGGTGGGCGTGGCGAACGAGGTTCGGCGGAACGGGGGTTGGGCGTGAACATGGGTGCGACGACAGGTACCGCCGCAGGGGCAGCAGCCGGAGCGGCGGCGAGGACGGCGGCAGGCTCGGCGGCGGGGGCGGTACGGACCACCGGCGCGGGGGCGGTACGGACCACCGGCGCCGTGGTGGCCGGGGCGCTCGGCGCGGTCGGGGCGCTGCACGCGGTGTGGATGCGGACGCCGTGGCCGCTGGGCAGCCCGGCGGAGTTCGCCGACGCCGTGGTCGGTGTCGGGGTGGACCGGCTGCCGACGCCGGCGATGTGCGCGGAGGTGGCGGTCGCGCTGGGCGCGGCCTCGTACCTGGTGGGTGCTCGCGCGGGAGTACTGCCCTCGGCCGGGCCCCGTCCACTGCGGACGGCGGGGACGGGGACGGTCGCAGCGGCACTTCTGGCGCGCGGCGTCGGAGGGCTGCTGCTCTTCGGCACGGCGGAGTCGGGCCGGCGGATCGTCCGCAGCGAGCGGTTCGTCCGGCTGGACCGGCGCTACTACTCCCCGCTCTGCCTGGCCCTGGGAGCTGGCGCGGCGCTGGTCGCCGCACGGGGTGCGTAAGGTTGGCAGGGTTCGCTGCCAACGGAGTGTTGAAGGAGTCCGCTGTGCTGGTCCTGTTGCCGCCGTCGGAGGGCAAGGCCGCTTCCGGGGACGGGGTGCCACTGGCACTGGACGGACTCTCGCTGCCCGGACTGTCGGCGGCGCGCGAGCGGGTGCTGAACGCCCTGGTCGAACTCTGCTCGGCCGATGAGGACACGGCGCAGGCGGTGCTCGGGCTGAGCAAGGGCCTGCGCGGCGAGGTGGCCCGCAACGCCGGCCTGCGGACGGCGGGTGCGCTCCCGGCGGGCGAGGTGTACACGGGCGTGCTGTTCGACGCGCTCGGACTGGCGAAGCTGGACGAGGCCGCGTACCGGCGGGCGGAGCGTTCGCTGCTGGTCTTCTCCGGGCTGTGGGGCGCGGTCCGGATCGGTGACCGGATCCCGCCGTACCGCTGTTCGATGGGCGTGAAGCTGCCGCCGCTGGGCGCACTCGGGGCGTACTGGCGGCGCGAGATGGCCTCGGAGCTCCCGGCCGCCGCCGGGGACGGGCTGGTACTGGACCTGCGCAGTTCGGCGTACGCGGCGGCATGGAAGCCGGCCGGGGAGCTGGTCGCGCGGACGGTCACCGTGCGGGTGCTGCAGGAGCGCGAGGTGGACGGCGTACTGAAGCGCTCGGTGGTGAGCCACTTCAACAAGGCCACCAAGGGGCGGCTTGTCGGGAACCTGCTGAATGCGGGAGTCGAGCCGGGCTCGCCGGGCGAGCTGATCGAGGCCCTGCTCGGACTCGGGTACCGGGTGGAGGTCTCGACCGAGGGGTCGGCACGCAAGGCGTGGCAGCTGGATGTCGTGGTGACGGACGTGCACTGAGCGGCTCGGGCGGCGAATGGCGGACGACGGATGACGGATGACGGATGACCGTCGGCGATCGACCGCTGGCGGACAACCGCCGACAGGCGACCATCGACGGACGACCATCGACGGACGAGGGTCAGCCGCTAACAGACGACGGATACCGGCTGACCGGTGACAGGAGACGATTGCCGACTGACCAGTGACGGACAACGACTATCGGCTGACAGAATCTGAAACCCGTCATCTGCTAGCTGCCATACGTCATCCGTCGTCCGTCACCCGCGATCCGGTCAGCGCAAATGGCTCGTGTCGTTGAGCAACCGCAACGAGGCATTCCCGTCGGAGTAGTACTGGACCGCGCACAGCGAGGCCGCCGACAGCTCCATCCGGTACATCGAGTCCGGCGGCGCGCCGAGCGCTAGCCGGACCAGGGTCTTGATCGGGCTGACGTGCGAGACGGTCAGGACGGTCTTGCCCGGGAAGCGGGCGATCAGCTTGTCGCGGGCGACGCCGACCCGGTGGGAGAGGGAGGCGAAGCTCTCGTTGCTGCCGGTCGGCTTGGCCTTGGCCGAGCCGAGCCAGGCCGCGAGGTCGTCCGGGTAGCGTTCCTGCACCTCGGCGAAGGTGAGGCCCTCCCAATCACCGAAGTCGAGTTCCCGCAGGCCCTCCTCGATCCTGACCTCCAGGCCCAGGCGGGTGGCCACCGCCTCGGCGGTCTGTCGGGCGCGCCGCATCGGCGAGCTGACCACGGCCTGGACGGTGCCGCGCGCGGCGAGCGCCTCGGCGACCCGGGCCGCCTGCCACTGGCCCCGGTCGGAGAGCTCCGGATCCCCGCCGCCGCTCCCGGAGAATCGCTTCTCCGGGGTCAGCGCGGTCTCCCCGTGCCGGAGCAGCACGAAGGTGGTGGGGGTGCCGAGGTCGGCCGGGAGTGCCCAGCCCGCCTTGGGTGCCGTGGGCGCCGGGAGCTCCTCCACCGGGAGGGCGGCGGGTGCCGGATGTGTCCTGGCCTTGGACTCCCACTGCCGTCCGGCCTTGCCCGCGTCCATCGCCTCGTTGGCCAGCCGGTCCGCGTCCTTGTTCTTCTCGCGCGGGATCCAGGTGTAGCTGACCTGGGAGCGCGGGTAGACGGTGCGCGCCTCGGCGGCGAGGGGCTGCATGTCGGGGTGCTTGATCTTCCAGCGGCCCGACATCTGCTCGACCACCAGCTTGGAGTCCATCCGCACGTCGATCGCGGCGTCCGGGTCCAGCTCGTGCGCCGCGCGCAGGCCGGCGATCAGGCCTTTGTACTCGGCAACGTTGTTGGTGGCGTGCCCGATGAACTCGGCAGCCTCCGCGACGATCTGGCCGGTGTCGCCGTCCCGGACCACCGCGCCGTAGCCGGCCGGCCCCGGATTGCCCCGGGAGCCGCCGTCCGCCTCGACGACGAACCTTCGCCCTGCCATCGACCGCTCACCCTCCATCGCCCGGCCGGCCACCGGCCGGACCCGCCATCTGCTCGGACCACCGCCGAGAGCCGCGCACGTCGACCGCCACGCATGGCGACCATCACGTACGCCGACCACCACGCTCGGCGCCCGTCAGGTACGCCAACCGCCGCGCACGCCGGCACTCACCCCAGCGCGCACGCCGGCTCGCGGGCACGCACCCGTACACCCGGGTGCGTGCCCGCGTGCTCGTACTCCCTGCGGGCGTACTCCCTACGGGCTTAGACCGAGTCGGCCGTACGGACCAGGATGCGCCCGCAGTTCTCGCAGCGGACGACGGCGTCCTTCGGCTCGGCCTTGATCGCGTTCAGGTCGGTGATGGAGAACTCAACCCGGCAGCCCTCGCAGCGGCGCTGGTACAGCCGGGCCGCACCGACACCACCCTGCTGCTCGCGCAGACGGGTGTAGAGCTTCAGCAGGTCGGCCGGGATGACGGCGGCGACGGTCTCCCGGTCGCGCTTGACCTTCTCGGCCTCGGCGTCGATCTCGGCGAAGGCCGCGTCCCGGCGCTGCTCGGCCTCCTTGAGGACGACCGTGGAGTGCTCCAGGCGGGCCGTCAGCTCGGTGACCCGGGTCTGCGCGGCCTCCAGGCGCTCCATCACCTCCAGGACGACGTCCTCCAGGTCGGCCTGGCGCTTGGCCAGCGAGCCGATCTCGTGCTGGAGGTTCTCCAGGTCCTTCGGCGAAGTGATGGCGCCGGAGTCCAGCCGCTGCTGGTTGCGGGCGGCCCGGGCCCGGACCTGGTCGACGTCCTGCTCGGCCTTGGTCTGCTCGCGGGTGGTGTCGCCGAGCTGGGCCTGGGCGGCGACGACCAGGTCCTTGAGCGCGGTGTGGTCGGCGGTCGCCTTCTCGATCTCGGCGTGCTCGGGCAGGCTGCGGCGCCGGTGGGCCAGCTGGTCGAGGCGGGAGTCGATGGCCTGCAGGTCGAGCAGGCGGATCTGGTCGGCGGGCGCGGCGTTCAAGCGGAGGGCTCCTGTGAATCTGTCAGGTTGCAGGTCGGGTTCGGGTGCGCGGGGTGTCGCACGGGTGCGCCGCGCGAGGTCGGCCGGGATGACTGGGTGTCAGGCCCGCCCGGTCACTCCGGCGGCGGACGCCACCGGGGTGCCGGAGGCGAAGGCGGTCATCGGGGCGTGGGCGGTCCACGGGTCGGTGACCACCTCGGAGACCCTGGTCTCCAGCGGCCAGCCGTGCTTCTCGGCAGCTGCGGACAGCCCGCGTTCGGCGAGCTTCAGCCACGGCCACTCGGTGGCCCAGTGCGCGGCGTCCACCAGCGCGACGGGGGCCGCCTCGGTGGCCTCGGAGGCCGGGTGGTGGCGCAGGTCGGCGGTGACGTAGGCGTCGACACCGGCGGCGCGCACCTCGGCGAAGAAGCTGTCACCGGAGCCGCCGCACACCGCGACCCGGGTGATCAGCCGGTCGGTGTCCCCGGCCACCCGGACGCCGGCGGCCGTGGCGGGCAGCCCGGACGCGACCTGGGCGGCGAAGTCGGCGAGGGTGAGCGGCGGCTCCAGGACGCCGATCCGGCCGGTGCCCCGGCGGCCCGCCGGGTCGGTCGGGTCCGGGATCAGCGGACCGAGCACCCGCAGGCCGACCGCCTCCGCGAGGGCGTCGGACACCCCCGGGTCGGCGTGGTCGGCGTTGGTGTGCGCGACGTGCAGGGCGGTCCCGGAGCGGATCAGGGTGTGCACCACCCGCCCCTTGAAGCTGGTGGCGGCGACGCTGGTGGTGCCGCGCAGATACAGGGGGTGGTGGGTGACCACCAGGTCGGCGCCCCACTCGACGGCCTCGTCCACCACCGCCTGGACCGGGTCCACGGCGAACAGGACGCGGCTGACCTCGGCCTCGGGGTCACCGCAGACCAGCCCGACCGCATCCCAGGATTCCGCCCACTGCGGCGGGTAGAGCTCTTCGAGGGCACTGATGACGTCGGACAGTTTCGGCACCTGTCGAGACTACCGCGCGCGGAGAGCCCCCGAGCCCCGGCGGGGGCGGGAGCCGCCCGGGACGTGTGCGAAGCAGCCCGTCCACCTGCCGCCCCGGGTACGTCCACCGCCGGGCGGGCGGGCGCACAGCTGTCCGTCAACCGGCGCGTGAAGGCGCCCGGAGGCACGTGAGCGTGCCGACGGCGGCGCACGGAGGCATGAATTCCACGTCGCCTCTGGTCACACTCTGCGGGTAGCGCGCATTCGAAAACGAGCCTGGATCACCCTTAAGAGTGAAGTGACCTCGCTGGCGTTGAGGCACCCCCGTCCCGAAAGTAACTTCAGTGATGCGAACGGGAGTTGCCTCGACCAGGGGGGTCGAGATGGGCGCTCCGCCGAAATTCCGGACTCCCCGCGTTCCACCTCCAGCTCCGCCGATCGGACGATCGGCGCACGGGACGGCGGGACGCCGAGGGCCGGCGCGAAAGCGGCGGACGCGGCCGGGGCACCGGTCCCGTATCTCCGAAAGACCGACCGGACCGAGGGCCCGCACAGCGGGCGCCGTCGGCGACGCAGCAGAGGGGTGTGAAGCAGATGGGGGCGGGCACACCGCTGCGCTCGGCTGGGGGGCCGGGGTCGGTTGGCGACGGGCCGGGTGCGGCCGGCACGCTGCCGGAGGTGGCACGGGCGGCCGTGGCCGGCACCGGGAGCCGGGGAGACGAGGGTGGCTGGCGTCTCACCGTCGAGGGCTTCTGGTGCACGGCCCGGCCGTCCGGGCCGGCCGCCGCGGTACCCGCGCAGGGCTGGAAAATACACGTGAGCGCGGCCTCCCCGGCGGCTACGGAAGTCCTCTCCACCGTGGCGTCGGTCATCGCTGCAGACCCCTGCACTTTCAAATTCGCCGCCGACCGGGAGAAGCTCCACGAGATCAATTCCCGGAACAGCGAGCGCGGTTCCGCCGGGAAATTCATCACCGTCTACCCCGTCGACGAAGAGCAGTTCCGGCGGATCGCCGAGGAACTGCACCGCGCGACCGAGGGCCTGCCGGGGCCCGTCGTCCTCTCCGACCGGCCGTACGCGCCCGGCAGTCGGGTGCACTACCGGTACGGGGCCGTCGCCGCCCGCGCCGAACTCGGCAACGACGGGGCGTACCGCTCGATGCTGACCGGCCCCGACGGCAGCCGGACGGAGGACGTGCGCGGCGCGAGCTACCGGTGCCCGCCCTGGGCGATCGACCCCGTCGAGGGGAGGGGGTCGGCCGCCCCCGGCGCTCGCGGGGCCGCACCGGCCCGTACCGGGGGCACCCCCGGCAACGGAACCGCCGACCGCAAGCCCGCCGGCGGCGGTGCCCCCGGCAACGGCTCCACCGGCCGCGGATCGCGCCCCGGCGGGGTACTGCTCGGCGGCCGGTACGCGCTGACGGCGGCCGTCCGGCACGGGACCAAGGGCGGTGTCTTCCTCGGCCGGGACAACGCCGACGGCAATGAGGTGGTGGTCAAGCAGGCCCGCGCGCACATCGAGGTGGACCGGTCCGGCCGGGAGGCCAGGACGGCGCTGCGCCACGAGGCACGGCTGCTGGAGCGCCTCGACGGCCGCGCGCTCACCCCGCACCCGGTGGAACTGATCGAACAGGGTGACTCGCTCTTCCTGGTCCAGGAGCGGATCACCGGCCGGACGCTGGGCGGCTGGGTGGCCGAACGCCTGCGCCGCGACGGCACACCGGACATCGCCTGGGCCGAAGCGGGCCCGCTGGCCCTCGCTCTGACCGACCTGGTCGAGCGGGTGCACGCCGAGGGGCTGGTGGTACGCGACCTGGCGCCCGGCAACGTGATGGTGCGGCCGGACGGTTCGCTCCGGCTGATCGACCTCGAACTGGCGGCGGAGATGGGCAGCACGGCCGGATCGGCCGGCACGCCCGGGTACCGCGCCCCCGAGCAGGGACCCGGTCTGACCGACTCCCGCGCCGAGTACGCCGGCGACCTGTACGCCCTGGGCGGCCTGTTCTTCCTGCTCGCGACCGGCCACGACCCGCTGCTGCCCGAGGACTCCCCCGAACCCCGACCGGTCACCGACCGGCTGGGCCACTGGCTGGCCGCCGCCGCACACTGCGGCGAGACCGCGCGGCACCTGGCACCGCTCGTGCTCGCCCTGCGCGCCGAGCGGCCCGGGCAGCGGTGGGAGACGGCACGAATACGGGCCGCGCTCGCGGACGCCCTCCGGCCGGACGCGCCACTGGCCGAGAGCAAGGCCGGCGCGGGGCGGCCCACGGCTGAGCGCCCGGAGACGGCGGCGGACACCCCCGCACAGCTGCCCGGCGGGCCGACGGACGCACTCCCGACGAACCCCCTGCACCGGGCGCGCCCCGACGGAGGACTCGCGACCGCGAGCAGTCCCTTCCCGGCACCCGGCCGGACCCTGTCCCCCGCCCTGGCGGACCGGCTGCTCACCGACGGCCTGCGCCAGCTCGCCGAGAGCGCGACACCCGAGCGCGGCGACCGGCTCTGGCCGACCGTCCCGGCCGGGCAGCTCACCGATCCGTGCAACGTCCAGCACGGCGCCGCCGGCGTGCTCGCCGTACTGGCCCGGGCCGCCGTCGCGCCGCTTCCCGGCGCCGTACGCGAACAGGCGTTACGGACGGCCCGGTTGGCGGCCGAGTGGATCGAACGGCGGTGCGCGGCCGAGCCGGTGGTGCTACCGGGGCTGCACTTCGGCCGCTCGGGCGCCGCCTGGGCCCTGCTGGACGCCGCCGAGGCGCTCGCGGACGGCTACCTCGCCGACCGGGCCGAGGCGATGGCCCGCAAGGTCCAGCCGGTCTGGCCCAATCCCGACGTCTGCCACGGCGCCGCCGGGGCCGGGTTCCTGCAGCTCAGGCTGTACCGCTCGACCGGTTCCGCCGAGTACCTGGACCGGGCGGCCGAGTGTGCCCGCGGTCTGCTGGCCGTCGCTCGACGCGAACCGTACGGCACGGTCTGGCCGGTGCCGAAGGGCTTCGACTCCAGCCTCGCCGGGATCACGCATCTCGGGTACGGCCACGGGGTCGCCGGGGTGGGCGCGTTCCTGCTGGCCGCCGCCGAGGCCACCGGGGACGACCGGCTGCTCGCCGGGGCCCGCGAGGCCGCCGGGACACTGGCCGCCACCGTGCGGCGGGACGGCCCGGGCGGGCGCGCCGGCTGGTGGCCGCAGAGCGCGGGCGACCCGGAGGGCGTCAGGCTGGCGCACTGGTGCAACGGTTCGTCCGGAGCGGGCAGCTTCCTGGTCCGGCTCTGGCGGGCGACGGGCGACCGCAGCGCGTACGAGCTGGCCGTGGCCGCCGGACAGGCGGTGCTCGACGGCCGGTGGCACAGCGGAACGTCCGCCTGCCACGGCCTGGCCGGCAACGGCGAGTACCTGCTGGACCTCGCCGAGGCCACCGGGGAGAGCCGGTTCCGCAGCGCAGCCTGGGAATTGGCGGACCTGATAGCCGCCCGCAGCGCGCTCAGGGACGGACTGCTGGTCCTGCCGGACGAGACCGGCACCGGCTGCACCCCCGCCTACGGCACCGGCAGCTCGGGGGCCCTCGCCTTCCTGCTGCGGCTGCGCCACGGCGGTCCGCGGATCTGGCTCGACCCGCGACCGCCGGCCACCCGGTCCGGCCACGGCGCCGCCGAGCCGACGGCGAGCCGGGGATGAACGCCCCCGCCGCCCGACCCCACCCGACCACAACTCCCAGGAGGTGAGCCCGCGATGAGCATCGCCACCCGCACCACCGCCCAGGCGCTGCGCCGGCTGAGCTTCACCTTCGCCGCAGACGGCTCGCACGCGGCCTGCCTGGCCGCGGCCGCCGACGGCGGCTGGTACGTGGAGAGTTGGCGGCTGCCGGCGGACGGCCCGGCAGGGCCGACCGCGCTGGTCCTGCCCGGCAACCGCTCGGAGAGCCTGCGCTCACAGCTGGTCTCACTGCCGGACGGCCGGGTCCTGCTCTGCCGCCACGCCGGCGACCGGCACGACCTGGTCGCGCTCTGCGCACCGTCGAACGGCGGTGCCCACTCCACCGAGGAGCTGCTGGCCACGCTGCGGATGCCGGGCCTGCGGCTGCTGCCGCTGCCCGGCGGGGCCCGGCCCGCGCAGGTTCCGGTCGCAGTCGCCCTCGGCACCGACACCCGACCGGTCACCACGGTCTGGCTGGTGACCACCGACGGGTCCGAGCCCCGCCGGATCGCCGAGCTCCCCGGGCTGCACGGCGGCGGCGTCTGGCTGGACCGGACGGGGCGGCTGCTCGCCCTGGACCGGGTCAGCTCGGGAGCAGTCAAGTCCGTCGTACTGGACCTGACGTCCGGCCAGGCCAGCCCGCTGCTGGAGATCGCCGAGGGCAGCAACGACCGGCTGGTGCTCTTCGACCCGGACACCG
The DNA here is from genome assembly GCF_055579945.1 of Kitasatospora sp. NPDC032150. Taxonomy (NCBI): domain Bacteria; kingdom Bacillati; phylum Actinomycetota; class Actinomycetes; order Kitasatosporales; family Streptomycetaceae; genus Kitasatospora; species Kitasatospora sp. NPDC032150. The sequence goes on along the minus strand of NZ_JBVIMH010000001.1, from coordinate 85,101 downwards.
GTTTCGCGATGATCCGCAGTGACGCCCCCGGCGCAGACCGGCTCGGCTGGGGCCTGCTCGGCGCCGGCGGACCACCGCGCTTCCCCGAGTGCCTGCACGTCCCGGAGATGGTCCTGCGGCCGGTGGCGCTCGCCCGGTCGGCACCCGGCGACGCGCCCGCGCCCGCCGGGATCCGGGTCGCCGTACAGATCGACCACGGCGCGGCCTCCGCACTCGCCCTGTGGCAGCCCACCAGCGGCCGGCTCGACCCGCTGCCCGTCCCGCCCGGACGGCTCGGCGCGGTCGGGCACTGGTCCGCCGCCGGGCTGCGGATGCCCTACTCCGCCCCCGACCACCCCGCCGCGCTCGCCACCCTGGACGTCGACGTCCTGCTCGGCCTCACCCCGTCCGGCGCACCCGCGCTCACCCCCGTACCGCTGCCGCTCCAGCTGGCCCCGCTCGGCCCCGCGGACGCCGCCCGCCCCTTCCACCCGGCCGGCGCCGAAGGCGGCACCCCGGACGAGGGCGGGCCGGTGGGACCGGCCGTCCGGGGAGCGGCCCAGGACACCGTACGGTCCTGGTCGTCCTGGTCCTCCTGGTCCGCGCCGACCCGGGTCCTGCGCACCTCACCGCCCGGCTTCCGGCTGGACGCGAGCACCCACCCCGGCGAGGGCGGGCGCTGGCACCCGGCGCAGCGCCTCGAACTCACCGGCCCGGCCGGACCGATCGAGGCCGTGGTCTACGGCGGCGACGCCTGGCTGAGTTCACCCCAGCTGGTGGTGGCGCTGCACGGCGGGCCGGCGGACGCCTGGCGGCTGGAGTTCGACCCGGCCCTGCAGCGGATGGCCACCGAAGGCCTCACGGTGGTCGCCCCCAACCAGCGCGGCAGCATCGGCTACGGCGTGGACCACGCGATGGCCATCCGCGGCGCCTGGGGCGGACCCGACCTCGACGACGTCCTGCACCTCGTCGACGGCCTATCAGGACAGCGCTCGGCGCTCGGACTTGAACCACCGGCCCTGTTCGGAGTGAGCTACGGCGCCTTCCTCGCCCTGCTCGCCACCGCGTACGCCCCCGCCGGCCAGGTGTCCCGCTGCGCCGTGGTCGCACCGTTCCTGTCCGGCGCCCGGCTGCTCGCCGAGGCGTCGGCACCGGTCCGGGCACTGACCACCCGGCTCGGCGGGGGCCATCCGATCGCCGACGCCCGCGGCCCGCGCGACGTGCTCCATCTCGCGCACCGGCTCACGGCGCCGCTGCTGATCGTGCACGGGGACCGGGACGAGGTGGTACCGGTCAGCCAATCCCGTTCGCTGCGGCACGAGTTGCTGCGGATCGGCCGGACGGAGGGCACCGACTTCCGGTACGTGGAGGCGGCCGGCGCCGGCCACGAGGTACTGGCCGAGGAGGGCGGGGCCGTCCTGCACGAACTGCTGGCCGCCTTCCTCCACACCGGACGGCCGACCTAGCCCGCACCACGACACCGCCCATCGGTGGACACGCACCCCGCTCCCGCCGACGGCACCCACGAAGCTTCCCGGCCCGGCCGACCCGCCGAGCCCGGGAGAGAGACCTGCGGCAGAACGATTCTGCCGCAGCGGCCGCAACCCGGCGGGCAACGCCCGCGCGGCCGACAGAACCGACACCGACCGCACCGTGCGGCCGGTGGACACCAAGGGGAGGACCCAACCATGGAGAACCTGATGGACTTCGAGACCGACCTTGCCGCGCTGCAGGAGCTGCCGGAGACCGAGTCGGTCGAGCTGACCGGTCACGGCGGCGGCTGCCAGTACACCTGCCTGATCCTCACCTGCCTGATCTTCACCATCAGCTGACACCGGCAGGCCGGCACACGGGGCCGCGCCACACCCTCACGGGGGTGGCGCGGCCCTCCCGTTGCCACCAACACCGCCCGGATCCCGGGAGTTGCCCCATGCCAGGACACCCGCCCGGCGGCCTCCCGGTGCACGGCCCTCCAGCCCGCCGCGGCACCCATGGCCACCCGGCTCCGCGAGCGCGGGCGATGCGCCGCGCGATCCGTCCGCGCTCGCCGCCGGGGGAACGCCGGCGCACCGCCCTGGTGCGGACGTGCCTCTTCCCCACCCCGGTGGTGGTGCCGGAGGAGGCGACCTGCCAGCTGGACGCGGTCGCCGAGGCCCGGCGGCAGGGGGCGTTTCGCTGCCCGTGCGGGCACCCTCGTGGCAGCGCCCCACCGGATCGTCTCCGCCCTGCGAGTCGGTCCGGTGCTCCTGTTGGACTCCGGCCCAGGGGCCAGCCGCCCGGCACGGCGAGCCCCAGGTGCTCTCCCCACTCCACCGCGAACCGGTCGGCCACTGGCTGGGATCAACCCCGTGCGGCACCTCCGGCAACGCACCGGCCGGCGCGCCGGCGTGGAACCGCACAGGTCCGGTGCGGCGTCGATGATGCCGAGTCCACGGGGTTTCCCGATACGCCGGTGCACGAGACGGCCGATAGGGTGGCCACGTACAGGCTTGGGGTCGCGCTACCGGTACCGGCGCGTCGCGCCACCCGCGGTAGGCACCCCGGCCGGATTCGACCGGTGCCAGGCGGCACCACAGACCAGTACCCTCGCACGGAGAAGACGAACCTGATGTCCGACACCCTCACCGACACCACCGAGCACGACAGCACCGCGCCCGGCGCCGACGGGGCCGCGACCGAGGACACCGCACACGGTCGCCACCGGGGCATGACCGCATCCGACGACGCCGCGGACGCCAGCCCGCACGGCCGCCACCGCCGCTGAATCTCGGTCACCGCTGAGGCTCCGTCACTGGGCCTCGGTCACCGCTGAGCTTCTCGGCCACCGCTGAGCGTTCGTGCCCGCACCCACGCGGGTCAGCCGACCGAGGGGCCCCACCAGGGGCCCCTCGGTCGCGGCGTTCCGGGGCCGTGCCCCACCGGACTCCTGCCCCGTCCGCACCTGCTGGCATGATCAGCGCCCATGCCTGCCACCCCCACCGCGCTCCCCCGCGCCTGCCCCGCCTGCTCGGCCCCACTGGAGGCCGACGAACGCTTCCCCGTCTGGTGCCCCGGCTGCGAATGGAACCTGACCCCCGCCACCCGCACCCCCGAGTACGACTCGCCCCGCGCCCGACGCCTCGCCGAACGCCGACAGCGCCGCAACGCCGCCCGTGAACAGCGGGTCAGGACCCGGGTGGAGCAGCTGTACGAGTCGCTGGCGAGCGACGCGGAGCCGGGGCCCGACCGGGTCTGGATCGCGGCCGCGGCACTGGCCGGTCTGGTGCACCTGGTGACGCTCACCGTGGTGTCCGGCTCCGTCGCGCTGCTCTGCACCGACCACTGGCCGCTGCGGATCCTCGGCCTGATCGGCCTGGTGATCGCCTGGCCGCTGCGCCCGCGGCTGGGCCGGGTACCCGGTGGCGGCACCGTGCTGGGCCGTGGCGACGCTCCCGCGCTGTACGCGCTCGCCGACCGGGTCGGCGCGGCCGTGGGTGCCCCACCGGTGGACACGATCCGGGTGACCGGCGACTTCAACGCCTCCTTCGGCCGGGTCGGGATCCGCCGGCGCAGCGTGCTGACCATCGGGCTGCCGCTGTGGGCCGCGCTGACGCCGCAGCAGCGGGTGGCGCTGCTCGGCCACGAGTTCGGACACGACGTCAACGGCGACCATCGCCGGAGCCTCTGGCTGGCGTCGGCGATGAGCGCTCTCACCGAGTGGTACCGGTTCAGCCTGCCCACCCGCCGCCGGAGCCTGAGCCGCAAGCTGTTCGACCAGATCGCCGATCTGCTCGCCGGCCTCGCGCGCTGGCTGATCAGGCAGCTGGTGAGCGCCCTGCTGGACCTGCTGGAGGCCCTGACCACCAGGTCCGGCCAACGGGCGGAGTACCACGCCGACCGGCTCGCCGCCGAGGTCGCCTCGCCCCGCGCCGCGTACGGGATGCTGTCCGCCCTGCTGCTGGACTCGAGTGCGGAGACCATCCGGCTGCGCCACCGCAGCACCGCCAGGCTGCACGGCTCCCGGAGCCGGCGGAGCGCCGCGGCTCCGGAGCCGGACCTCTGGGCGGAGTTCGGCGGAATGGCGGCCGCCCTCCCGCCGGCCGAGCTGGAGCGGCGGCTGCGCCTGTCCGCCCGTCAACTGGGCGCAGTGGACCGGACCCACCCGCCGACCCACCTCAGACTCCGCCTGCTCGGCACCCGACCGGAGACCGGGGCGACCGTCCTGCTGTCCGACGCCGAGGCCGAACTGATCGAGGCCGAACTGGCTCCGTCCCGGGACCGGGTGGCCCGGAGCCTGCAGACGGTCTGAGCCCGTCCAGGGTCGGCCGTCCGGCCCCGGGCTGCCCGCGCCGGACGGGCGTCGAGTAGGGTCCAGCGACCAGGACCACGACCTCAGGGAGCAGCAGCATGACCGATCTCCGGGAGAGCACCCGTCCGGCACCCGAGGTGCTGGCGGCGTTCGAGGCGGCGACCGGGTTCATGCCGGCCGACGAGGGGCTGGCGCTGTACGCGGCGGCCCTCGACGCGGCGCGGCTGACCGGCGGGCTGCCGCTGCTGGAGATAGGCACGTACTGCGGGCGCTCGGCGATCCTGCTGGCCGGCGCCGCGCGGGTGGCCGGCACGGTGGCGCTGACGGTGGACCACCACCGGGGCTCGGAGGAGCAGCAGCCGGGCTGGGAGTACCACGACCCGACCCTGGTCGACCCGGAGGTCGGGCGGATGGACACCCTGCCGCGCTTCCGCCGGACCCTGCACCGCGCCGGTCTCGAGGAGCACGTGATCGCCCTGGTCGGGCGGTCTCCGCGGGTCGCGGCGGTGTGGGGCGGGCGCCTGGCGCTGGTCTTCATCGACGGCGGGCACACCGACGAGCACGCCACGGGCGACTACGAGGGCTGGGTGCCGCACCTCGCCGATGAGGGTCTGCTGGTGATCCACGACGTGTTCCCGGATCCGGCCGACGGCGGCCAGGCCCCGTACCGGGTCTACCTGCGGGCGCTGGCGGAGGGCTTCGAGGAGGTCTCGGTCACCGGTTCGCTGCGGGTCCTGCGGCGCGGCGCCGGCCAGCACGAAGGCCTTCCGGCGGGCTCGGACCGCGCGGACGGCTGACCGCACCCGAGGCCGCCGGCTTCCTGCGGACTCGCCGGACCATGCTCTAACGTCTTCCCTCGGAGCGCAGTCCTGCGGCACCGCACACGGCGGTACCGCACCACCCGCGAGCTCCCTGTACCGCCGCACCGCCGTACCGACACGCCGTGGAGGCGGGTACGGTGTCGGCGAACAACCGGACCGGGCGGGCCAGTTCGAGACGACAGCGGGGCGATGCGAGGAATGACCGACCAGGACAACACCGCTCCGGCGGTCTGGGATCCCACCGCGCGCGGTGGCGCGGGCGGCTGGGTGCGCCGCAAACCCGCCCAGGACCAGCCGGGTGCCCCGGCGCCGTCCTCCGCCCCGGGTGCGTCGGCCCACCACCAGACCCCGTACGGCTTCCCGCCCCCGCCCGGCGCACCCGCCCCGCCGGGCGTTCCGGCCCAGCCGGGCGCACCCGTTCAGCCGAACGGTCACGCGCAACCGGGCGCGGGTGCGCCGCAGCCTCCGCCGGGCACGCCCTCCGCGTACGGCTTCGCCGCGCCGCAGGACGCACCGACCGCGAAGCTCCCGCCGGTACCGCCGCTGCCGCCGACCGCAGGGCCGCCGCCCGGTGCCCCGTTCACTCCGCCGCCGCCCGGTTCGCCGCCAGGGACGCACTCCGGTCCGGGCGCCGTCGGCGACGAGGGCCCACCGCTCGGCGCCCGGCCGTACCTGGGCGCCGCGCCCCCGTCCTCCGGCTTCGGGGCCCCCGCCACGCCGCCCCCGGGCTTCCCACCACCACCGGCGCAGTCCGCCTTCCCGCCCGCGCAGTCCGCTTTCCCGCCGCCGCCCGGTGCCGCCCCGGCGCAGTCCGCCTTCCCGCCGCCGCCCGGTGCCGCCCCCGGCCCGATGCCGGGCCCCGGGCCGGTTCCAGTACCGGGCGGCGGCTTCCGCCCGTCCGCCGAGTACGAGGAGCTCGCCCCGTACGAGGAGGACCGGCCGCGCAGCCGCACGCCGCTGTTCGTGGCGGTCGGCGTGGTGCTGGCGATCACGGTGGGCGTCGGCGCGTTCTGGCTGCTGGACGGCTCCGGTGACGGTTCGAAGAGCCAGGCGCAGCCGGCTCCGGCCGCCTCCGCGCCGGCCCCCGCCGCCTCGCAGCCCGCGTCGGCCGGTACCGACCCGTCCGCGCCCGGTGCCTCTGTGAGTGCTTCCCCGAGTGCCTCGGCCAGCGACGGCGCGGGCCCGAACGCGGCCGCCCAGGCGAAGTCGCTGGACGACCTGCTCAGCCGCGGCGAGGGCGCGAAGGCACCGATCGGCAACGCGGTGGCGAAGGTGAACAGCTGCCCGTCCAAGTCCGAGATCGACAGCGCCGTCAAGGTCTTCGAGGACGGGGCCGCCCAGCGCGACCAGCTGATAGCGGATCTGGCGAAGCTGGACCTCGGCCAGTTGCCGGGCGGCTCGGACGCGGCGCAGACCCTGCGCAGCGCCTGGCAGCAGTCGGGCGACATCGACCGGGCGTACGCGGCCTGGGCCCGTACCGTGGGCAGCCGCGGCTGCAGCAGCGGCGCCGCGCCCGACACCGACGACCTCAAGCGAGCCAACGACCTCAACCCACAGGCCACCAGGACGAAGCAGGACTTCGTCGCGAAGTGGAATTCCATGGCAGGCCGCTACAGTCTGCCGACGCGCACCTGGGACAGGATCTGACCTACTCGTGAACGGCACCACCGACGAGCACCCCGCCCCCCGTCGCTCCACCCGATTCCGGCTGACCGTACTCGGCTGCACCGCGGTGCCGCTCTGCTTCGCCGGCTGGCTCGGCTGGCAGGCGCTGGCCGGCAGCCACTCCCCGAGCACCGCCGACGCCCCGCCGTCGGCCACCCCGTCGGCGCCCACCTCGCCCGGCGGCACCGCACCCGCCGCGAACCCGAGCACCGCTGCGAACAGCGGTGCGAGCCCGTCCGCCGCGGCGTCCGCCGGCACGGGCCGGCTGAGCGGCCGTACGGTGCTGCTCGACCCCGGCCACAACCCCCAGAACGTGAACCACCCCACCGAGATCAACCGCCAGGTGGACATCGGCAACGCGCACAAGGAGTGCGACACCACCGGCACCGAGACCAACGACGGGTACAGCGAGGCCGAGTACACCCTGGACGTCTCGCACCGCGCACGGGCGATCCTGGAGTCCCGGGGGGCGAAGGTGGTGCTGACCCAGGACGGCGACCGGCCCTACGGCCCGTGCGTCGACGAGCGTGCCGCGATCGGGAACGCGGCGCACGCCGACGCCGCCGTCTCGGTGCACGGCGACGGCGCGCCGGCCTCCGTCAGCGGCTTCCACGTGATCATGCCGGCCAAGGTGACCGCGGGGATCGCGGACACCTCGGCGATCGTCGATCCCTCGCACCGCCTCGGGGTCACGCTGCGGGACACCTTCAAGGCCACCACCGGTGAGCCCTACGCCGACTACATCGGCGAGCAGGGCCTGGACACCCGCAGTGACCTGGGCGGTCTCAATCTCTCCAAGGTACCCAAGGTGTTCATCGAGTGCGGCAACATGCGCAACGCCGGGGACGCCCAGCGGATGACCGATCCAAAGTGGCGCCAGCTCGCCGCTCAGGCCATCGCCGACGCCCTGACGAGCTACCTCACCACCCCCACGGGCTGATCTCGAGGCCGTGCCCGACTCAGGCGATCTGCGAGGATTCGGGGCGGTTCCGGAGGGTGCTGTGCCACTGTTAATGGCTTGCCCCTAGGCTTTTGCCCGGTTCGGGCGTCCCGCCCGGCCGGTCAACCGACCATCCGACCGCCGTCCACGACACGCCGACGAGGGGAACGTTAGTGAATCTGCGCGCTCTCACCAGAGGAGACGCCGCCGTCGCAGGTGCGGCCCTCCTACTGCTCATCGCCTCCTTCCTGCCGTACCGGACCTCCACCGGCTGCTCGGGCCCGAAGGGCGGTCAGCAGTGCAGCTCGGCCTCGGTGAGCGGCTGGTCGACCGCGATCTTCCCGGTGCTCCCCTCGGTCTTCCTGCTCGGTGTGATCGCCGCCGCACTGATCCTGCTCCACCGCTTCCAGGGCCAGGCCGTGGCCACCCGCCAGGTGCTCGGCCTGCGGCTGGACCAGTGGGGCACCGCCCTCGCGGTCGCCGCGCTGTGGTCCGGTCTGTGGTCGCTGGCCGGCGGCCCCGCCGACTCCTCGACCGGTGTGGGCGGGATCACCGTCAGCACCAGCACCGGTAGCGGCTTCGGAGCCTGGCTGGCGCTGCTCGCGCTGGTGGTCCTCGCCGGTGCGGCCGCGGGCGGCCCGCTGGTGCCCGCACTGCAGGCCCCGCTGATGCCCGAGAAGCCCGCCACCCCGCAGGGTCACTCCGGGTACCCGCAGGCCGGTGGCGGCCAGCCCGAGCCGTACGCGCAGTCCGGCCAGCCGGGCCAGCCCGATCGCTACGCACAGCCCGGCCAGCCCGGCCAGTACGGCTACCCCGCTCCGGCCGCCGCCGAGCACGGTGGCGCCCCGCTGGGCGGCACGCCGTACGGCGGGCAGCCGCAGGGCGGCTACGGCTACCCGGCCGCGGCCGGCGCCGCCCAGCCGCAGGCCGAGCAGGCTGCTCCGGCGCCGGCTCCGGCCGCTGCCGCCGCTCCGGCACCCGCGCCGGCCGCCGACTTCGCGCCGTTCTGGTTCGCCGTCCCGGTCACCCGCCAGGTCACGCCGAAGGACAGCCCGGCGGGCCCGCCGGTCGGCGAGCTCGTCCCGGGCACCTGGTACCTGGCGATCGAGCAGCGCGGCACCGCCCTGGTCGCCCAGCTGCCGGACGGCTCCCCCGGCCTGCTCGCCGACGTCTCGGGCATCCAGCGCGGCTGATCCCTCCTCGCTCCACGACGGCCCGCGGCCGCCGGAACCTTTCTCCGGCGGCCGCGGGCCTTCGCGTTCCAGGAACACGGCCGGGCGGCCGACCTTGGATTGCGGGTGCGCATCGGCCCGCTTACGCTCCGAATCGTGCCACTCGCATGACGGTGAGGAGCGGGCCATGGGAAGGCGAACGGCCGCTTCCGGGCGAGCGCTCCCCCGGTTCAACCAGGCAGCTGGGCCTGGGTCACGAAGAGGTCGATTCGCATGCGATCACACGGCCGTTCCGGAGGAGCGCGAGATCCACGACCGCTTCGGCCCGGTGCCGTCGCTCGACGGGCGCCCTGACGGCGGGAGCGATCGGCCTTGACGGCTTCCTCCCGGCAACCCCTCGGCAGTCCGGCATCCCCCGCGGCCCGGACGGCCGGAGGTCGGTGTGACGAAGGCGGCGCCGAGGCGGCCCGTCGGTGGAGACCGTGCGCCGTGCTGCTGCTGTTACTGCTCGGCTGGTCGTGGTCGAGCGCGCGACCGGCCCTGGCCGATCCGCCGGACGTCGACGACTGCCGTCCGGAGCAACTCGTCAGCGCCCGGACGGAAGCCACCCTCCGACTCGTCAACCACAAGCAGAACTTCGTCCAGGCCATCGGGACCATGACGGTCCGGGTGCCCGTCACCTGGCCGTACGCCAAAGACCTGTTGCTGAGCAACAGTTCCTCCCGGCACCAGCATGCGATGCGCTGTCTGCTCCGGGGGAAGGAGGCGGGACCCCAGTACCAGTACCTGCGCCCCAACGAGTGGCGGATGCAGAACCCGGCGGTGACCGCGGAACCGGGCTCGGTCAAGGTGAGGTACGAGGTTCTCTCCTGGCTCAACCACCGAGGAATCTTCACCATCGGTCCGTGGACGGCCGACGTGGGTCCCGAACGATGGAACCTCTTGCTCACCCCACCGACGGCGCTGGAAGGCGCCGACTGGGAGCGCGTCCGGATCGACCTGGACGGTCTGAACGTCGCCGACGTGTCTCCGATGCCCCCGGCAGCCGGCGGCGGAGGCCTGGAATGGCAGGGGATCGGACCGCCCGGGGGGACGCGTCCCACGGTGACGGTGGAGATGGTCCCCTCCTGGCAGCGCGCCTGGGCGGCCGCCAGTGCCGAGGACGTCGATCCGTGGCGTACCGTCAACGCGGCCGGAAAGACCGCCTCGTGGGTGGGTACGTCGGCGGTGGTCGTGCTCGCTGCCCTCTGGGCCCGCCGTCGACAGGCCGACACCGCCGGTACGGCACTGGAGCGACGCAGCTTCGGTGCCCTGACGCAGTGGGCCGCGCTCAGTGCGGTGACCGGCCTGGTGCTCATGCTGCTGCTCAGCCTGCTCCTCGACGGCGCCAAGGCGCCGACGGACCTGTGGAGCGGGCAGCAGCGCTGGCAGATCCTGCTGGGCGTACTGATCGGCTGGGCTCTGACGGTCCTCGCCCGCCCGAGGAGGTCGTTGCTGCTGACCGCCACGCTGGTGGCGGCGGCCGGCGGGCTGGTGGCCGTACGGCCGTCCCTGTTCGGGCTGCCCGCCCCGCACGCTTCCGTCGGCAGCCTGCCCGCCCTCGGCATCGCCGCGCTGGTGGTGATGACCGCGGCGACGGTGTGGCTGGGGCTGGCCGGCCTGCTGCTCTGGGCCTGGCGGCTCGCGCGGGAGGGCGGACTGCTCCGGTCCCCGCGGCTGCGGTGGGCCGGTGCGGCGCTGACCGTGGTCACGGTCGTCCTGCTGGGGCTGGCACTGCGCGCCGACGAACTCCGCTGGCAACGGGTCAGCTGGCTGGTCGACAGCACCTCCCCGGCGTACCACTCACTGCACATGCTCTTCCTGGGCCAGCAGGCGGTGGGCTTCGCCTCCGGTGTCCCCACCTGGTGCTACTCCCATACCTGGGTGCTGACGGGTCTCGCGATCCTGGTGCTGCTGCGGGCCAGAGAACTGGGGCGCCAGGTCCCCTCCGTGGCCCCCACCAGGTTCGACTTCCTCCTGCTCGCCTTGTTCTTCGCCATCGTGGCGGCCTGGCGCGAGGGCTCGTACGCGGGCAGCCAGCTGCTCGGCCTGCTCTGGCTGGCACTGGACGTCGCCGCACTGTACGGCCTGCTCGCGGTGGGCCGGCGGCGGGCGGTCCTGAACCAGCACTTCGCGGGGCGCGGCGCTCCCGCGCTGAGCGAAGTGGTCATCGACAAGGCGGACCACCACGAGCTCATCGAGCGTGCCCGACGCTACCGGGAACTGGTCGTCGAGGCGCGTGCTCTGGAGCAGGGGCACGGCGAGGGCACTCAGAACCGCCACGACCTGGAGGAGGAACTGGGACGGCTGCACTGCTGGGAGGCCGCGACCGGCGCCGCACGGGCGGCACCGCGCTGCCTGCCCGACCAGGTCACGGTCCTGGACGTCGCCCTGAGCTGGGGTCCGCACGCCAGATGGTGGGAGAACGCCGTTCGAGGCGGCGTGGTGGCGGCGGTCGTCGGCGTTCCCTGGAGCATCATCATGATCTGGTTGGACTACTTGTCACCACAGCAGTGGATGTTCACGGAACAGGACCACTTCGGATACGCCGATCTGCTGGGGAAGTTCACGGCCTGGGAGCTGGCCTGGGCGGGCTCGGGCCTGATGCTGGGAGCGATGTGGCGCCAACTGCCCGGCCGCCGCGGCCCGGCACGCGCCCTCGGCCTGTGGATCGCCTACACCGTGCTGATCGCCCTGGACATCGCGATCAACACTCTCGTCGACCAGGATCTCGGCGACACGGCCAAGGCCATCGGCGTGATGCTCCCGGTGCTGACCGTCACCGGCCTCGTCTTGGACGCGGATACCTTCCGCACCGAACAACGCCTGTGGCCCAACCGCCTGGGGCTGTTGCTCTCCATTTACCAGATGCGAGGCCTGTCCGCGCAGATCGCCTGGGTTCTGGTGCAGGTGGGCGCGCTGGTGGCGATCTGGCAGCACTTCGGCGGCTTCGACACCCGGGGCTTGAAGCCAGGGCCGCACTGACCGCGCCGGTCGAAAGGCCGGCAGCGGCCGTTCATCTCCCGCCGCCCTCCCGCCGGAACGCCGCGCAGGGCCTGGAACAGCGGTCCCGCACGGCGTTCCGGCGGACGGTGTCAGCAGCAGTCGCCGACGACCAGCCCGCTCGGCAGCTGCTCGCCGCCGAAGACCGCCACCGTGGCGTGGTCGCCGCCCAGCGCAGCGACGGCCAGCAGCAGGGCGCCGGCGGTCCAGGTGGTGCGCTCCTCGGGCCAGATGGCGTCGTCCTCGAAGACGTACCCGGTCCAGTACGACCCGTCGGTGTGCCGCAGGTGCTGGATCCAGCGCAGGATCTCCACCGCGCGGTCGGACTGGCCCACCGCCCAGAGCGCGAGGGCGAGTTCGGCGCTCTCGCCGCCGGTCACCCAGGGCCGGTCGCTGACGCAGCGCACGCCCAGGCCCGGTACCACGAAGCGCTCCCAGTCGCGCTCGATCCGCTCCGTGGCGGCGGCGCCGCGCAGCGCGGTGCCGAGCACCGGGTAGTACCAGTCCATCGAGTAGCGGTCCTTGTCGAGGAACCGCTCGGGGTGTTCGGCGATCGCGTGGCACAGCCGTCCAGCCGCCAACTCCCAGTCGGGCTGGGGCTCTTCGAGGTAGTCGGCGATGGCGAGCCCGCAGCGCAGGGCGTGCAGGATGCTGGACGACCCGGTGAGCAGCGCCTCCTCGGGGGCGGTGCCGTCCTCGTCCAGGCGCCAGGCGATCGGCCCACCGGGCAGCCGCAGTCCGACGGTGAAGTCCAGCGCGCGACGGACGACCGGCCAGAGCCACTCCAGGAAGGCGTCGTCGCCGGTGCTCAGGTGGTGGTGCCAGGCGCCGACGGCTATGTACGCGCAGAAGTTGGTCTCCTTCGACGCGTTGGTCACCTCGCCGTCGGTGTAGCCGGCGTACCAGGAGCCGTCCGGGTTCTGGTGCTCGGCCAGCCAGCGGTAGGCGTTCTCGGCGGCGGCGTGTTCGCCCGCGGTGTCCAGGGCCATCGCGGCCTCGGTGTGGTCCCAGGGGTCGAGGTGGCCGCCGTCGAACCACGGGATGGCGCCGTCGGGCCGCTGGTCGGCCAGGATGGAGCGCACGGTCGCGGCGGCCTGCTCGGCGTCGAGGACGCCGTCCAGCAGCAGGGCGTCCGGGACGGCGGCGGTCACTCGGCGGCCCGGTGCGGCTTGGAGGCGTACACGACGAAGCTCTTGCCGATCACCGGGTTGAGCGCCTTCTCGGCCGCCTTGGTGAGCGTGCTGATGACCGGCGTGCCGACGATGTCCCAGACCAGCAGCTGGTGGTAGGCCTTGACCGGCAGCGCCTTGTCGTTGTTGACGCCGACGGCGCACTTGATCCACCAGTACGGCGAGTGCAGCGCATGGGCGTGGTGGGTGCCGTAGGGGGTGAGGCCGGCGTCGCGGACCTTCTGGACCAGTTCGTCGCCCTTGTAGATCCGGATGTGGCCGCCCTCGACCTCGTGGTACTCGTCGGAGAGCGCCCAGCAGATCTTCTCGGGCAGGTAGCGGGGCACGGTGACGGCGAGCAGTCCGCCCGGCTTCAGCACCCGGACCATCTCGGCGAGCACCCCCTTGTCGTCGGGGATGTGCTCCATCACCTCGGAGATGATGATCTTGTCGAAGGTGTCGTCCTCGAAGGGCAGCGCCAGCGCGTTGCCCTCCATCGCGACGGCCGAGGCACCCGCCGGAGCCTCGCCGGCCTGCTCCATCGCCGCGAACCACTTGCGCACCTCGGCGATCTCGTCGCCGTTCTGGTCCAGGGCGACGACGTTGGCACCGCGCCGGTAGCACTCGAACGCGTGTCGGCCACCGCCGCAGCCCAGGTCGAGCACCCGGTCGCCGGGGGCGAGCGGGAAGCGGGAGAAATCGACGGTCAGCACTGCGGGCTCCCATTCATTGCTGCTGTACTCGACCCCGAGGGGTGATCCCCGGGATCCGTTCCCCTACTGCGAAGTTGACGAGGCGCCGGGGCGGCCTCAGGCGACGTAGCGCCAGCCCTTGCCGGAGCGGGCGCGCTGCCCCGTCCCGGTGGCGATGGCCGCCCGGTAGCGGTCGGCGGTCAGCTCGGCGGCCCGCCGCCAGGTGAAGTTGGCCAGCACCCGCTCCCGTCCGGCCGCACCGAGCCGCTCGCGCAGCCGCGGGTCGTCCAGCAGCCGCCCGAGGGCCGCCGCGAGCGCGCCCGCGTCGCCGGGCGGCACCGCCAGGCAGGTCTCGCCGTCGGGGCCGGCGACCTCGGGAATGGCGCCGCCGGTGGTCGCCACCAGCGGGGTGCCGGTGGCCATCGCCTCGGCGGCGGGCAGCGAGAAGCCCTCGTACAGCGAGGGGACGCAGGCCACCTCGGCCGAGCGGTAGAGGTCGACCAGCTCCCGGTCGCTCAGGCCGTTGCGGAACTCGATGTGCTCCTGCAGGTCGAACCGCCGCACCGCCTCGGCCACCGGGCCGTCCTCGCGGCGCTTGCAGACCACCACCAGGTGCGCCTCGCGCTCGGTCCGCAGCTTGGCCAGCGCCTCGACCAGGTGGATCAGGCCCTTGAGCGGGACGTCCGCGCTGGAGGTCGCGACGATCCGGCCCGGCACCACCGGGACCGACTCGTCCGGTGACCAGAGCCGGGTGTCCGCGCCGATCGGGACGACCGAGATGTTCCCGGGCACCGCGCCCAGGTGTTCGGCTATCTCGCTCTTGGAGCTGCCGGAGACGGTGATGATGTGGTCCAGGCGGCGGGTCACCCTGCCCTGCATCCGGGTGAAGCCGTACCAGCGCCGCAGCGACAGGCGGCGCAGCCTGGTGGCGGCCGCGTCCAGCTCCAACTGCCGGTCCACGGTGATGGGGTGGTGGATGGTGGTGACCAGTGGGAAGCCGTGCCGGGCGAGGCCGAGCAGGCCGTAGCCGAGGGTCTGGTTGTCGTGCACCACGTCGTAGCGGCCCTTGTGCGCGGCCAGGTACCGGCGGGCCCGCAGTGAGAAGGTCAGCGGCTCGGGGAAGCCGCCGGTCTTCATGGTGGCGACCTCCAGCACGTCCACCGCGCCCCGGTACTCGGCGAGCCCCGGGGTGCGGAACGGGTCGTCGGCCCGGTACAGGTCCAGGCTGGGCAGTTCCACCAGCCGGACCGAGCCCGGGCCCTCGACCTCGTCCAGAACCGGGTAGGGCTGCGCGCCGATCACGTCCACGTGGTGGCCGAGCCGGGCCAGCTCACGGGAGAGGTGCCGGACGTAGACCCCCTGGCCGCCGCAGAACGGGTCACCGCGGTAGGAGAGCAGGGCGATCCGCAGCGGTGTCGTCAGCGCGGTCATCCGGGGCCCCTTATCCCTACTCACCCGGGCACGGACTGCCTCGGCGGTAAAGTAGATCACGTTTCATGGCGGTGTGGAGCTCACCGCCCAGCGAGTGAACAATGAGAGACCTCGAAGATACCGGCCCGTAGCTTGCGCTCAGGATCCAGGGCTGGTGATTCACGCCACGCTGCGCCCGCCCGACCGCGGGCGAACGCCCGGCCGGGGTCCGCGAGCCCGCAGCGAGAAGGAGCCCGCCTTGTCCACCCTGCCCCCAGCCGCCGCGCCCTCCGCCTCCGCCCCGCCGGCGGAGGACCTCACTCCACGTCAGGCCGAGCGCCGGCGGCGCATTCTGCGGGCCTCCACCGCGCTGGCCGCCCGGGGCGGCTACGAGGCGGTGCAGATGCGCGAGGTCGCCGAGGGCGCGGACGTCGCGCTCGGCACCCTGTACCGCTACTTCCCCTCCAAGGTGCACCTGCTGGTGGCGGTGATGCTGGAGCAGCTCGGGCGCCTGCACGAACAAGTGCTGCGCCGCCCGCCCGCCGGGGAGGACCCGGCCGCCCGGGTGGCCGAGGCGCTCACCCAGGGGTTCCACGCGCTCGGGCGCGAGCCCCGGCTGGCCGAGGCGATGGTCCGGGCGCTCTCCTTCGCCGACCGCTCCGTGAGCCGCGAGGTGGACGAGGTCAGCTCGCTCACCTCGGCCATCGTGCTGGCCGCCGCCC
Source organism: Kitasatospora sp. NPDC032150 (assembly GCF_055579945.1). Taxonomy (NCBI): domain Bacteria; kingdom Bacillati; phylum Actinomycetota; class Actinomycetes; order Kitasatosporales; family Streptomycetaceae; genus Kitasatospora; species Kitasatospora sp. NPDC032150. The sequence goes on along the minus strand of NZ_JBVIMH010000001.1, from coordinate 69,201 downwards.
GGCTCGGGGACGAGCCCACCGCCGCGCAGCAGGCGGCGCTGCGGGTGATCGGGCACACCTGGTACGCCGCGCTGCTGGGCTGGCTCTCCGGCCGCGCCTCGCCGGCGGACGTACGGGCCGATCTGCACACGGCCGCGCGGCTGCTCACGCTGCCCTAGCGCCGGGGAGCCCCGGTACGGCCTGTCCACCGAAAGCACCCGCAGGCGTACGCGCCTTCCCTCGCGCGCCGTTCCCGCGCCCCTGTGGGCGCGATATCCATCCACGCTCCAATCGAGCCGTAACTGATACCTGTTCCACTTCTGGCGGCGCGGTGGCACCCGGGCGGGCCGGATAGAGTCGATGGCTCCGGCCCGGTGATCCCCGTCGAGGTCCACTTGACCGCCCGTACGGGCCGCCGCACCGCTCATCGAAAGGCATTCCTCCGTCATGCTGACCGCCGCCCGCCTGGGCGCCACCTCGCTGGCCGGCCTACTGCTGGCCGGTGCCGCCGGTGCACCGGCGCTGGCCGACACCGCCTCTCCCGCCGCCACCGCGCCCGCGAGCGCACCGGCCGCCCAGCCCGCTCCCGCGGAGCTCTACGGCAAGGGCGACCCGACGTACGACGGTGTCTGGCGCCAGTCACTGGCGCTCACCGCGCTGGCCGGCGCCAAGGTCACCCCGTCCGACAAGGCCGTGAACTGGCTGACCGGACAGCAGTGCGCCGACGGCGGCTGGCCGTCCTACCGGACCGACACCACCGCCGCCTGCGACCCCAGGACCGCGGACAGCAACGCCACCGCCGTGGCGATCCAGGCGCTGTCCGCGCTCGGCGGGCACCCGGAGGCGGTCGGCAAGGGCGTCGAGTGGCTCAGGAACAACCAGAACGCGGACGGCACCTGGTCCTTCAACCCCGGCAACCCGGGTGACGCCAACTCCACCGGACTGGCCGTCAGCGCACTGCTCACCGCCCACACCGATCCGGCCGCCGTGGCCAAGGACGGCAAGTCGGCCTACGACGGCCTGGGCGGCTTCCAACTCGGCTGCGCCTCCCCCACCGCGCAGCGCGGCGCCTTCGCCTACCAGCCCGGCCCGGACGGCGCCCTCGCCGCCAACGGCCTGGCCACCGCGCAGGCCGCGCTCGCCGCGGCGGGCGGCGGACTGCTGGTGACCAGCACCGACCGGGCGGAGAGCGCGCCCAAGGCACTCGACTGCCCGGCCGGCTCGGCCGAGAAGACCGCGCCGCGCGCGCACTCCGCCGAGGCCGCCGCCGCGTACCTGCACGCCCAACTCGCCGCAGGCGGCCAGCACCTGATGCAGGCCCTGCCCGGCGCCGCGCCCGCCCCGGACTTCACCGCCACCGCCTGGGCCGTGCTCGGCCTCATCCAGGCCGGGCACCCGCAGGAGGCCGCCAGCGCCGCCGACTGGCTGGCCGGGAACGGCTACGACTGGGCCGCCAAGGGCAAGTCGGGCACCGACCCGTCCGCCGCCGCCGCGATGCTGCTGGTCGCGCAGGCCGCCAAGCTCGACCCGTACAACTTCGGTGGCACCGACGTGGTGCACCTGCTGATCAACGCGGGCCCGGCCCCGAAGCAGGTCCCGGCGGCCGCCGCCTCCGCCGCCTCGGACAACCCCGACGGCACCAAGGCCCCCGGCTCCGGCATCACCGAGGCCGACGACAACGGCGGCTTCTCCCCGATCTGGGTGGTCGGCATCGGCCTGCTGGTCGGTGTCGGCGGCGGTCTGCTGCTCAGCCTCAACCGCCGTCGCGGCGCCCACCAGCAGGGCGCCGAGGCCAAGCCCGACGCCTCGTCGGCTGCCGACGAGCCCGCTACCGACCAGCCGGAGCAGAGCACTTCCGACACCGACCGGTCCGAGCAGGGCACGCCCGACGACGGCACGCCCGAAGGCGACCCGAAGAAGTGACCCGCGTCCCGCGCCGTACGGCGGCGGCCCTGCTCGCCGCCGTACTGGCCGTCCCGCTCACCTCGCTGCTCGGCGCCGCGCCCGCGCAGGCCGCGGGCTACCGCTACTGGTCGTTCTGGAAGTGGTCCGACTCGGCCTGGGCGTACCAGCAGCAGGGTCCCACCGTCCACGTCCCGCAGGACGGCGGCGTGGACGGCTGGCGCTTCGCGGTCAGCCCGGACGGCGGTCAGGACGCCGCCCGGCCCGCCGCCGCCGGGGACTTCGGCGCGATCTGCGCCGCCACCCCGGCCCAGCCCGGCAGGAAGCGGGTCGCCGTGGTACTGGACTTCGGCACCGCCGCCGACGCGCCCTCCGGTGAGACCCCGCCCGCCCCGCGTACCGCCTGCGCCGCCGTCCCGGCCACGGCCAGCTCGGCCGAGGTGCTCGCCGCCGCGCTGCCCCCGCTGCGCTACGGCGGTGGCGGCCTGCTCTGCGCCATCGCCGGCTACCCGCGCACCGGTTGCGGCGACACCGTCCCGGACGCCGGAACCGCCACGGCCGACCACGCCGAACACCCGGGCAGCGGCCCGTCCCTCGGCCTGATCGCCGGTGGCGCCCTGGTCGCCGCCCTGGCCGGCGGGGCGGTCTGGCAGGCCCGGCGCCGCCGCAACCGGCCGATTCCGTAAGCGTTCTTGAGGAACTCCCGCTGTGCCCAAGTCCCGTACCCCACGCCCGGCCACCGGCCCCCGCCAGCTGCACCCCGGCGCCTGGTGGCTCTGGGCGCTCGGCCTGGGCGCGACGGCCTCCCGGACCACCAACCCGCTGCTGCTCCTGCTGATCGTCGCCGTCGCCGGGTACGTGGTCGCCGCCCGGCGCGGGGACGCGCCCTGGGCGCGCTCGTACGGGACGTTCCTGCGGCTCGGGCTGCTGGTACTCGGCATGCGGATGGTCTTCGCGGTCTTCCTCGGCTCGCCCGTCCCGGGCACCCACGTCCTGGTCACCCTGCCCCAACTCCCGCTTCCGCACTGGGCGCAGGGAGTGCGGATCGGCGGCCGGGTGACGGCGGAGGGCCTGCTCTTCGCGCTGTACGACAGCCTGCGGCTGGCCACCCTGCTGGTCTGCGTCGGTGCCGCGAACGCGCTCGCCAGCCCGGCCCGGCTGCTGCGCGCCCTGCCCGGCGCGCTCTACGAGGCCGGGGTGGCCGTGGTGGTGGCGATGACCTTCGCGCCCAACCTGGTCGCCGACGTCCAGCGGCTGCGGGCCGCCCGCCGGCTGCGCGGCGGCTCCGACCGGGGCGTCCGCGCGGTCCTCGGCATCGGACTGCCGGTGCTGGAGAGCGCGTTGGAGCGCTCCGTAGGACTGGCCGCCGCGATGGACACCCGGGGCTTCGGCCGCACCGCCGACGTGCCGCCGCGGGTCGCCCGGACCACCGCCGCACTCACCCTGCTCGGACTGCTCGGCGTGTGCGTCGCCGCGTACGGGCTGCTCTCGGCGGACGGCGCGGGCTGGGCCCTGCCACTGCTGCTGCTCGGCCTCGCCTCGGCGGGCGGCGGCCTGCTGCTCGGCAGCAGGCGTGCCGTGCGGACCCGGTACCGCCCCGACCCCTGGACCGCGCGCGAGTGGTCGGTCGCCGGCTCGGGCGTGGCCGCCGCCGGGCTGATGGTGTGGCTGGCGAGCCGTGACCCGGCCGCCCTCACGCCGTCGCTGATCCCGCTCACCGCGCCCGCGCTGCCGCTGCTGCCCGCCCTCGCCGTACTGGTCGGCCTGCTGCCCGCCGCCACCGCCCCTACCCCGCCCCGGAGTTCCTCGTGATCACCTTCGAGCAGGTCTCGGTCCAGTACCACGAGTCGGCCGAACCGGCGTTGCACGGCGTCGACCTGACCGTCCCCGAGGGCGAACTCTGTCTGCTGGTCGGCCCGTCCGGCGCCGGGAAGTCCACCCTGTTGGGCACCGTCAGCGGACTGGTCCCGCACTTCACCGGCGGGGTGCTGCACGGCCGGGTCACCGTGAACGGCCGCGACACCCGCACCCACCGGCCGCGCGAACTGGCCGACGTGGTCGGCACGGTGGGCCAGGACCCGCTCGCCCACTTCGTCACCGACACCGTCGAGGACGAACTGGCCTACGGCATGGAGTCGCTGGGCCTCGCCCCCGACGTGATGCGCCGCCGGGTCGAGGAGACCCTGGACCTGCTGGGCCTGGCCGAGCTCCGCGGCCGCGCGCTCACCGCCCTCTCCGGCGGGCAGCAGCAGCGGGTCGCGATCGGCTCGGTGCTCACCGCCCACCCCAAGGTGCTGGTCCTGGACGAACCCACCTCCGCGCTCGACCCCGGCGCGGCGGAGGAGGTGCTGGCGGTGCTCCAGCGGCTGGTCCACGACCTCGGCACCACCGTGCTGATGGCCGAGCACCGCCTGGAGCGGGTCGTCCAGTACGCGGACCAGGTGCTGCTGCTCCCAGGGCGCGGTCAGACGCCGGTGCTGGGAGAGGCGGCCGAGGTGATGGCCCACTCCCCCGTCCACCCGCCCGTGGTGGCACTCGGCCGCGCCGTCGGCTGGTCACCGCTGCCGCTCTCGGTCCGCGACGCCCGGCGCAGGGCCGCACCGCTGCGCGCCCGCCTGGACGGCCGCGCGCCCGCACCCGCCACCGTCCCGGCGCCCGCGCGGGCCACCGCCACCGTGGACCGCCTCGCCGTCCGACGCGGACCGGTGCCCGCACTGCGCGGGGTCCGGCTCGACCTGCACCCGGGCGAGATCACCGCCCTGATGGGCCGCAACGGCGCCGGGAAGTCCACCCTGCTCGGCTCGCTGGTCGGGCTGCACCGCCCCGCCGCCGGCTCGGTCCAAGTCGGCGGCCTGATCCCGCACCAGGCCCGGCCCAAGGAGCTGATCCGCCAGGTCGGCCTGGTCCCGCAGGACCCGCGCGACCTGCTGTACGCGGAGACGGTCGCCGCCGAGTGCGCCGCCGCCGACCGCGACGCGGCCGCCGAACCCGGCACCTGCCGCAACCTGGTGGCCCGGCTGCTCCCCGGCATCGACGACGCCACCCACCCCCGGGACCTCTCCGAGGGCCAGCGGCTGAGCCTCGCGCTCGCCGTGGTGCTCACCGCCCGGCCCGGCGTGATCCTGCTGGACGAGCCGACCCGCGGCCTCGACTACGCCGCCAAGGCGCGCCTGGTCGAGATCCTGCGCGGCCTCGCCGCCGAGTCGCACGCCGTGCTGCTCGCCACCCACGACGTCGAACTCGCCGCCGAACTCGCCCACCGCACGGTCATCCTGGCCGAGGGCGAGATCGTCGCGGACGGGCCGACCCCGGAGATCGTTCTCTCCTCACCCGCGTTCGCCCCCCAGGTCGCGAAGATCCTCTCCCCGGCCCCCTGGCTGACCGTCCCGCAGGTGGTCGAGGCGCTCGCCGCCGAGGAGGCGCTGTGAGCACCCCGGAAGCGCTCGCCCGGCCGGTCCCGCTCGGACGGCGGTCGATCGCCCTGCTCGTCCTGGTCTCCGCCATCGGCGTAGCCGCCTTCGGCTGGCCGCTGCTCGCCGACCGCTCCTCCGCGCTGGTCGGCCACTCTGCCGACGCGCCCTGGCTGTTCGCCCTGCTGATGCCGCTGCTGCTGGCCGTGGTGATCGCGCAGATCTCCGAGGGCCGCTCGGCTGGCGGCGGCGAGCGCGGTCTGGACGCCAAGGCGGTGGCCCTGCTCGGCGTACTGGCCGCCACGGGTGCGGCGCTGCGGCCGCTCGGCGCGGGTACGGCCGGGCTGGAGCCGATGTTCTTCCTGATGGTGCTGGCCGGCCGGGTGCTCGGTCCTGGCTTCGGCTTCGTCCTCGGCTCGGTCTCGATGTTCGCCTCCGCCCTGCTCACCGCCGGAGTCGGGCCCTGGCTGCCGTTCCAGATGCTCAGCATGGGCTGGGTCTGCCTCGGCGCCGGCCTGCTCCCAGGGGCGGCCTCACTTCGGGGCGCCGGCGAACGCGCACTTCTCGCCGGCTACGGCAGCCTGGCCGCCGTCGCGTACGGGACCGTGATGAACCTCCAGGGCTGGCCGTACATCGGCGGCCTGAGCAGCTCGATCGCCTTCGTCCCCGGCGACCCGCTCAGCGCCAACCTGCCCCGCTTCATCACCTACTGCCTCACCACGTCCCTCGGCTGGGACCTCCCCCGCGCCGCCCTGACCGCCGTCCTCTGCCTCACCGTCGGCGGCCCGGTCCTCCGCGCCCTGCGCCGGGCCGGCCGCCGCGCCGCCTTCACGGCCACGGCCGACTTCCGGCCCTGAACCCTCCCGACGGGTGCGGGGAACCGCACGAGGGGCCACCCTCAAGTCGTCCGGCTTCTCGCGCGGTTCCCCGCACCATCTCCCGTCACCAAAAGTGCGGGCCCACCGCAGCGGGACTACTTCTTCGGGCCGGCCGACTGCACGACCTCGAAGGACCACAGCGTGGAGTCGCTCGCCGCCGGGCGCTTGGGCGCCTCGCCGCCCTCCGCCGCCGGCCCCTGGCGGTGCGCCGCCTGCATCGGCCCCTCCATCCACGCCTTGAAGTGCTCCTCGCTCTCCCACCGGGTGTAGACGAGGTACTTGTCGGTCCCCTCGACGGGACGCAGCAGCTCGAACCACTCGAACCCGTCCGAGCCCTCCACCGCACCCGCCCGCGAGGCGAACCGCTTCTCCAACGTCTCCCGCATCTCCTCGGGCACGGTCAGCACATTGATCTTCACAACAGCCATGGGAAACCTCTCGACGTGCGGCTCTCGGGCGGCCTGGCGCCGCCCTCGCCAAGCGTACGAGCCTTGACCCGGGCTGCCGCCCCCACCCGCTTCCCACGCCGCCTCCGCGTGCCGCGCACGCGTGCGGCAGGCCCGGACCCGCGCCCCGCCGACGGCCACGAAGTCCTCACCGCACCGCCTTCAATGAGAAGGCGAAGCGAATATGACGATTCATCAGTTTCCCCCAGCTGTAGCCCTGTTGTTCACTTGCTCCTGCTACCTTCCGGCCGATGACCACCGATCGCGCAGTCAGCCTCGTTCCCGAGCGTTCCAAGACCGCCTCGGTCGGCCGACCGACTGGGGCCGACGGTGCGGCGCAGTCCGTCCGGCCGGCGGCGTTGCCGTCGCTGACCGGTCTGCGGTGGGGTGCCGCGCTCATGGTGTTCCTGTACCACGTGCACATCTCCGGGTACTTCGGCGGCCGCGTGGGGGACGTGGTCGGCTTCGCCTTCGGGGCCGGCAACACGGGGGTGTCGTTCTTCTTCGTCCTCTCCGGCTTCGTACTCGCCTGGTCCACCCCGCCCGGCGGCGGTGTCACCGAGTTCTGGCGGCGCCGGTTCGCCCGGGTGTACCCGCTCCACGCGGTGACGGCGGTGATCGCGCTCGCCCTGGCCTGCTTCCTGGGCGCGGGCGCCAGGCCACTGCGCAGGCAGCTGCTGGCGAACCTGCTCCTGGTCCAGTCCTGGATTCCGCGGTACCCCTACTTCGAGAGCGTCAACTCGGTCAGCTGGTCGCTCGCCTGCGAGGCGTTCTTCTACTTCCTCTTCCCGCTGGTCATCCGTCCGCTGCGCAGCCTCGGGTGGCGCGGCAGCGCGGTCGTCGCGGCGGCCGGCGTCGCCGTCGTGGTGGCGATGCCCGTCCTGGCCGGCCACTTGGCCCCCGCGGCCGATCAGACCTGGGCCGTCTACTACCTCCCGCTCGCCCGGCTCCCGGAGTTCCTGCTGGGCATCGCCCTCGCGGAGCTGGTCCGGGCGGGCCGCTGGCGCGGTCCCGGCCTGACGGTGTCGCTCGGTCTGACGATGGCGGGCTACTTCCTCAGCTCGCAGGCCGACTGGACGTACCGGTTCGCCGCCTGCACGGTGGTCGGCTTCGCCGCGCTCGTCCCTGCTGCCGCGACGGCCGATCTGCGCGGCGAACCCTCGCCCTGGCGAGGCCGGCTCGCTGTGCGGCTGGGCGAGCTCTCCTTCGCCTTCTACATGGTCCACGTACTGGTCATCCGGACGGGCGAGCACCTGTTCCGCCCGCATCCGAAGGAGCCGTGGTGGCCGAACGGCCTGCTGCTGGCGGGTACGGTCCTCACGGCCGCACTGGCCGCCGCCTGGACCATGCACACCTTCGTCGAGAATCCCGGCCGCAGGCTGCTGCTCGCCCGGTGGCCCGGGAGGCGCGCCGCGTCCTGACTGCCGGGCGACCGGGTGTTCCCGGAACCGGCCCGGGGACCAGGCGTCCGGCGCGGATCAGGCCGCGTGGCCCTCGCCGCGCTGGGTCTGGTCGGGGCCGGTGCGGTCCGGTCGGTCGCGGTCGTCGGTGCAGAGCTGCCTGCTGAGGCGGTTGAGCAGGTCGGCCAGGTCGCCGTAGCGCCTCTCGTCGTAGTCGCCCAGCAGGGCGGCGAGTTGGGAGCGCCGGGCGGCGACCAGCTTCTCGGCCACCTGCCGGCCGCGTTCGGTGAGGCGGATCGCCAGACCGTCGCGGACCGCGAGGCCGCGGCTCCCCACCTCCCGGACGGCCGCCTCGACCACCTCGGTCGGGACGATCCGGCGCTCGGCGAGTTCGGCGGGTTCGACCTGGCCCTGGTGGTGCATGGCGAGGATCAGCCAGCTGGAGGCGGGTTCGAGGTCGAGTCCGGCCTCCTCGGTGATCCGCCGGAAGAGGTCGCGCCGGGCGTCCCGGGAGCCGAGCAGGGACAGCGCGCGGGCGATCTCGTCCAGCGAGGAGCGTTCGACGGGGTTGACTCCGATGCTCTCGCCCAGGTCCGGGGCGGTGACCGTGGTGCGCAGCTTCTGCTCCCGGATGAACAGCGACAGCACGAAGGCGACGACGGCGACCGGTACGGCGTACGGGAAGACCCGGGTGATCGACTCGGCGTACGCGCGGTGGACCGCGTCCTGCACGGCGGCCGGCAGGGTGGCGACGACCCGCGGGTCGGCGGTGACGGTCGCGGGGTTGAAGCCGGGTGGCAGCGGGAGTCCGGCCAGCACCTCGGGCAGCCGGCGGCCCAGGCCGGACGCGAAGACGGTGCCGAAGATGGAGACCCCGAAGGAGGCGCCGACGGAGCGGAAGAAGGTCGCGGCGCCGGTGGCCACCCCGAGGTCCTGGTAGTCGACCGAGTTCTGCACGATCAGCACCAGCACCTGCATGACCAGGCCGAGCCCGAGGCCGAAGACCAGGAAGTAGAGGCTCGTCTCGGTGGTGGTGCTGTGCTCGGTGAGCCGGGAGAGCAGGACCAGGCCGACGGTGGTGACCGCGGTCCCGGCGATCGGGAAGATCCGGTAGTGGCCGGTGCGGGCGACGACCTGGCCGGCGACGATCGAGGTCAACAGCATGCCGAGCACCATCGGCAGCATGTGGATGCCGGACAGGGTCGGCGAGACCCGTTTGACGACCTGGAGGAAGGTCGGCAGGTAGGTGAGCGCGCCGAACATCGCGAAGCCGACCACGAAGGAGATCACCGTGACCAGGCTGAAGGTCCGGGAGCGGAACAGCCGCATCGGGATGACCGGTTCGGCGGCGCGGCGCTCGACGGCGACGAACGCGACCAGCAGGACCGCGCCGAGCACCGCCAGGCCGACCACCTGCCAGGAGCCCCACGGCCAGGTGATGCCGCCCAGCGAAGTCATCAGCACCAGGCAGGTGGCGACCGAGGCGATCAGGAAGGTGCCCAGGTAGTCGATGGTGTGCCGGCGCGTCACCCCGGCACTGGGGAGCACGGCGGCGATCACCACCAGCGCGACGACGCCGATCGGCAGGTTGATGTAGAAGACCCAGCGCCAGCTGAGGTTGTCGACGAAGACCCCGCCGAGCAGTGGGCCGAGCACGCTGGTGACGCCGAACACGGCGCCGAACAGGCCCTGGTACTTTCCCCGGTCACGGGGCGGGACCAGGTCGCCGACGATCGCCTGGGTGAGCACGATCAGCCCGCCGCCGCCCAGCCCCTGCAGCGCCCGGAAGGCGATCAACTCGCCCATGTTCCGGGCGAGTCCGCAGAGCGCGGAACCGATCAGGAAGATCACGATCGAGGCCCGGAAGAGCCGCTTCCGGCCGTACATGTCGCCGAGCTTGCCCCACAGCGGGGTGGCGGCGGTGGAGGCGAGCAGATAGGCGGTGACCACCCAGGAGAGGTGCTTCAGACCGCCGAGGTCGCTGACGATGGTGGGCAGCGCGGTGGAGACGATGGTCTGGTCGAGCGCCGCCAGCAGCAGCGCCAGCAGCAGCGCACCGATCGGCACCCAGAGGTTGTGCGCCGTCGTCTGCGGGAGTGCGGGACCGCCCGCTCCGGCCCGGTCGGACGCGCCTGCCGGGTTCGCCATGTCGGCTCCTCGGTGAAATCCGGGCTGACGATCATCCAGACTCACCATGGTGTCAGTATTGTCCGAATTCACCACATCTGATTGCACCGTCTGCATCCCGCCGTCGCGGGAAGGCGGCCAAGCGTTCACATGGCACAGACCGTCACAGATCAGGACAACTGCCTCAGGTCCGGACGCTTGACTCTGTCAACTCCCAGGACGCTCCTGCATAATCAGGCGGGTTCGCCACCAGAACCGAGGAGGACCGGCCCATGCCGGGAGAGCACTGTGCCGGCTGCGGCACCGTCCGGACGGCCGGCGGGTGCGCATGCACCCCCGTTTCGTACGGCCGGTCGGGCTATCAGCCGGTGCACCCCGACCTGGAGGAGACCGCGGTCCTCCCGCACGCCGAGGGCCCGCCGCTGGTCCGCCCGTACGTCCCGGCCGCGGCCGAGTACGAGGAGCCGGACCCGGACGCCTTCCCGACCGCGCTGCTGCCGCCGGTCCCTTCCCAGGACCAGCAGGCCACCACGCTGCTGCCGCCCGTACCGCCGCAGCAGCACCAGTCCGGATCCGCTCAGCAGCCCTACCCGCCGCAGTACCGACCCGCACCGCCTCAGCAGCCGCAGTACCGACCCGCACCGCCTCAGCAGCCGCAGTACCGGCCCACGCCGCCTCAGCAGCCGCAGTACCAGGCACCGCACCAGCCGCAGGACCGGGCCGCCGAGCTCGGGATCTTCGCCTTCCAGGCGGGTGACGGGCCGGGTGGCAGGGCCGAGCGGCGGGCGCAGCAACAGTCGGCGCCCATGAAGCGCAAGGTCGTCATGGCGGCGGCCGGAGTGGGGATCGTCGCGATCGGCGCCGGGATCGCCTTCGCCCTGGTGCCCGCCTCGGGGAACAAGGGCGTCAACCAGGCCGACCCGCTTCCGGTCGGCACCGTGCAGCCCGTGCCCACCAGCTCGGCCCCGAGCGTCCCGGCGACCACCGCCCCGGCCTCGGACAGCCCCTCCCCCTCGCCGAGCAAGGCCAGCCCCAAGCCGAGCCCCACCCTCAGCCGGCTCCCGGTGATCGCCAGGGCGACCACGACCAAGCCGACCGCGTCCCCGTCCGCCGAGCCGACCACCGCGTCCCCGTCCCCGACACCGAGCGGCCCGCGCACCCTGGGTCCCGGAATGAAGGGCCCGGACGTCGCCGCCATGCAGCAGCAGCTCTCCAACTGCGGCTACCACGTACGGGCGAGCGGCACCTACGACGGCCCGACGACCAAGGGCGTGCGGAGCTTCCAGTGGGACGCGAACGTCCAGGGCGATCCGAGCGGCGTCTTCGGCCCCAACACCCGAGCGGCGCTGGACGACGCGTTCTGCTGAGCACCCGGGCGGCCGGCTGGGCACCCCTCGACGGCGCGGGGAACCGCACGTCCGAAGGCCCCGGCCGACCGCGGCACGCCTCACATCCCCGCGGCCGTCGGCCGGGTCAGCCCGTGACGGCGTTGAAGACGCTGAAGGCGGCCATCAGCAGCATCACCACGGCGGCCACCCGGACGATGACCCGCATCGGCACGTACTGCAGCAGCTTCTGCCCGCCCACGATCGCGATCCCGCCGACCGCGCAGAGCGCCAGCCAGGCGCCGAGGCCGACCGACACCGGGTCGGCGTACTTGGCGGCGAGGTTGGCCGTCATGATCTGGGTCAGGTCGCCGAACTCGGCGACCGCGACGACCACGAAGCTGGCACCGGCGACCTTCCAGAAGCTGCCCGAGGACGGCTCCTTGGCGGCGTGCCCCTCCTCGTCCTCGTCCTTGTGCCAGAGCAGCATCAGCGCACCCACCAGGAACAGCAGCCCGGTGATGCCCTCCACCCAGCGCTGCGGGAGCAGGGCGAGCAGGCTGCCCGCCGCCAGGGCGAGACCCACGTGGAGTGCGAAGGCGGCGGCGATCCCGGCGAAGACGTAGCTCGCCCGGTAGCGGGTGCCGAGGACCAGGCTGGCCAGGGCGGTCTTGTCGGGCAGTTCGGCGAGGAAGATGATGCCGAAGGTGAGGGCGGCGATGGTCAGGCTCATCGGGGGGTGGATTTCCCTTGGTCGGGCTGCCGGGCCGGATGACCGCCCATCGGGGGACGCCTCGGCCCGACAGCACTGGTCATGGTCACAGCACTGCGGCCGAAGGTCTCGCCGACACCCCCGTCACGGGCGGTGTCCCGGGCGCCGGGCCCGCACGAGGCGAAGCCAGTATGTCGACGGTCCGGTGGAGGGCTACTCCCCTTCAACTCCGACCAGCGTACCTGACCCGGTGAGCGGTCTCGCGGGTCACCAGTCCCCGCCCCACCAGTTCGAGCACCGCCACGATCGCCACCGCCTCCACCACGAGCAGCGCGATCAGCACGAACAACTGGACCGCGCCGGCCTGGACGGGCGTCGCCCCGCCCAGCAGCATCCCGACGAAGGCGCCCGGCAGGGTGACCAGGCCCACCGTCCTGGTCTGGTCCAGTGCCGGGACGAGTGAGGTGGCCGCCGCCGTGCGGCAGATCTCCAGGCGCGCGTCCCGCTCCTCGAAGCCGAGCGCCAGCGCCGCCTCCACCTCGCCGTGCCGCAGGCGCAGCTCGTCCAGGGCCCGGCGGCCGGCCAACGAGGTGGCGGTGAGCCCGCCGCCGAGCAGGATCCCGGCGACCGGGACGACCGACAGGCCCTTCGGCGGCAGGAGCCCGCCGGCGAGCAGCAGCACCAGCACCGGCAGCACACCGGCCCCGATCGGGACCGCGGCCCAGACCCAGCCGGGGCCGTCCGTCATCCGCCGCCCGGCGGTGCGCACCGCGACCGCGAACATCACCAGGACGAACAGCGCGGAGGTCAGCATCGAGCCGACCACCCAGGTGATCACGAAGGCGACCGCCGCGAGTTGCAACACCGCCCGCAGGCCCGCCAGCAGGACGTCCCGCCCGTGTCCGAGCCTCCCCCCTCCGGTGACCGCGACCGCCGCGAGCAGCAGCGCGGCGGTGACGACGCCGAGTGCGGGAGTGACCGGGAGCAACTGGCCCGCGGCCGCCACCGCGCTCAGATCCAACTGGTGAACCACATCCGACTCTGCCACTGAGTCATCGGGATCACCTCCGCCGTGTAGAGCGGGTAGAAGTACGCGAAGCAGGCCACGATCGCCAGCACGACGGCGCCCGCGCCGATGGCGCCCGAGCGGCGGCGCTGCGGTGAGCAGCCGGGCGGGCCGAGCATCGCTCCCAGCATCAGGGCCACCGCCAGGCAGAGGAAGGGCACCAGCACCACCATGTAGAAGGAGAAGATCGTCCGCTGCTGGTACTGGAACCAGGGCAGGTAGATCCCGGCGACGCCCGCCAGGACCGCCCCGGCCCGCCAGTCCCGGCGGAAGAACCAGCGCCAGAGCGCGTACACGAGCGCGAAGCAGGCGGTCCACCAGAGCAGCGGGGTGCCGAGCGCCAGGATCTGGCTGCCGCAGCCGTCGGGGGCGGTGCAGCCGTGATCGCCCTGCGACACCTGCTCCCAGTACATGCTGACCGGGCGGCCCTGGACCAGCCAGCTCCACGGGTTGGACTGGTACTTGTGCGGGCTGGTCAGGCCGGTGTTGAAGTCGTACATCTGCGCGTGGTAGTGCCACCAGCCGCGCAGTGCCGCCGGGACCCAGGTCATCGGGAGCTGGGGCAGCGGGACGTCCACCACCGGGGTGCGGGGCGGGGAGAGTCCGGCCCGGCCGTCGGCCCAGTGGCGGTCGAAGCCGCCGTCGGTGGCGAACCAGCCGCTCCAGGACGCCAGGTACACCAGTACCGCGACGCCCACCATGGAGAGGAAGGCGGGCAGCGCGTCCCGGCGGAGCATCGAGCGCCAGGGGCGGGCGGCCCCGGCCCAGCGGCGGCCGGACTGGTCCCAGACCACCGTCAGCAGGCCGAAGGCGGCCAGGATCTGCAGGCCGTTCCACTTGGTGGCGCAGGCGGCGCCGAGCAGCAGCCCGGCGGCGATCCGCCAGGGGCGCACTCCCAGCCGGACCTCGTCGCCGGCCCGCCCGCCCTCGGCGCGGGCGGCGCGCAGCACGGCGCGGGTGCGGTCACGGTCGATCAGCAGGCAGCCGAAGGCTGCGAGCACGAAGAACATCACCACCCCGTCCAGCAGCCCGACCCGGCTCATCACGAAGTGCAGGCCGTCCACGGCCATCAGCAGCGCGGCGGTGCAGCCGAGCAGGGTGGAGGAGAACAGCCGGCGGCCGATCCTCGCCAGCATCAGCACGCTGAGCGTCCCGAGCAGCGCGAGGACCACCCGCCAGCCGAAGGGGTGCAGCCCGAAGGCGGCCTCGCCGAGCGAGATGACCCACTTGCCGAGCGGTGGGTGCGCGATGAACTCGGGTGCCGCGGTGAGCGGGATGGTCTGCGGGACGGACAGGATCTGGAAGTTGGCGCTGTCCGGCCAGACGCCCTCGTAGCCCTGGTGAAGCAGCGACCAGGCGTCCTTGGGGTAGTAGGTCTCGTCGAAGACGAAGGCGTTCGGGTGGCCGAGGTTCCAGAACCGCAGGACTCCGGCGAACAGCGCGACCGCGACCGGCCCGAGCCAGCCCGAGTGCCGGACCGCCCACTGCGGCGCGCGCAGGTACCGGGCGGCCGGCGCCGCCGCGGCGGGAGGGGGCAGGGGGTCGGTGCCGGTGACTGTCGGGTACGCCATGGCCTCGCCGGTTCCTCGCTTCGATCGCTGTGGTGGACGGCCCTGGCTGACACTATGTCGCCCCGAGGCCGAAACCCTAGCCAGCATCCGACGCGCCAGGTCCGGCTGCACCTCGTACTACGGTGGGCGTCCGGGTTGACCCTCGACCTGGTCGAGGCCGCAGAGTCGTCGGCGTGGAGAGCGGAGTGACGCAGGGCAGCGCGATGCGCAGCATCGGTGAGATGGCCAGGGACAGCGGGCTGAGCGTGAGTGCACTGCGGTTCTACGACGGGGCCGGGGTGTTCGGGCCGGCCTGGGTGGATCCGCAGAGCGGGTACCGCTGGTACGCCCCCGACCAGGTGGCCGACGCCCGGCTGATCGCCCGGCTGCGCCGGGTCGGGCTGCCGCTCGCGGACATCTCGCGGGTGCTGGGCGGGCCCACCGGGGCGGCCCACCGGGTGCTGGAGGGGCATCTGCGCCGGCTGGAGGACGGCCTGGCCGACGCGCGTCGCGAGCTCTCCGCGGTACGGACACTGATCGACCTGAGGGAGAACCCGATGAATCCTGTTTCCGTGACCCGACTGACCGTTGCGGCGAAGGAGTTGGCGGCTGCACTGGACGCGGTGCGGTTCGCCGTGAGCACCGATCCGGAACTGCCCGCCGTGGGCGGAGTGCTGCTGGAGGCGGACGGCGAGCTGCTGCGGCTGGTCGCCACCGACCGCTACCGCCTCGCCGTCGCCCAGGTGCCGCCCACCGGTCCGGCCGAGGGCACGATGAGCGTGGTCGCGCCGACCGCGTTCGTGGACGAGCTGCGCCCGCTGCTGGACGGCGCCGGGGAGGTCCGCCTGCTGGCGGAGGGCGACCGGCTGATCGCGACCGTCGGCGACCGGTCGGTGCTGGGCGAGCGGGTCGACCAGGACTACCCGGACTACCGTGCACTGATCCGGCTGGAGCCCACCCACCGGCTGAGCCTGGACACCGTCCAGCTGCGCGAGGCACTGGCGGCCGGGGCCACCCGCAGCACGGTCCGCGGCCAGGACGGGGTGGCGTTCGAGCTCTCGGTCCTGGCGGTGTCCGCGGACGGCTCGTTCACCGTGGCCGATCCGGAGGGTCCGACGGACGGCCTGCGGGTGGGCGTGAACCGCGACTTCCTGCTGGAGGCCGTCGCGGCGGGCGGCGGGAAGCAGCTGGTGCTGGAGCTCGGCGGCCCCATCGCCCCGCTCGCCATCCGTTTCCCCGACCGTGCGGACACCTTCTCCCTGCTGATGCCCACCACACTGTCCTGAGACCGGTCTTCCGGCCGGTGCTCGGGGGCGCCGGCCGGAAGGCCCGGGGGATCGGCCGGGGGTGAACGGTTCCGGCCGCCTTCCGGCAGCACCTCCCCCGAGGAATCTGCGGACGGCGGCCGGAGGTCGGCGTCAGGCGACGGCCTGGAGCTCCCCGGTCGAGGTGAGCGACGTCCGGACCGGGACCCGGTTCGCCGGGAAGCCTGCCGGCAGCACGGCGTTGTCCTGGGCCGGCGTCAGGTGGTCCCGCAGCCGCAGGGCCAGAGTGACGATCAGCAGGGTGCAGAGCACCATCACCGCCAGGTAGAGCGGCCAGGTGCCGGAGCCGACCAGCAGCACGCCGACGGCCGGGCCGACCGCGACGGCGATCTGCTTCACCAGGGCGTGCGCCGAGTTGTAGGTACCGAGCAGCCGGGCCGGCGCGAGGTCGGCGACGATCGGACCCAGGGTGGGGGCCAGCAGGGACTCGCCGACGCCGAACAGGGAGTACACCGCGACGATCGCCACGGTCGCGGCCATCGCGTCGGAGCGGACCAGCCCGGCGGTGAGCGCCATCACCCAGGCACCCAGCCAGACCACACCGGCGGCGGCCATCGCGGTGGTGCGGCGGCGGCGCTCGGTGAGCCTCACCACGAACATCTGGAGCACCACGATGGTCAGCGCGTTGACGCCGACGGCCAGGCCGAGGGTGGACGGCGCGGTGCCCACGGTGTTGGTGGCGAAGGCCGCGACACCGGACTCGAACTGGCCGTAGCAGGTGAAGAAGATCAGCCCGGCGAGCAGGCAGAGCCGCATCATGGCCTTGTCCGCGAACAGCGCGCGCAGCCCCTGCGGGCCGGCCTCGCCCTGCTCGACCTCCACCACGACCGGCTGGGCACCCGGGACGCGGGCGGTGCCGGTGACGATCGCCAGACCCACGAAGGTCAGCGCCTCGATGGTGAACAGCCGGGTCAGGGTGGCGGGCTCGGCGACGTCCACGATCTGGCCACCGACCAGGGCGCCGATGCCCATCCCCAGGTTGACCAGGGTGAACTGGAGCGCGAAGGCCCGCGAGCGGGTGGCCCGGGTCGAGCAGCGCACGACCATGGTGGCGAGGGCCGGCTGGCAGGTGGTGACACCGGCGCCGAACAGGAAGGACGCGATCATCAGCTCGGGCGTGCCGGTGGCGTGGCCGAACGCGAAGGCACCGGAGGCCGCCAGGGCGGTACCGGCGAGCAGCACCGGGCGAGGACCGTACCGGTCGATCCCGCGGCCGGTGAAGGGCAGCACGGCCAGCGCGGCCAGCGCGAAGACGGTGAAGACCATCCCGGCGGCGAGCGAGCCCAGGCCCCTGACCTGGTCCACGTAGACGAACATGTACGGCATCGTGAATCCGCTGCCGAACGCGCTGAGCGCATTGCCGATCTGGACGCGGCGCAGCGGGCCGCCCGCCCCTTGACGCTGCTGCCTCTGCTGCTTCACCGTGCCGGTCACCGTGCACACCCTTTCACTGGATAGTCTTCAACAAAGAAGATTTCAGAGCTAAACTTCGGAGCTAAACTCTAAGCATCGGAAGCCTGAAGCGTCAAAGGCTTAACGCCTGCAGCCCTTCGTGGGAGAATGAGCGCCATGAGCGCACCGAAGCCCGGACAGGAGACCGCCGGCGAGCTGGCCATCGCCGACCAAGTGGCCATCTACCAACGGGAGTTCCCCACCGTCGACCCACAGGTCGAGACCATCGTCTCGACCCTGTCCCGGGTCGCCCGACGGATGAGCGTCGCCTACGGCAGGCAGCTCACTGTGCTCGGAATCACCTCCGCCGAGTGGGAGGTGCTCAAGGCGCTGGTGGTCGCCGGCAGCCCGTACCGGATGGGCCCGGGCGAGCTGGCCAAGCGGCTCGGCCTCACCCCCGCCGCGATGACGCACCGGATCGACCGCATGGTCACCGAGGGCCTGGTCACCCGGGAACGCGACGAGGCCAACCGGGTCCGGGTGATCATCGAGCTGACCGAGGAAGGCCGCGACAAGTGGCTGGAGTCGATGCGGATGGCCGCGGTCTTCGAGGAGGAACTGCTCCAGGACATCGCCCAGGCCGAGCGCCCCGCCCTCTCCACGCTGCTCGGCCGGATGCTGCGCCGGATCGAGGAGACCCAACCGGACGCCCTGGGCCGCACCGACGACCTGGACTGAGACCGGCCGGCGCCCGGGGCACGGACCAGGTCGCCGTCAGGCCGTCCGGCCGGCCGACACCTGGGCGCAGGAAGCCGGTGACACCGGCTTCCTGCGCCGACTCCTCGCCGACACCCTGGACGCCACCCTGCGCCTGGCCCACTGGCCCACCGCCGAGCGCGAGTTGATCCTCAACTACTTCGAGGCCCGCGATCGCGACTGACAGGACCGCTACCCGCCCGGCCGACTGTCAGGTCGTCCGGCCGGACGGCGACATGGTCCGGCTCCAGGTCCACCGCCACCCGGTGCTCCATGCCCAGCGCCTCCAGGAACTTGCGGGGCAGCTGCACCCGGCCGGTGCGGTCCAGCATCACGTACTCGCGCTCGCTGACCGTCTCCGCGCCGTGCTCGTCCACCACCGTCCGCCGCAGCACCTCGCTGCTGGTCCGGCCGTCCCGGATCGCCACGGTGCGGCGCACCTCGCCCGCCACCATCGGATCGTGGGTGACGATCACCACCGTGGCGCCCAGTTCCCGGTTGACGGTGCGCAGCGCGTCGAAGATCCCGGCGGCGGTCTCCGAGTCCAGCTCGCCGGTCGGCTCGTCGGCCAGCAGCACCGCCGGGTCGCCCACCATCGCCACCGCGATGGCCGCCCGCTGCTGCTGTCCACCCGAGAGCTGGGCCGGCCGGCGGTGGGCGAGTTCACCGATGCCCAGCGCCTCCAGCAGTTCGGCCACCCGGGCCGAGCGGCGCGCGGCGGCCCCGCGCCGGCGGGCGCGTCCGCGCAACTGCAGCGGCAGCGCGATGTTCTGAGCGACCGTCAGATACGGCAGCAGATTGCGCGCGGTCTGCTGCCAGACGAAGCCGACCACCTCCCGGCGGTAGCGCAGCCGGTCCCCGGCCGACATCGCCAGCAGATCGCGGCCCGCCACCCGGGCGCTGCCGGCGGTCGGCACGTCCAGGCCCGCCAGGATGTTCAGCAGCGTCGACTTGCCGCTGCCCGAGGCGCCCACCAGCGCCACCAGGTCACCCCGGTCCACCACCAGGTCGAGGCCCTGGAGGGCCTGCACCTCCACCCGGTCCGCGGTGAAGATCCGCACCAGCCGGTCGCAGACGATCGCCGCGTCCGCCCCGTGGCCGCTCGGCTCGGCGGCGGCCAGCGCCGCCCGCCGCAGGTCCTGGTAGCTGGGTGCCGCCTGGTCGGCGCTCATCGCACGTCCCCCGCTCTCAACTCGGTGGTGATCTGTCGCCGCCCGGACACCGCCACCTCCGCGGCGACCGTGGCGGTCGCGATCGCCACGAGGGCCAGTACCTGGAGCAGCACCGGCAGCCAGGCGGTCCGCAGCCCGGCGGACACGGGCGCGCCGACCAGCGCCGCGAGGTCGACCGCGGGGCCCAGCAGCGGTGCTGCGGCGAGGGCCACCAGACCCCCTGCGAGGGCGGCCACCAGCGGCTGCGGCAGCGCCTCGGCCAGGATCAGGGCCAGCCCCTGCCGCGGCCGCAGGCCCATGGTGCGCAGCCGGGCCAGTAGTGCGGCCCGTTCCGGCGCCGCCCGGACCAGGGTCAGCAGTACGGCCAGCAGCGCGAAGCCGCCCGCCGCCGCGACGGACGTCCAGAACAGCCGGGCGGCGGTGTGCTGGAGCGGGTCGGCGGCCAGCTCCTCGGCAGTCTCGGCCTTCGTCCGTACGGAGTAGGAGTCCTTGCCCTGCTGCCGGGACGCGGCACCGGTCACGGACCCGGCACCGGTCACGGACGCAGCGGCACTCGCGCGCGCGGGGCCGGTCGCGGCCGCGTCGGCCGGGGAGAGCCGCTGGAGCAGCTCCCGCAGCGGGTCGGCGGCGAGCCGGCCGGTGGCCAGCCACAGGTTGGGGCGGCCGATCCCCGGGAACCGGCAGGCGACCGGCCCGGCCGGGAGCACCATGGTCTTGCTCCCGCCCGCGCCGTTCACCGCCCGGGTGCCGTCCACCACTCCCGCCACCCGGACCTGGAGCTCCCCGGACCGCAGGCGCGCGGCGCGCGGCGCGCGGCCGAGCCGCTCGGCCACATCCGGGCTGGCCAGCGCCGGGACCGGGGAGTCGACCCGGCCGTCCTCGGCCAGCAGCGCCGGGTCGAAGACGCCCTGCCCCAGGTCGCGGGCGAGCGCGGCGTACACCACCGGGTCGATCACGATCACCGTGACGTCGGAGATCAGCACACCGCCGGGGGTGCCCACCGGTGCTCCGTCGAAGGTCCAGACGGCGGTGGCCGCGCCGGCGCCGGGCAGCCGGGCAGCCGCCGTCGCGAAGCCCTCGGGCAGCGCGGCGGCGGAGACGGCGGCCACCCTGGCCCCGGCGCCCACCGTGGTGAGCGCGGCCCGCTCGCGCGCCGCGGCCACCGAGTCCAGCACGGTGGCGCCGAAGCCCGCCGTGGTCACCGCGAGCAGCAGGGCGAGCAGCGGCAGGACACTCGGCCGCTGCCGTCGGCCGTCGCCCCGGGCGGCCCGGGCCAGCCCCAGGAAGCCCACCAGCCCGGGGCGGTGGCCCGCCTGGCGGGCCGCCCAGCCGATCAGCACCGGATGGAACCTGGCCAGCACCAGCGCTCCGGTCAGCGCGAGCAGCAGGGGGGCGCCGACCAGCAGCAGGTCCACCCCGTCGCCGCCCGAGGCCACCCCGCGCCGCCGGACGGCGGCCAGCGCGCCGGCGGTGGCCGCCGCCACCGCGAGTTCGACGACCAGGCGGCGCCGGCCGCTTCCCGGGCGCGGACCCGTCGACAGCACGAGGGCCCGCAACGGAAGGCCCAGGACCGCGACCAGGGCGACCGCCAGGGCGGCCGACACCGAGGCGGCCCAGCGCCCGGTCGGCAGTACCACCAGCGCGAGCAGCGTCCCGGCGAGCCCGGCGGGCAGCACCGTCACCGCCGTCTCGCCGAGCAGTCTGCCGAGCACTCCGGCCCGCGAACCGCCGCGGGCGCGGAGCAGGCGCAGTTCGCCGGCCCGGCGTTCGGCGGCGAGGGCCGCGGCCAGGCAGAGCACCGCGACGACAACTCCGGCAGCGCCCGCGGGCCCGACCTCGGTGAGCGGTGCGGCGGCGGCCTGCCGGTGGGCGGCCTCGTCGAACAGCTGCGGCAGCGTCGAGGCGACCTGGCTGCCCGACTGCCCGAGTTCCGCGACCAACCCGGCGTTCGCCGGTCCGGCGATCAGCGAGGCCACCGCGCTCCGGGCGGCGGGCAGCTCGTCGGCGTGCAGCGCGGCGAGGTCGAACGGGAGCTGGTAGAAGTCCGTGCTGCCGGCGCCCCAGGCGCCCAACCCCAGCAGCCCGTCGCGGCCGACCAGACCGGTGGCCGACCAGAACGGGACGGCCTCGAAGCCGATCCGTTCGGTGCTCAGGCAGGCCGCGGTCAGGCACGGGGTGCCCGCCCAGAACGCACTGTCCACCTGGTCGGGGCGGTACAGGCCCACCACCTCGGCGCTCACCCCGGCACCGGTCTCCGCCCCCAGGGCCCCGGCGTTCAGGGTCGAGCCCGCGTGTACGCCCAGGGTCGCGGCGGTGGCCTCGGACAGCGCCACCTCGACGTGTCCGTGCGGCGCCGTTCCGGTGGGCCACCGGCCGGCCACCAGGCGGGCGTGCCCGGCGGCGGCGTTCAGATAGACCAGCCCGAGCTTGGGCGGCAGCCCACCGGGGCGGGGCAGTCCGCCGTCCGGCAGCTCGCGTGGGAACCTCCCGGCCGAGCCGTACACCGGGCCGCCGGCCGCCAGCCGCAGCGGGGCCGGGACGTCACCGGCGATCGCCCCGGCCTTGCGGTCCAGGTCGGCGGCGGGCCGGCCGGAGTCACCCGGCGCGGCTTCCGGGCTCGCGGCAGACGCGAACTGATCGACCGTCACCGTCAGCGAGCCGGCCAACGGCCCGTGGCGGCGGATCAGTTCGCGCAGTGCCTGGTCCGCACCCCGGTCCAGTGCGCGGGGCAGGGCGGCGGCCAGGAAGGCGGAGACGAACACCAGGGCGGCCGTCAGCAGTGCTGCGGCCGGCGCCGTCCGCAGCCTGGTCCGCACCCACGGCGCCCCGGTGAGACCCCGGGCGAGCGGCTCGCTCATGTCTCCTCCACGTACCGCAGCCGTGCGGTCAGGTCCCGGTGACGGCGCGGGTCGAGGAGCACCGGCAGCAGCGGAAGGGCCGCGATCAGCAGAGCCATCAGCACGGCCTGGCCCAGCGGGAGGTGCACCAGCACCCCGGGCACCGGGCGGCGGGCCGCCGGACTCAGCACGATCAGCGGGAGCACCAAGTGCGCCAGCAGCGCGCCGAGGCCCAGCCCGACGCCCAACCCGAGCAGCACCAGCAGAGCCTGCTCGGCCGCCACCGTCCGGGCCAGCCGGCGCCGGGAGGCGCCCAGCGCCAGCAGCACCGCGAACTCGCCCGCCCGCTCGGCCGCGGCACCGGCGGCCGCGGCGGCGAAGCCGATCGCGGCCAGTACGGCGGCGGCCGCAGCCAGGGCCGCCAGGGCGTTCTGCGGGGCCGCGCCGATCGGGTCGTCGCGCAGGGCGGCCGCCACCTCGTCCCGCAGCCGCAGCGTCTGGGCACCGGTTCCGGCCCGCAGCGCGGCCGCGGCCCTCGCCGGCACCGAATCGCCCCGTCCGGTGCCGGGCAGCCACCACTCGTCCGGGGCCGAGGGCAGGCTCTGCTGGTCGACCAGGGCGCGGTCCAGCGCCGCCAGATCGACCGCGAGCGCAGGACCGTCGGCCGTCGGCAGCGCGGCCACGGCGGCCGTGATCCGCACGCCGACCGCGGTGCCGTCCACCGGGACCAGGATCCGGTCGCCGACCGAGGCACCGACCGCCGTCAGATAGCCGCGGGTGGCGATCCCGGTGAGTTCGGGCACCGGCGCGGGGTGTCCCTGCGCATCGGCCGGGATCAGCGAACTGGCGCCCCGGGACGTGCTTCCGGTGCGGTAGCGGAAGACCAGCGGGTTGTGCCCGTCCGTGCCGGCGGTGCCGCCGGAGGACGCCTGGCCCTGCTGCCCGGCGCCCGTCCCGACGGACCAGCCGAGGCCGGCCGGCACGGTCGCCGCGGTGGCGGGCCCGTCCGCGCTGTCGGCGGCGGATATCCGATGGAGCGTCAGTTCACCGTTGAGCCAGCCCTCCTGGGCCGGAGCGGGCGTGACTTGGATCCCGGCGACGGTCAGCGGTGCGGCCGCCGAGCCCAGCGGTGCGCCCAACGCGGGCCCGAGGTCGACGGAGACCGTCCGGTCACCGGTGACCGGCAGCTCGGGGAGCCGCTCCTCGTACAGCACGCCGAACCGGTCGCGCAGCAGCAGGATCACTCCCGGGCCCTGCGGGACGGCGGCCTGGCCGCTCAGCGTGAGGCTCAGGTCCAGGTCGATCCGGCGCGGGCGGCCCGGCAGCACGATCCCCGCCTGCGGGCCTGCGGGCACCGGCCCGGCCAGCGGCCCGAACAGGTCGGCGACGGCCCGGCCGCCGAGCACGTCCGGACGGATCCGCAGGTGGCGGGCGGCCGCCGCCGTGTCCAGCGCCAGCAGTTGGGCGTCATTGCCGCCGGGCACCATCAGGTGCTTGCGGGCGACCGGGATCAGGCGGTCGCCGCCCGGCAGTGCGGCGTACCGGCCGCCCTGCCCCATCGACGCCAGGCCGGAGTTGGAGATCCGCAGGCCCGAGGCGGTGGCGAAGTCCGCCTGGTCGCCCTGGGAGCCGGACCAGGCGGCGCGCTGGCCCAGCGCGAGCATGCCGATCGAGACGGCGAGCACCAGCAGCAGCACCGGCCCCGCGCTGCGCCCGGGCCGGCGGGCGAACTGCCAGCCGAGCAGCGCCACCTCCAGGCCCGGCCGCAGCTTGGCCAGCCGCTCCCCCAGCCTGGCCACCAGCGGCAGCAGCCGCAGCACCAGGACGGTGCCGGCGGTCAGTGCCAGGGTGGGGGCCACGACGAGCAGCGGGTCGATGCCGAGCCGGCCGGCACGGTCCGCGCTCAGGCCGCCGCCGGAGTAGTGGGCCAGTTGCCGGTAGGCCACCACGGCGAGCGCGAGCAGGGCGAGGTCCGCGCCGGATCGGGCCACGCCGGCGACCAGCGCCTGACGCCGTCCGGCGCGCCGCAGTGCCGCGTTGCCGGCCGAGCGGAGCAGTGCGGGCACGGTGGCCAGCAGGATGCAGCCGAGTGCGCAGGCGGCCGCCAGCGGCCAACTGGTCCAGGGCAGGGCGGTGTTCAGCCGCGTGCCCGCCAACGGCCCCCAGTCAGCCAGCAGCCGGACCAGCAGCGGGGTGAGCGGCGGGGCGAGCAGCGCGGCCGGCAGCGCGAGCAGGGCGGCCTCGGCGGCGGTGAGCGCGCCGATCCGCAGCCGCGAGGCGCCTCTGGCCGACAGCAGCGCGTTCTCGGCCATCTGACGTGTTGTCAGTAGGTGTACCACCAGCAGCAGTACGGCGGTGGCGAGCACCGCCAGCTGCAGCAGTCCGATCAGCAGGGTGGACCTGGCCACCAGCCGGTCCGACTCCAACTCGCCTAGGAAGGCCGGGAGGTCGGTCTCGACCTGCAGGCCGTCGAGCGCCAGGTGGCCGGCCCGCTCCCGCAGCGCCTCGGTGTCGGCTGCCCGGAGGGTGTCGAAGTCGGCGGCGAGCAGGTAGTTGCGGCCGTCCTGGGCGAGCCCGGCCGCCGTGAAGGCGGTGTCGTCGACGAGCAGCGGCCCGTAGGTGGTGAAGGACCGGACCTGGACGCCACGGCCGCCCAGTTCGTCCAGTTTCCAGTAGGGGCCGTCCCGGTCCACGGCCTGGTACACGCCGGTGATCCTGACGGCGTGCGCGGTGCCGTCGTACCGGTCGGCGAGGTTCACCACCGCCGGGAGGGCCGACGGGGTCAGGTGCAGCCGGTCGAGTGCCGCCTGCGGGACGGCCGCCTCGATCGGCGCGGTGGCGGCGGTGGCCGCCTGCGGCCACCGCCCGGCGAGCAGCCGGGCCCTGGAGCGGTCGAGTGAGGCGAGGTGGGTGATGTCGGGGTTGGCGCCCGCGGCGCCGTCCACCGGAGCACCGGGCAGGGCGAAGGACCGGCTGATGGCCACGCTGCGGACGCTGTCGGGCAGCGGGGCGAACAGCCCCCGACCCAGCCTCGCGACGGCGGCCTCCTCCGCGGCCCGCGCGCCGACGCCGCCGTGTCCGCGGACCAGTACGACCGTGCGGGAGAAGCCGGGCCCCTGGAGTGCGTGGCGCAGCCCGGCCTCGCCGACGCTCCGGTTGAACGCTGTGAGCGCGGTGAGCGAGGCGGTGGTGATCAGCACGGTGAGCGTCGCGGCGACCGCCGTCAGGAGCCGCCCGTGGAGTCGGCGCACCACGAAGCCGACCATCTACGCGCCTCCCCCGCCCGGGCCCACTGTCACCGGATAGCGGAGATTATGGCCGGATTCGATCCGACTACGAAAGAGTCTTGCGCGAATCATGCGACAGAAGCACACACTTGAGCATGACGATCCCGCAACAGACCATCCCCGCACCGATGGTGACGGTCCGGAACGTGACCAGGCGCTTCGACTCCGGCGCCGGCGAGGTGTTCGCCCTGCGTGGGGTCTCCTTCGAGGTGCGGCGGGGCGAACTCACCGCGCTCAAGGGCCGGTCGGGATCGGGCAAGACCACGCTGCTCAACCTGGTCGGCGGCCTGGACCGCCCGACCAGCGGTGAGATCGAACTCGACGGCACCGATCTGACCCGGCTGGACGAGGAGGGCCGGCTGGCCCTGCGGCGGGAGAGGATCGGCTTCGTGTTCCAGTCCTTCGGGCTGATCCCGATCCTCAGCGCCGCCGAGAACGTGGGCGTTCCGATGCGGCTGCGCCGCGTCCCGGTGCGCGAACGCGAGGAGCGGGCGCGCACCCTGCTGGCCCTGGTCGGCCTGGCGGACCACGCACAGCAGCGTCCGGGCGAACTCTCCGGCGGCCAGCAGCAGCGCGTCGCCGTCGCCCGCGCCCTGGCCAACGAGCCGTCCCTGATCATCGCGGACGAGCCGACCGGCCAGCTGGACTCCGAGACCGGCAGGTCCGTCATGGAGCTGCTGCGAGCGGTCGTCCGCAGCGAGGGCGTCACCGCTCTGGTGGCCACCCACGATCCGGCGCTGATGGAACTCGCGGACCGGGTGGTGGAGCTCGCCGACGGCCGGATCGTCGAGGCCGTCCCGGGCGCATCGGCATCCGGGACGGCCTGAAACCTGCCGGCGGGCCGGTCAGCAGGGGCCGTTGTCGGCCCAGACGCCCCACTGGCCGCTGAGCGACGGGTCCTCGCCCTGGGTCCACCACTTGTTGGTGTAGTAGTGGCCCTTCCAGGAGACCTTGGTCCCCGGGGCCGCGTAGACCGTCGAGGGGTTCCAACTCGGGGCGCCCGCGCAGGAGGTGGGCGACGGGCTGGACGAGCCGCTCGGGGAGGACGACGGCGAGGAGGAGGGCGAGCTGCTCGGCGAGCCGGACGGAGAGCTGCTGGTGGAGGACGACGGCGAGGAGGTCGGCGGCGCCGGGCAGTTGGCCGCGGAGCCGTTGGTCGCGCTCACCATGGTGTCGAACAGCGAGGTCTGGGTGCCCAGGTCGTAGAGCGAGAAGGCGAAGGAACCGCCGAGGCCGTTGCAGTGCGCGTAGTCCAGCTTGGCCTGGATCGACCGGGCGTTCTCACCGCTCCAGAAGGTGGTGCCGTCGTAGAAGTAGGAGGTCTTGGCGGCGTCGTCCCAGTAGGTGTAGGCGGGACTGTCGACGAAGCCGTTCAGCTCCTTGTACATCCGGGTGCCGTTCACGTTGCCGGACATCGGGGCGCCGGTGGCCGGCCCCGTCGCGCTCTGGAACAGGCCGTGGTTGTCGCCCGCGGGCACCCCGGTCCAGCCGCGGTAGTAGAACGGGACACCCATGTTGATCTTGTTGGCGGGGAAGCCGCCGGGGATCCCGTACTGCGGGTCGCCGACCGTCCAGGCCTTGATGGCGTTGTCGATCGAGTACTTGCCGTTGCCCGGCTTGACCGGCGTCATCGGGTCGTTCGGGCCGGAGTAGATCGGGGCCTGGTGGTTGGTGGGTCCGGTCGGATCCCAGGCGCCGTGCATGTCGTAGGTCATCACGTCCAGGAACGTGAGGTACTGGCCGATCTTGTCGGTCTCGACGTTCTGGATCTTGTCCTGGCCGGCACCGACCGCCGCGGAGAGTGCGTAGGTCTTGTTGTCCGCCTTGCCCTGGGCGTCCAGCTCGGAGCGGAACTCGCCCAGCAGCGCGGTGAAGTCCTGCTTGTCGGCCGGCGAGGCGTGGTTGCCGAGGTGGCCGCCGCCGCCCGGGTACTCCCAGTCGAGGTCGAAGCCGTCGAAGATGCCCGCACCCGTGCCGGGCCCGCCGAAGCCGCCCTGCGCGGGCAGGTTGCCCTTGATGAACATGTCGATGCAGGAGGAGACGAGCTTCTTGCGCGAGCCGTCGCTGGCGGCCACGTCGGAGAAGTACTTGGAGTAGGTCCAACCGCCTATCGAGAGCAGGACCTTGAGGTTGGGGTTCTTCGCCTTCAGCTTCTTCAGCTGGTTGAAGTTGCCGACCAGCGGCTGGCTCCAGGTGTCGGCGACGCCGTCCACGCTGGTGCTCGCGTCGTACGTCTTCTGGTAGTCGGCGTAGGCGTCGCCCGCGCCGTCGCCGGCGCTGGGGTTGTTCTCGTCCTGCGAGGCGGCCTTGGTGGCCTCGAAACAGGTGAGGTTCACCGGGTCGATGTTGGCGAAGTCGTAGATCAGGTAGTCCAGTTTGGAGGCCGCGCCGGTCTCCTGGGCCGTCTTCGGGTAGTACGCGTTGGCATAGATCGACCACTGGTCGAAGTACGCCACCTTGATGCCGCCACTGGTCGCCGGGGCTCCGGTGGAATTGGTCGGCGCGGCCTGGGCGGCGGCCCCCGAGCCGAGCGCGAGGCCCGCGCCGAGCAGCAGGGACGCCGCGGTGCCGGCCGCCAGCGCGGTCAGGCTCTTCGCCCGCCCTCTGCGGGGCGGCTGCTGGAGCATGGGGAGAGCACGGTCCATGAGTGCATGACTCCTCGTCGTGGGGGAACTGCCGCCCCCTTGGGGGAGCGCACGCGGGGTGGCACCACGTGGCCAGGGGCAAGACAGTGAAATGCGGACAGGCACGGTGCTGCGAACGGCACACGGGTGCGCGGAACCGGCGCCGGAGGTCTGGACCACCGGCGCCGGCCAGGGCTCCCTGCACCTGCCCTCAAAAATGGACTAGACCAACTCCGCCGTCAAGAGACCGAGTTGCCACTTGACCCCGACTTAAGGTTCCGCTCGGGTCCGGACGGCACGACGCCGGCACCGCGGCTGCGCGGGACCGGCGCATGCGGATGTCAGCAGCCGGCGGCGATCTCGAGACGGATCAGGCGGACACTGACGGCCGGGCGGCCGTCGTCGTCGTGCCCGCGGCGGTTGAGAGTGGCAAGGAGTGAGCGACCTCCTTGCCTTTGCCTTTTGTCACCCCCGGCACGGTGGGCGTCGGAGCGCACTGCCCACGCCCGGCGGGGAAGCCTCAGAGCTTGTCGATCTCGGTCAGGTCGAGGTCGATCTCGAACGGGACGACGGCCTTGAGGTGGTCGTGGAAGATGCCGGTGGGGACATAGGTCTCGGTGGCCGGGTCGAGCTCGTAGACGTAGACGACGGGCCGCCGCCCCTCGCCCTTCTCCACCCGCCAGAAGTGCGGGATCCCGGCCTGCGCGTACTTGCGCGGCTTGGTCTCCCTGTCCCGCTCGGCCGAGTCCGGTGAGACGACCTCGACCGCGAGGACCACGTCCTGCGCCCGGTAGCCGGTCTCCTCCGCGTCCTCGGTGACCGCCTCGGCGCGCACGATCGAAACGTCCGGTTCCGGCCGGTTGTGCTTTCCGAGCACCACGCTCATCTCGCGCACCACTCGAAGGTCGGCCGGGCACCCGAACCGCAGCCGGTACGCCAGCAGGTCCACGGCAAGGCTGTGAAAGTACTTCTGCGGGCTCATGAAGACGAGGCTCCCGTCGATCAACTCCGTGTGCGGCGGGAGGCCAGGCATGTTGTCGAGATCGTCGGCGGTGAAACCGCCCTCCGGCGGGATGAGCCACTCTGGTACGGCAGTCATCGTTACTCCCATGGGCGCGATCCTGGCCGACAGGGCCAGCGTACCGAGCGAGTACCACCGAAACGGCACTCTCAAGGAAGGTTCAGTAGCGCAGCGCGGTCACCACCACGGCCGTCACCTGGCCGGGGAACTCGCGGTGGCTGCGGGCAGCCGCCTCGGCGGTGGCTCCCGGCGCGACCTCGGGGACGTTGACCACCACGGCGTCCAGCAGCTTGCCCGACTCGTCCTTGAAGTCCACCTCGATGATGTAACGGACCGGCTTGGACTGGTGGTTGGCGACGGTGAGCGGCGCGTCCGTGGTCCCGTCGACGCCCCGGACCACCGGCCCGATCGTCACGTCCTCCGTGGCGTTCAGACCGCCCTTCACCCCGGCCAGCGCGGACGAGGCGGCGGCCTCGGCGGAGGCCAGCGCCGAGGCGGCCTGGGACGCCAAACCGCTTGCAGCCGAGGAGAGCGCCGACTGGGCCGCCGAGACCGCCGAGGAGGCCGGCGAAACCGGCGGCCTGCCGGACGAGGCACACCCGGCGAGCCCACCTCCGGCGCACAGCACGGCTGCGGCCGCCGCGAGCGCGCGCTGGACCTGACGGCGTTTCATGGCTTCTCCTCGTCCGGCTCTCCCCACCCCACCGCTCAGGACAGGCCCGTGCCCTCGACCTGGAAGGCCGCCTCGTCGGCGGCGCGGGCCTCGCGGCGGCGGATCACGTCCTTCCGCCGGGTCACCACGGCAGCGGCGGCGAGCGCGGCGGCGGCGAAGGAGAACAGGCCGATCGAGACGCGGTCGAGACAGTGCCCGGTGACCTCGTCCAGGGAGAGACGGCCCGCCCCGGAGACTCCGAGGGCGAGACCGCAGGCGCCGAGCAGGGCCGGGTACTCGTAGCCGCCCGAGGTGACGAAGAAGCCGCCCGGAGCATTGACCGAGATCGCCCCGGCCATGGTGCCCGCGACGATCGACCCGGCGGCCGGGGTGGCCAGCCCGGCGACCAACAGGGCGCCGCCGCCCGCCTCGCCGAGACCCGCCGCGAGGGCGCTGCGGCGGCCCGGTTGGAAGCCCATCTGCTCCATCGCCTTGGCGGTCCCGTCCAGACCGCCACCACCGAACCAGCCGAACAGTTTCTGGGTACCGTGAGCGATGAGCACCCCGCCGACGGCGGCGCGCAGGGCGAACAGCCCTAGGTCCTTACGGCTGAGACAGGTCATGATGGGCCCTCGGATCGTGCCGGTTGACGGTGCGCCTCCCATACCAGCCGAAGGGCGGGCCCGGAACGACCCGGGAACGCCATCCGGGCGAACCCGACCCGGTCGGCCGAGTGCCCCGAACGCAAGGACGCACCGATGCCAGAGCAGCAGCCCGAGTACCACCTGGACGGCCGGACGGTGTCCGACGAGCCGTCGTTCTACACCGCGCTGGGCCGCGCTCTCCGCGCCCCGGACGGCTACTACGGCAGCAACCTGGACGCCCTGGCCGACTGCCTGCGCGGCGGCTTCGGCCCCGAGCCGCCGTTCACCCTGGTCTGGGAGGACTCGGCCCACGCCCGCCGCCACCTCACCCGCCGCCTCCCGACTCCCGGCGCTCGCAGCCAGAGCTACTTCGACGCCATCCTGGACATCCTCTGCGAGTACGGAGTCACCGTCCGTCTCCAGTAGTACGACGGCGACGCCCGCCTTCAGGCCGCGAGGCTCGGCCGTCGACGTGGTAGACGGGCGCGAACGGGTCGGCGAGGCGGCGCAGGGCGGACCGGATGCGGCGGGTTTGTTCGTCGGTGCAGCGGTCGGAGAGGTGGTCGGGTCCGGTCCAGGCGATCTCGCCGATCCGGGCGAGCGCCTTGGCTGGGATGGTGGCGGTGGCTGCCGCCTGGGCGGTGACCTGGCCGGCGAAGACGTGGTGGACGGTCTGCGGCAAGTGCGGGTGCGGCGTGATGTCCACGATGAGGGCGTCGCTGAAGTGCAGGTCCAGCCCGGTCTCCGCGCGTACGTTGCGGGTGGCGGCCAGGTGCGGCAGCTCGCCGGCGCGGGTGGGGCCGCCGGGCAGGGTCCAGCCGTCGCGGTCGTCGGGGTTGACGAGCAGAACGAATCCTCGGAGGTCGGTGATCAGTGCCTGGCACTCCATCCGGATCGGGGAGTACTGGGCGGAGGCGAGGTCGGCCCGCTCGGGAGGATCCGACCAGGCGCCGTAGTCGGTGTTCATGAAGGTGGTGGGGCGGTACGTCATTTCGGCAACTCCCCTTCCAGCGGGCCGCCCAGCACCTGCACGACCGGCACACCGTGCAAGGTGGCCACGTCGGCCGGCCAGCGGACCCCGAACCGGCCACAGGGGCATCGCCAGGGGGCGACTCCGTCAACTTCCGCCTCATCCCACCGAGTTGAGTTACGACATTCTCCGCCGGGGCAGGTCGGTTCACCCCTTTGAGTCGCATCCCCTCTCCGCACAGCCATTGCAACTCCTCTCCGTAGTGAGCCGGTTACAGGATGGCTCACTGTCCCCTACCATCGATAGATCCTCAACCTTCCAGTCCTCCGAGGGGATTAGGTGGAGATCTTGAACCGCAAGAAACTTGATCCTCAGTCATCACCTCGTGCGGCCTTCGGGTCACAACTCCGCACTTCCAGGGAGGCTCGTGGGTTGTCTCAGAGTGAGCTCGGCAACCTCATCAACTACTCGGACACCCACATCTCGGCTGTAGAAACAGCCCTGAAATCCCCCACGCTTGAGTTCGCTCAGAAGGCGGACACGGCCCTCGGAACCGGCGCGACACTCGAAGTCATGTGGTGGGGCCTCAAGAACAGCGCACTACTTGAGGGCTTCCCGGAGCATGCGGCCCAGGAAGCGCGGGCGGCCGAGATCCGGGTGTTCGAGGCGAACATCGTCCCTGGGCTGCTTCAGACGACTCCCTACGCGGCAGCACTCGCAGCAGCGGCCGTGCGGCGCGGCAGTATCGCCCAGGACCAAGCCGACGAGCGGCTGAAGTTCCTGGCCGCCCGTCAACGTCTGCTCAGGCGCGCCGCTCCGCCCCTCGTTCACGCTGTCCTGGACGAGAGTTGCATTCGCCGCCCAATAGGAGGTGCAGACGTCATGAGAGACCAGCTCAAGCACCTTGAGGGCCTGACGGAGCGCCCTAGCGTGATCATTCAGGTAGCACCCTTCAGTCTGGCCGAACACACCCCGTTCCGAGGGTTTGTGACGCTGCTGACGTTCGCCGACCGATCCGTGTTCGGCTACTCGGAATCGCTTGAGCGCGGGTACGTGGTGCGCGACTCCGCAACGGTCAGGTCATGGGAGAGGGACTACCATCGACTTCAGGTTGAAGCGCTGTCCCAGGCTGCATCCACGGCAATGATCCGCGCAGTACGGAAGGAACTGTTCCCATGAACGACCTTGATCTGACCGGCGCTTCCTGGTTCAAGTCCTCCCACAGCGACAACGGCGGCTCCTGCGTCGAAGTAGCTCCCGGCTTCCCCGGTGCAGTCCCGGTCCGCGACTCCAAAGACCCCGAAGGCCCGGCCTTGGTCTTCTCCACCGAAGCCTTCGCCGCCTTCGTCGCAGGCGTCAGGAACGGCGAGTTCGGCGAGGTCTGACCGCCCGCACAGGCCCGAAGACCCCACCGCCGCTCCATCGGCAGTGGGGTCTTCCCGCGTCCCGTCCGGGCCGCACGACGTATCAGAAGAAGGTCCGCACAAGGTCGACCACGCGCGGGAGTTCGGCGTCGGCGTCGTCGAGCACCGGGATCATCGTCCACTTGTCGAAGACGGTGCAGGGGTGCGAGAGGCCGAGCCGGACGATGTCGCCGACCCGGACGTCGGTGTCCCGTAGGAAGGCGTGCTGGTCGTTGAGCGCGGTGATCCGCCCGCCCGCCAGCCGGCCGCCGCCGCGGACGAGTTGGGGCTCGGGCAGGTCGTAGTCGTAGGAGAGGTCGCGCTTGCCGCCGTCGAGCAGGGCGAGGCCCGGCTCGGGGCGGGAGACCGCCCTGGTCCAGGCGTGCAGGGCGGAGCGGAACGGCCGGTCGGAGTGGGCCCGGGCGAGCGGGGAGATGCCCCGGTAGAAGCCGTCGTCGTGGGCCAGGTAGGCACCGGAGCGCAGCACCACCCGGGTGCGCGAGTCGCCGAGCGGGGCGAGGAGTTCGGTGACGGTGTCGAAGTAGGCGCTGCCGCCCGCGGTGACCCAGACCTCGTCGGCCTGGTCGAAGAGCCCCTCGGCGTCCAGCAGCCGGTACAGCTCGGCCAGGTCGGCCACCCAGCCGGCAACCGCGGCGAGGGAGTCGGCGGTGGCGTCGTGGGCGATGGCGCCCTCGTACCCGCTGACACCGGCCAGCCGCAGGCCGGGCGCGGCGTGCACGGCCCGGGCGACAGCCTGGGCCTCGGCGAGGGTGCGGCAGCCGGTGCGGGCGCCGGGCGAGCCGAGTTCGACGCAGACGTCCACGGGAGCCGGGGCGCCGCGCAGTGCGGTGTCCATCAGCTCGACCGAGCGGACGGAGTCCACCCAGGAGGCGAAGCGGAACTCCGGGTCGGCGGCGAGGTCCGCGGACAGGCGGCGCAGCCCGGCGGGGTCGAGCAGGGTGTTGGCGAGGTGGATCCGGCGCAAGCCGAAGGCGCGGGCGACGTTGACCTGGGGCAGGTTGGCGAGGGTGATGGCGGTGGCCCCGGCATCGAGCTGGCGCTGCCAGAGGACGGGAGCCATGGTGGTCTTGCCGTGCGGGGCGAGGCCGACGCCGGCCTTGGCGCACCACTCGGCCATGGTGGCCAGGTTGTGGTCGAGGGCGCCCGCGTCGAGGGTGACCAGGGGGGTGGCCAGGTCGTCCAGGGTGGGGCGGGTGGCCAGGTACTCGGCGACGGTCGCGCCCCAGGCCGCGGCGGGGACGGCCTTGAACCGCCAGTCGAGCCGCTCCTCGGCGAGCGCCGCCACCCGGGCACGGTCGATGACCTGCGGGATCTGCACCATGGCTGTCCTCCTCCGAACTCGGCGCCGCATAATATGCATATTCGTCGCATATTATGCCTTTGCTGATCTAACCTCAGCGCTGGACCGAGGTCAACGCACTCTCCCAGGAGCACCCCAGGTGACACCGCCCGCCGCCGTCTGCCTCGGCGAGTCGATGGCCGCCCTCCTCCCCGACCGACCGGGGCCGCTGGAGCGGGTGGAGAGCTTCCACCCAGGCTTCGGCGGCCCGGAGTCCGACGTCGCGTGCACCCTGGCCGCACTCGGCGTCCCGGCCGCCTGGATCAGCCGGGTCGGCGCGGACGGCTTCGGACGGCAGCTGGTCCGGTGGGTCGCCGCGCACGGTGTGGACACCTCGGCGGTCGGCTACGACGAGTCCCGCCCCACCGGCCTGTACCTCAAGGAGGCCGGCTCCGGCCAGGACCACCCGCACGACCTCGGCGCGGGCCGCAGCCGGCTGCACTACTACCGGCGCGGCTCGGCAGCCTCCGCGATGGGCCCCGAGCTGCTGGCCGAGCCGGCCGCCGCCGCCCTGCTGGCCGCCGCACCGCTGATCCATCTGACCGGAGTGACGCCGGCACTCTCCGACAGCTGCCACCGACTGGTGCGCACCCTGCTGGCCGTCCCGGACAAGCTGGTCAGCTTCGACCTCAAGTGGCGCCCCGCACTCTGGGCCGGGCGGGACCGGCAGGCGCTGCGCTTCCTGATGAACGCCTCCGGCATCGTGCTGCTCGGCGCCGACGAGGCGCGCGAGGTACTCGGCACCGACGACCCGGCCGCACTTCGCAAGCTGCTCCCCCGTCCGACCGTCCTGGTACTGAAGGACGAGGCGCACCGGGCCACCTCGATCACCCGGGACGGCTCGACCGTCTCGGAACCCGCCCTCCGGGTGGCCCCGGCGGAGCTGACCGGCGCGGGTGACGCCTTCGCGGCGGGCTATCTGGCAGGAACAGTGAGGAACTTGACGGAGAATCAGCGACTGCGGCTCGGACATCTCGCAGCGGCGGCCGCCCTCACAGCCCGTGGCGAGCTCGGCGAGCTTCCGCCCGCCGCCCTGATCGAGCGGCTGCTCACGGCGGACGAGGCGGGCTGGGCCGCGACCACCGTGGACGGCGCGGGCTTCCATCCGGCGGCCGCAGACTGAACCGCCCTCAGGCCGACCGGCCACGAGGAATGTCGGTGTCAGGGTGGCCGCCCCGGGCTGACGCATCCTTGGGCCATGTCCGTTCTCAACCTGAGCAGCGCTTTCATCACGTTCTTCGCCGTGGTGGGCCCGCCGAAGGTCCTGTTGGCCTTCGCCCACCTCGCCCGAAAGCGCACCGGGGCCGAGCTGCGCCGGCTGGTCCTGGCGAGCACCGTGCTGGCCGCGCTGATCGGCGTCATCCTGGCGTACGCGGCGAACTTCCTCACCACGTTCTTCCACATCAGCGACCAGTCGCTGCTACTGGCCGGTGGGGTGATCTTCTTCATCTACGCCGTCGCCCTGGTGCTCGGCATGCACCTCGTCGGCGGGGAGGCGGCGGGGACCGAGTGGGACAACCCGCTCGCCGAGGGGCTGCGCGAGCTGCTGCTGCCGTACATCGCCAGCCCGCTGGCGGTCACCGCGGTGCTGGTCGAGTCGCTGCAGAAGGACACCTGGTCGTGGCACAGCACCATCGCCGGGGCCTATCTCGCGGTGGTGCTGATCAACTGCGTCTGCGTGCTGGCCCTCTCCGGCGTGCTGCACCGCAGCCACCAGACCTCGCTCCAGGTGCTGTCCCGACTGCTCGGGCTGCTGCTGGCGGCCGTGGGAGTGGAGCTGTTCCTGGCCGGCCTGGAGAGCCTCGGTGCCCACTTCCAGCACCACTGACGGTCGTTGACCGCAGGTCAGGGCAGCTCGACCGGGCGCCAGGGGACCGGGGTGGACAGGATCATCGAGCTGGACGGCTGCCCGTAGACCGCCAGGCGGTCGATCAGCTGCTCGAAGTCGGCCATGCTCCGGGCCGCCACCAGCAGGACGCAGCAGGCCCCGCCGGTGACCCGGTGCAGCTGGAGCACCTCCGGCCAGCGGGCGGCCTCCGGGTCGCGCAGCACGCAACGCCGGCCGTAACACTGCATCTGCACCAGCGCGGTGACGGTCAGCCCGGCCGCGTCGAGGTCGATGTGCGCGTGGTAGCCGCTGATCACCCCGTCCGCCTCCAGCCGCCGGACCCGCTCGGCGACGGCCGGCGGGGAGAGCTTGACCCGGCGGGACAGCTCGTTGAAGGAGAGCCGGGCGTCGCCCTGCAGCTCGGCGATCAGGAGACGGTCGACGGCGTCCACGGCTGCTCCGGAGTGAGGGTTTCGTTCCATAAGGTCTGATCGGGCCAACGGGTTCCGAACGTAAACCGGTTTCGCCGATCCGGTGTGCACTGCCCATTCAAAGGTCACTGCGGCCGCCGCACAATGGTGTCGCGGGTGATCAGCAGCCGATGGCTCTGCGGTGACCGCGGCAACCCGCGCGTCCAGGAGGAACCGGCATGGTCCAGAACGGCATCACCACCCCGAAACTCTCCTTCCGCCCGGCCGAGGACGTGGTCCACGGCACCCCGTACGCCCAGTACGCCCGGCTGGAGATCCTGCACAGCCTTCAGCACCCGCGCAGCACCGAGGACGCCGAGCTGTCGTTCATCATCGCCACCCAGGTGATGGAGCTGCTCTTCGACCTGCTCCGGCACGAGTGGACGGCGGCCCAGCGGTCGCTGCGCGGGGACGACGTGCCGGCCGCGCTCGCCGCGCTCCGGCGCGGCACCCACGTCCAGGACGTGCTGAACTCCTCCTGGGACCTGCTGGCGACCATGACCCCGCGGGAGTTCGGCGCCTTCCGGCCGCTGCTCGGCGAGGCCTCCGGCTTCCAGTCCTCGGCCTTCCTGCGGCTGGAGTTCCTGCTCGGCAACAAGAGCGAGTCGCTGCTGCGGATGTACGAGTCCGACCCCGCCGTGCACGCCGAGCTCACCGCCGCCCTGCACGCGCCCGGCCTGTACGACGACGTACTGGCCCTGCTGTCGCGGCGCGGACTCGCCGTGGCGCACCGGCCCGGCACCGCCCGCTACCGGCCCACCCCGGAGGTCGAGACGGCCTGGCGGCAGGTGTACACCGAGGCCGGGCACGCGGAGCTGGCCCGGCTCGGCGAGGCGCTGCTCGACACCGCCGAACGGGTGACGCGCTGGCGCCAGCGGCACCTGTCCGCCGTCAAGCGCGCCATGGGCGCCAAGCCCGGCACGGGCGGCTCCAGCGGCCTGGCCTGGCTGAAGCAGTCCGCCGACCAGGACGTCTTCCCCGAGCTCTGGACCGTCCGCGACCAGCTCTGAGCGGGCGCGCATCGGGGGTGCGCCCTCCCCGTGCCACTACGGTGCGTGCCGCTACGGTGCGAAAGCGCTCTTCAGACCGTCGAGCCGCAGCGGCGTGCCGGGGAGGATCGCGGTGCGGTCCGCGACGTCCACTATCCGCACCGCGATCCGGTGCACCGCCATCTCGTACTGCTGCCGGTACTTGCGCAGGCTCGC
Source organism: Kitasatospora sp. NPDC032150 (assembly GCF_055579945.1). Taxonomy (NCBI): domain Bacteria; kingdom Bacillati; phylum Actinomycetota; class Actinomycetes; order Kitasatosporales; family Streptomycetaceae; genus Kitasatospora; species Kitasatospora sp. NPDC032150. Next base: position 31,460 of record NZ_JBVIMH010000001.1, on the reverse strand, counting down.
CATCCCGTACAGCCCCTCCTCGGCGTAGGACGAGCCGAGCCCGCTCTGCACGTACTGCAGTCTGGCCGCCACCGGCGGGAGTTCGGACAGCGGCACCGGCGACCAGAGCACCGGCACGATCCCGCTGGCCCACCCGGTCGCCCGCCCCCGCCGCTCGAAGGCCGTCCACTCCCGCCCGCACCGCTCGGACCGGAAGTAGCTCCGCGAGTACAGCGGCACCAGCACCCGGCAGTTGGCCAGCGCCTCGGACACCCGCCGGTCCGCCTCCGGATCGGCCGGGTCCAGCCGGTCCATGAAGCCGGCGGGCACCGCGCCCGGCAGCGCGGTCAGCTGCAGCACCTCCTCGGTCAGGTCGGCGAACAGCTGCTCCACCAGCGGCTGCGGGCGCTCGGTCACCGGGTAGCTCAGGAAGAAGTACGGCTGCACCGGCCCCGGCGGCTCCGCGTCCCACGCCGTCTCCTGGCGGAAGTTGCGCGAGTGCGAGGCGACGTTCGGCCGACGGGTCGGCACGCTCTGCGAGGAGCGCGGCGAGGGCCGTCCCGTCTCCCCGGTGACGGCTGGGTTGCGGGAGAACAGGAAGGGCCGGTCCCCCCAGGAGAAGATCCGCGACTGGGCGAGGTCCACCTCGCGGATGCCGCGCTCGTGCACCTCCCGGATGAGCTGGCCGACCGTCAACTCGCCTGGAGATTCTGGACTTCCGTCGCGCAGAACCCGGGCGAGCCGACCGGCGTAGGAGCGCGCGGACGGCTGCCGCATGCTCACCACCACGTGCGTGTCGGAGGAGTCCTCCACGATCGCGGGCTCGTCGGGCAGCACCTCCTGCCAGCCGTCGATGACCAGCAGCCGGCTGCGGGCCCGCGCCGCCGCCATGGTCTCCAGCATCGCCACGCAGTCCACCGACCTGGCCGCGGGGCCCAGCGTCAGCCGCTCGACCGGCGGCCCGGCCGCCTCCCCGCCGACGTAGACCATCAGGACGTCCTCCGCCTCGGCGATGGCGGACCGCAGTGCGCGCTGGAACCCGACCGGGTCGTCCACGCCGGCCCAGACGTGTTCCGGGGCGAGCCCGACCAGGGCCCGGCTGGAGAGCGCGGCGGCGAGGCCGGTGATGTCGCCGTTGGCGCGGAACTCGTGCTCGGCGAGCGGCTCGGCCGTCGAGGCGCGCGAGGTGGTGAGCAGCAGCACGGCCCGGGACCGCTCGGGATCGGGCAGGCCGGGCGGGGCCTGCGGCACCGGGACCGGCCGCCGGTCCGGTTGCGGCACCTGCTGGAGCACGGGTGCGGTCGGGCCGTCCAGCAGCCGCAGCGCGGCGGGACTGATCAGGGCGAAGGCGCGGCGTTCCAGCGCCACCGCCGCTCCCCCGGTGTCGGTGGCCGCCAGGGCGGCGAACTCGCCCGGCGCCCGTCCCGCCCGTTCGGCGATCTGCTCGCCGACCCTGGCGAGCAGCCCGACGGCCTGGTGGGTGGTCGAGCGCGGCAGCGTGTGCAGCAGCAACTCCCGCACCCCCGAACGGAATTCGAAGTGGTCTCGGCGGCCCTCGCGCTCCTTGAGCAACCCGCTGACCACCACCTCGGCAAGGTGCTGGGGCTGCGGGCGGGTGAAGCTGGCGCGCTGTAGCAGCCGCATCACGGGCAGGGCGGGGGTGGTGAGCGCGGTGAGCCCGGCCAGGGTGAAGGCCTCCCGGGAGGCCACCGAGCGGAAGCGCAGGACCAGTTCCTCCGGGCCGAGTTCATGCGGTTCGGGCAGCGGTTCGATGTCGTCGGCGCACTCGGCCGGTGCGGGGCCGACCAGCAGCGCCGAGCCGACCACCTGGCCGCCGGCCGGACTGCCCACCAGGCGCGCCCAGTTGGCGATCCAGCCGGCGTTCGGTTCCAGGACGGGCAGCGGCAGCTCACCCGGCCCGGGCGGCAGCTCGCTGAACGGCGCGAAGCCGTACGCCGAGTTGGGGACCCCCGCCTCGGGCGCGGACAGCAGGCCGACCTCGGGCGGCAGCGCGGCCAGCTGCCACAGCCGCTCGGGCAGCGGCTGCACCACGGCGACCGGGGCCCGGCGGGCCAGCGTGTGCAGGGTCCGGTACCAGTGGTTGCCGGCCGAGCCGGGCCGCCACTGCGGGCCCATGCAGTCGCTGAGCACCAGCACCACCGTGCGGGCGTCGGCCATCGGGCGGGTCGCCAGCCGTCCGCTCGCGTCGAGGCGGGTCCGCACCACCTGGCGGAAGGCGCCGGTCTGCACCAGCAGGGTGTGCAGTTCCTGGAGCAGCGGGCGCCAGAGCGCCATGGTGGGGCCGCAGTCGAAGACCAGGTGCAGGTCGAGCCAGCGCTCGGTGCTTGGCCGCAGCACCGGCAGCACCGGGCGCCGGCCCTGCGCGCACCCCGTCCCGTACCCCAGGCGGTCCGCGGTGGCCGCGTCGGCCAGCCGGTTGGCGGTGGCGTCCTCGTCCAGTTGGACGTGCCTGGGGTCGGGGACCCGCCGTTTGAGCGGGCGCAGCGCCCGCTGCAGGGTGAGCGGGCGGGCCAGCATCGGCACGCTCGGGGTGGGGACGGCCGCGACGGCGGCCACCGCGTCCTCCGGATCGCCGGAGGCCAGGTGCAGGGCGGTGCGAACGCCCTGCCCGGCGCCGGCCGCGGTACCGGTGCTGTGGCCGGCCGTCCGGTGCGGGTCCGTCAGGCGGCGGTCCTGGCGGCGGGCGCCCGTCCCCGCGGCACCACCGCCCTCCTCCTGGCCCGCGCCGCCCTCGCGGCCGCGGGCGGCGAGCCAGAGCAGTTCGGCGAGTTCCACCGGCCCCGGATCGGCCAGTCCGAGCTCGGTGAGCAGGGCGGCGAGCTGGTCGAGCGGTCCGGCGGTGCCCGGCGGCTGGTCAGAAGACATCGTCGTCCTGGCCTCTGCTGAGGTACGGCATCACCTGGGCGGCCAGGGCCGCCCGGTCGGCGGCCTCGGCGAGTTCGGGGCGGGAGGTCAGGTAGATCGCGTTGAGCAGTTGGTCGGTGGCGAGTTCGCCGTCCTCCCGACGGCCCAGGAAGACCTCGACGATCTCGCCGACCAGCCGGGCGTCGGCCTCGGGCAGATGGGCCTTGACGATCTCCTCCAGCTCGGCGCCTTCGGGACGGCGCAGTTCCAGCACCACGCAGCGGCGCAGGAAGGCCGCCGGGAACTCGCGTTCGGCATTGCTGGTCAGCACGGTGAACGGGAAGGCCCGGCAGCGCACCCGGCCGCCGCTGATCGGCGCCCGGTGGCAGCCGTCGGCGGTGAGCACCCGGGCTTCGGGCTGCTGCGGTGCGGCCCGGACGAGTTCGTCGATCTCGTACTGGCCGTCCTCCAGCACGTGCAGCAGGTCGTTGGGCAGGTCGAGGTCGCCCTTGTCGATCTCGTCGATGAGCAGCACCCGGGGCCGCCGGTACGGGAGCAGGGCGGTGCCGAGCGGGCCGAGGCGCAGGTGCTCGTCGAGGCCCGCGCCGTACGTCCGGGGCCCGGCCTGGTTGGCGGCGTACAGGCGGGAGAGCGGGTCGTACTGGTAGAGACCGTCGCGCAGGGTGGAGCGGCTGGTGATGTTCCAGCGGAGCACCGGGCCGAGGCCCAGCTCGCGGGCGACGGCGTACGGGAGGCTGGACTTGCCGCTGCCGGGCGGACCGGTGACCAGCAGCGGGCGGCGCAGGTAGAGGGCCGCGTTGACGAGCTCGACGGTCTCTGGGGTCGGCCGGAAGGTGCCCGCCCGGTGGCCCGCGGTGGTGGCCCAGCGCTGGTCCGCGCCGTCCGCCCGGCCGGCCGGACCGTCCAGCGGCGGTCCGCCGTCGAAGGCGCGCCAGGGCGGCGGCGGGGGGAGTTCGGCGAGCGCGTCGTGGGGCTCCTCGACGCCCCGGTAGATCGGCTTGAGCGGCATGCTGCGGCCCTCTCGTGCTAGTCGCTCGGGTGGCGGGGTGGTTGGGCGGTCGGGGCGACCCCGTAGGGCCGGTGGGGGCTCGGCACGACCTGCGGGTCCTCCCAGAGCAGCACGAGCCCGGCCGACCAGTGCGCGCCCGGGTCCTCGCCCTCCTCCGCCTGGTGGCGCAACTCCCTCACCCGGCGCGGCAGGTCGTCCGGCTGGAGATCGGCCAGCTCGGCTGCAAGTCTGTCGAGGAACCGCCTGTTCCGGCAGGTCTCGACGTAGGTGTGGTCGGTGGTACAGGTGTGTTGGGTCCACATGACGGCGGGCGCACCGGCCTTGAGCGCCGCCGCGAGCAACGGTTCGTACGGGGTGCCCTTGGGCGGGCCGGGCAGCACGGGCAGGTCCCCGCGGGCCACCGGGCGCAGTCGCTGGTAGAGCCGTTTGCTGTCCGGGACGGCGAGGCACGGGATCGGGTACAGGGCGGCGCTGTGGTCCTCCCGCATCCTGGCCCACTTCATCTCCAGATGGCGCCGGTCGGCGGCGTTGGCCCGACGCAGCTGGTCCACCACCACGACGGCGTGGTCTGCGCCGAGCGGACCGAAGTCCTTGCGCCTGGCCCAGCTGTGCACGGGCTGGGTGATCCACTTCCGGGGCAGCGCAAAGATGATCAATTCGGCGCCGTCCGGCTCCAGTCGGCCGATCTCCTCCTCGATCCGCTCCCGGACGAAACCCGGCAGCATCGAGCTCAGCATGGTCCGCGAGTGCGGCTCGCCGAGCACGCCGTCGCGGATGGCGGAGATCGACACGTGGAACATCCTGGTCCCGGCGCCGCTCGGCTGGATGTCCACCAGGATCGGGCGCCAGCGCTCCCGGCGCGGGGCGGCGGGCACCGGCTCCCCTGGTGCGGGGACGGTGCCTCGGAGCGCACCGGCGTACGGCGTGCCGGCGGCGAGCCAGCGGGAGAGCCCGGCGCGCAGCCGATCGTCCTCGGCCGACTCGGCCAGCCGGCCGACGAAGTCCAGCACCGGATGCGGCCGGCCGACCGGCTGCGGAACCTCGGAGAGCAGGTACCAGGCCGCCTCCCAGAGGTTGTGCGGCCGGGTCGGCGGGTCCGGGCAGCCCAGCCGGCCGGCCGCCGCGCGGTACAGCTCCAGCGGATCGGCCGCCACCTCGGCGTCCGCCAGCAGCAGCCGCAACGCCCTCACCGCGTCCGCTGGTACGGCCGCCCCCGGGAGCCGGTCGGCCACCTCGGGCGCGTACCGGGCGATCGCCTCGCCGGGCAGCATCTGGCCGAGCCGGACCGCCGGGACACCGCCGTGCCGCCGTGCCCGGTCGTCCACGCCCCGCCAGAGGGTGTCCTGCGCCGCCGTCACGATGCCGACCACCTCCCCGGCCCCGGCGAGCACCACCGGGCCGCCGCTGAAGCCGGGCGCCAGCGGCATCCCCGTGCCCTCGTGCTCCAGTTGGACCAGCTCGCCGCCGATCCGCAGCGCGCCCCTGGTCAGCCGGACCTCGCTGCTCAGCCCGCCGTCGTGCCCCTCGGGGAACCCGTACGCGGCCAACTGCGGCGCGTGCGGCCCGCTCCAACCGTGCAGCGGCGCGAACCTGGCGGGGGTGGCCGTGTACGGCGGCAGCGCGGCGTCCAGCTCCAGCACCGCCACGTCGCCGGTGCCGCCGGCCCGTTCCACCCACGGGCCGCGCACGGCGACCGTGGCGCCGATCGGCGGGTGGTCGGGGCGCGCGGCGAGATGGACCCGTGCCCGGACGCAGCCCTGCACCACGTGGGCGCAGGTGAGCACCCGGCGGTCGGAGATCAGCAGCCCCGCGCCGGTGGTGGCGAACGGGCCCTCGGTGGTGATCCGGGTGAGCCAACTGACGTCCCGCCGGGCCGAGTCGGCACCGGGGTCGAGCCGACCACCGCGGTCACGCTGGAGCGGCACGCCGTAGGCGGGGGCTTCGGGAACGTCGGGGGCGGGGTCGCGGTACGGGGGCTCGCCGCGTGTGGGATCGCCGTAGCCATCGCCGTAGCCCGCCGGGGCCGGGAGGTTCGTCACCTCCTGGTCCGGCAGGCAGTTGGCCGTCTCGTCGAACATGGTGTCGTCCCGGGTCCGCGGTCCCACCATCAGGGTTCGTCGCGCCCGGCCGGGATTCTCTCCGGCGCCCAGACGAGTTTGACCGTCAGATGGGCGTCGGTGGCGGTCTTGGCGATCAACGCCCCGGCCTCGGCCGAGAGTTTGACCCCGAACGCGATCTCCACCGCGTCCGGCTTCAGACTGCCGTCACGGAACGCCGCGAGCGCCGATTCGGCAGCCACCCGGACACCCGCGAGCGCCTGCTCGAAGGTCGCGGACGCGCGCTCCACCCCGGCGGCGACGGCCGACGAACCACGACCGACCGGCTGCATGCCGTACGGCTCGTCGTCCCCCGGACCCTCCGTCTCGGCGCCCTCGACGCGTACCACGGCGCCGCCCACGGTCACGAACTCCGCATACTCAGGCACGACTTCCCCCTCAGCTCGCACTTCAGGCCGTCCGACGAAGCCTGACGCGATCGTCGCACAGCCCGGTTCGCCGCGCACCGATTCCCGCCGGATCCCCCCGAGCGGGTGACCGATTCATCGGGTTATCGGGTGACGGAGGATGCTCCACTGTTCCCACGCCGGGGGCCGCCCGCCGGCAGGCGTCCCTCGACATCCTCCCCCGGCCACGGCCGAACAACTCCTCCCGCGGGCCGCCGTCGCCGAGATGGGTTCCCTGTTCAGCGGGCCGCACCCCGGCACGGAGCCGCCACGTCAGCACTGACCGACCCCCAGGGCGCCTTCCAGGACGGAAGCGGCTGCTCACGCGCTGTGCTCGGACACCCCGGCCACCGGGCGGCCGACCACCTGGTGTTAGCGTGCCGAGGGCTCCGTCGACCGGACCCCGCCGGTCACCCGCCGTCCGTCCGCCGGGCCCGGCCACCGTCCGCGAAGGGTGTCTCCTCCCATGGCCAAGCTCCTGCTGAGCCTGCACGTCCTGGCCGCAGTCCTGTTCATCGGGCCGGTCGCCGTCGCCGTGAGCATGTTCCCGGCCCGCGCCAAAGCCGCCCTGGCCGCCGGCCCCGACCAGGCCTCGGCCGCCGCCTCGGTGAGGCTGCTGCACCGCATCACCCAGGTCTACGCGATGGCCGGGATAGCCGTGCCGGTGCTGGGCATGGGCACCGCGCAGGTGATGGGCATCCTCGGCCAGACCTGGATGATCGTCTCCATCGTGCTCACCGCGCTGGCGGCCGCCTCGCTGCTGCTCTTCGTGGTGCCCGCCCAGCAGAACACCGTCGACGCGCTCGACGCCGCACCCGAGAGCGAGGAGCACACCCGGGCGACCGGCGGTCTGCGCCTGCTGCCGATGACCGCCGGGGTGTTCAACCTTCTGTGGGCCGTGGTGACGGTCATGATGGTGGTCCGCCCCGGCTCGACCACCGGCGCCTGACCTCCAACACCACGGCTGTCCCCGCGCGGCAAGAGTCCGCCCGGAGCACCTGCCGCATCGAAGCCCCCCGCCCGCACCGGGGGCTTCGCCGTTCCCCCGGCCCGGCTCACCTCACGCGGTGAACTCGTTCACGCGGCCCGGCCCAGGGCCGCCGCCGGAGGCGGTCGTCGCCGGTCAGCGACTCGCCCTGCCGGGCCTCCACCCGCCGGGCGCGGTTTCGCCGCGCAGTGGTACGCCGGCCCGTTTCACCGCCCGGGCGACGATCGCGGTCTCGGCCCGGGAGATCCCGAGTGGGCCGAGCGTCTCGGTGGTGAAGCGGTAGAGCCCGGTGTGGTCCGGGCAGAACACGGTGGCCATCAGGTTGGCCGACCCGCTGGTGGCGAGCACTCCGTGCACCTGCGGGTGTCCGGCCAGCCGTTCGCCGACCTCGGCGAGGCGGCCCGGCGGGACGTCCAGCCAGAGGTTGGCGTCGACCGCCATCCCGAGCAGCCGGGCGTCCACGGTGGCGTGCGTCCGCAGCTGGCCGCCGGCGGCCAGCCGGGCGAGCCGGCGGCGGACGGTCGACTCCGGCGCGCCCACTGCGGAGGCCAGTGCGGCGTGCGACCGCCGTGCGTCCTCGCCGAGTTCCGCGAGCAGCAGCCGGTCCAGCTCGTCCAGCGCCGGCGGCGGGGTGGTCGGCGGCTCCGGTTCAAGTGCAGCGATCTGATCTTCCGTCAGACATCCGACCCGCCAGCGGCCGGCGTCCGCGAAGACGTGCAGGACGGCGTGTGCGCTCGCCTCCACCACCGCGCCGGTTGCCGGGAGTTGGGTGTGCACCAGGTGGTCCCGCGCGCCCGGGTCGGCCAGCATCACCGCGCTGACCTCGTGTCCGCCCAGCATGATGTCGACGAACGGCACGTCCGGACGGGTCGCGAGCGCGTGCGCGATCGCCTCGACCTTGCCGCGAAGCACCCGGATCCGCAGCAGCACCGCGCCGAGCGCAGCCTCCTCCACCGCGGGCAGCCGCACCACCCGCAGCACCCCGGTCCGCTGGAGGCGGGCCAGCCTGCGGGTCACCGTACGCGCCGAGACCCCGAGCACCTCGGCGATCCGGCCCGGCTCGGCCCGGCCGTCCACCTGGAGCGCGCAGACCAGTGACCGGTCCAACTCGTCCAGGACCTGATCCGCCACTTCGACCTCCCCCATGTCTGATTTCCGCCGTCAAAGCAGCAGGAAGCGTCCGCAGCCGCTGACCTCACGGTACTTCTTGTCTCGGCCGAGCACGAGAGCCGAGCACGAGAGCCGAGCACGAGAGCCGAGCACGATGGCTCGGCCGCGAACCGAACCCGAGAACCGAGCCCGGAAACCGAGCACGAGAGCCGAGCACGAGAGCCGAACCCGAGCGCCGAACCCGAAGAGAACCCGTGATGGACGAGATCACCGCCCTGCTGCCCGCCGCCACCGAGGCCGTCGGGGCCGTGGGCGCCCACCTTGTCGAGCGGCACCGCCCGGAGCCCGCGACCGCCGGGGATCTCGCCGGGGCGATGGCCGTCTTCGCCGAACTGGACGCCCCGGCCTCGGACTTGCTGCGGGAGCGGCTCACCGCCCTGAGGCCGCAGGCCGGTTGGCTGGCCGATGAGCTGGCCACCTCCATCCCGGTCGACGGTGAGTGGTGGAGCTGCGACGCCACCGACGGTGCGATCCAGTACCTGTGCGGACTGTCCCAGTGGGCGGTCACCGCGACGCTCATCCAAGGCGGCGAGCCGGTGCTCGCCGTGGTGCACTCGCCAGCCCAGGGCTTCACCTACACCGCGACCCTCGGTGGCGGCGCCCGGCTGAACGGGCGGCCGGTCCGCCCGCAGGTGCGCGAGCTGTCGGCGGCGGTCGCCACCACCAGCCAGCCTCCGACCGTCGCCGAGGACCCGGTCGCGCTGCGCCGGGCGGGCGAGTCGCTGTCGGCCCTGCTGCCCCGGGTGCTGGCGGTCCGCAACCTCGGTCCGACCAGCCTCCAGATCTCCCAGGTCGCCTCCGGCCATCTCAGCCTCTTCTGGCAGTACGGCGCGGACCCGGTCAACCTGCTGCCCGGTGCACTGATCTCCCGCGAGGCGGGCGCCCGGGTCACCACCACCGACGGCACGCCCTGGACGCCCGCCGCCGACGGCTTCCTCGCCGCCGCCCCCTCGCTGCACTCCGACGCCGTCGCCGTGCTCGGTCAGATCTCCTGATCCGCCACCTGGCCGGGCGACGTTCCAGGTGTGCGGGACACCCCGCCACTTCTCACCGGTCCGTCCTCGCCCGGGTCCGTCACCGCGAAGAGCGCCGCCGCGTTCCGGTAGCAGACCGCCCGCAGCCATTCGTCCCCCAACTCCAGCCCCGCCAGCGCCCGCAGGGCCTCCGGGCAGGGGTACGGGATGTTCGGGAAGTCCGTACCCAGCAGGATGCGGTCCCCGAGGGCGGCCAGCCGCGGCAGCTCGTGCCTGGGGAAGGGCGCCACCTCCTCGCTGAACCCGGTGAACGCCATCGTGGTGTCCAGGTGCACCCCGTCGTGGCGTTCGGCCAGGTCGAGGGGTGTGCACGTCGATCAGGCCCGGCAGTCCCAGCTCCCGCCGGAACCGCCGGACCTCCGCCACCTCGGTCATGGCGCGGGGCTCACGCGTGCCGCGCGCGGGCGAGGATCGCCTCGGTGTCCAGCCCCGTCGGCAGGGTGCCGTACGCACCGCCGTGGTCCCCGCCGAGCCGCGAGGCGCAGAACGCCTCGGCCACGGCCGGATCGCCGTGGCGGACCAGCAGCGAACCCTGGAAGACCAGCGCCATGAGTTCGACCACGCGCCTGGTCCGGTACTCGACCTCGCTCAGGTCGCCCAGCTGCTTGCGCAGTTCACCGACGGCCGCGTCGAGCCGCCGGTCCGCTCCCACCGCCGCCTCGACCTCGTCCAGGAAGGCCTCCACGGTGGCCGGCCTGCGGGCCATCGCGCGCAGCACGTCGAGCGCGGCGACGTTGCCCGAGCCCTCCCAGATGGAGACCAGCGGGGCCTCCCGGTAGAGCCGGGGCATGCCCGACTCCTCGACGTACCCGTTGCCGCCGAAGCACTCCAGCGCCTCCGCCGCGTGCCCCGGACCTCGCTTGCAGACCCAGTACTTGGTCACGGCCAGACCCAACCGCCGCACCAGTGACTCCTGTTCGTCACCCGCGAGACTCAGGTCGGTGGCGTTCGCCAGCCGCAGGGCGGCGATGGTCGCCGCCTCGGACTCCACCACCAGGTCGGCCAGCACGTTGCGCATCAGTGGCTGGTCGACCAGCTCCTTGCCGAACGCCCGCCGGTGGGTGGCGTGGTGGAGCGCCCGCACGGCGCCCAGCCGCATCGAGGAGGCGGCGCCGAGGGTGCAGTCGAGCCTGGTCATGTTGACCATCTCGATGATGGTGGGGACCCCGCGCCCCTCCTCGCCGACCAGCCAGCCGACCGCGCCGTCGTACTCGATCTCGGCGGAGGCGTTGGAGCGGTTGCCCAGCTTGTCCTTGAGCCGCTGCAGCAGGATCCGGTTCCGGCTGCCGTCGGGCAGGACGCGCGGCAGCATGAAGCAGCTCAGCCCGCCGGGCGCCTGGGCGAGGGTGAGGAAGAGGTCGGACATCGGCGCCGAGGTGAACCACTTGTGCCCGGTCAGCCGGTAGCTGCCGTCCGCCTGCGGCACGGCGCTGGTGGTGTTGGCACGGACGTCGGAGCCGCCCTGCTTCTCGGTCATCGACATGCCGGCGATCAGTCCGCGCTTGCCGCTCGGCTCCCGCAGCCCGAAGTCGTACTCGGGCGCCGCCAGCAACGCCTCCAGTCGACCGGCGAGTTCGGGCGTCTGCCGCAGCGCGGGGACGGCGGCGTAGGTCATCGAGATCGGGCAGGTGTGGCCGGCCTCGACCTGGCCCCAGACGTAGAACTTCGCGGCCCGCGCGGTGTGCGCGCCCGGCCGGTCGTCGCGCCAGGGCGCGGCGTGCAGGCCGTGCGAGACCGCGACCCGCATCAGCTCGTGCCAGGCGGGGTGGAACTCGACCTCGTCGATCCGGTGGCCGTAGCGGTCATGGGTGCGCAGCACCGGTTCGTACTCGTTGGCCAGCCGCCCCCACTCGGCGGCCCGTTCCGTCCCGGCCAGTTCGCCGAGGCGGTGCAGTTCGGGCTCGGCCCAGTCGGCACCGGCCCGGTGGAGCGCGGCGAGCAGGGTGGGGTCGGCGGCAACGTCGTGGCCGTACTGGTCCGGCACCTGGTTGGTGACCTCGTGCGTGGACGGCATCACGTCCTCCTCAGGAACTCCGAGTGGCTTCGTCTCCCTGCCCCGTGCCCAGGGCACGCTGGGCGAAGGAGACCAGGGCGGGGATCACGTCGTCCGGGTCCGATCCGGCGGCGAGCGGCCCGACCAGTGCCTCTCCGACCGCGCCGACCAGTGCGGCGGCGGTCAGTTCGGCGTCCTGGTACGGCAGTTGACCGGCGGCGATGGCGGCCCTGATCTGTTCGGCGAACAGATCGCGGAACGCCCGCCGGAAGACGAGGCGTTCGGCGTCGACCACCGGGTCGGCGGGTTCGACGAGCAGGGCGTAGGCGAGCCGAGGAGCCTTGAGCGCCCGCGCGGCGAAGGTGCGGACCACGGCCGCCACCCGCCCGTGCGGCCCCTCGCCCCGGTCGACCGCGTCAGCGACGGCCTCGCCGACGGCCGCCACCTCGCGCTCGACCACGGTGCGGAACAGCACGACGGACAGCTCGGCCTTGCCCCCGAAGTGCTGGTACACGCTGCCGGTGGCGATCTTGGCCCGGCGCGCCACCGCCGCCACCGAGCAGCCGCCGTAGCCGTGTTCGGCGAGCAGCTCGACGGCGGCCTGGAGCACCGCCTCGCGCTGGGCGTCCAGCCGGGCCTGGACGGCGGGTGTGCGTCGGTATGCCACACCAAGAATTGAAGCACTGATTCAGAACTTCAGCCAGGGCCTCCGCCCGGAAGGCGGAACGGGCCGCCCGAGGGCGGCCCGTTCGGCGGACGGCGAGTGCGGGGGGCGAGTGCGGGGGGGCTAGGGCTTGGGCAGGGCGCACCCCGGCAGCGTGAGGTCCAGCCGGTTCCCGGCGGCGAAGCAGGACGGGATGAAGTAGGTCTCCTCGGCGTAGTTGATGCCCTGGCGGACCACCACACTGCCGTTCTCGTCGACCTCGCACGGGTTGTCGACGGTGCAGGACTCACCGTCCTCGTTGCCGGTGTTGTTGACCGCGACCAGCTGCCCGGTACTGGTGTCCACCACCGGCGAGCCCGAGGTGCCGCCGATGGTGTTGCAGCTGGGGGTGTACCGGACGGAGTCCTTCCAGGTCCAGTCACCCTCCTTGAGGCGGTAGACGAAGCCGTCGACGTTGCAGGAGTAGGTCTTCTTCCAGTAGCCGGAGACCACCTTGATCGCTTCACCCGCCGCCGGGTGGGTCGTCGACATCGTCAACGGACTGATGCCGTACCGGGATTTGATCGACGCGTAGCTGGTGTTCAGCTGATAGAAGGTCACGTCGGTGTCGGTCATGGTGCTGTAGACGACCTTGGTGGCCCGCAGCGTGCCCAGCCGCCCACCGGTGGAGCTCAGCAGCGTGAAGCTGCGGCTGGACGGCTGGTCGGTGATCACCTCGCCGGCGGCCGGCATCCCGGTCTCCAGGCAGTGCCCGTTGGTCAGCACCAGCGCCGGGTCGCTGGCCGCGGAGTTCGGCATCCGCACCAGCGAGCCGGAGCAGTCGCTGAGCGCCACGGTTCCGGCGAAGTCCACCTTGACGGCTGGCGCCTTGGCCGAGGCCGCGCCGGGCGCGACCGGCGCGGAGCTCGCGGCCGAGGCGGGTAAGGCGCCGGCCAGGGTGGTCGCCCCGGCCAGCAGAAGTGCGGAGAACGCTCCGATGAGCGGCTTCTTCATGCTCATGCCTCTCGGGTGTGGGGGTCCTCCCAAGCTGGCGTGGGCATGTTGAGTTGTCAATACGATGCGATGACCGGAGCATTGTTGGAAAGTCAGTCCGCGACCGACCGCGGACGCCCATGACCGGGCGCCCGAACCCCTGTCAGCCCTCGCGCCAATGCCTGCGCCCCACGCTGATCAGCCGCAACCGGGTCCGCGCCGTCGCGGCGATCCGCTCCCGGTCCGCCGGCCCCGCGGCATCGAGGAAGGCGACGGCGGTCGCCACCATGTGGTCGACGTACAGCTCCGCGAGCATCCGCACGTCCGCCGCGCTCCACCCCTCGGACTCCGGCTGCGCGCCGAGCGCCTCGGCCACCTCGTCGGCGAACCGCGCCAGCTCGGCGGCGATCGCGGCCCGCACCGGCTGCACCCCGCCGTGCCGCTCGCGCGCCAGGAATCGGACGTACGCCCGGCGCTCCCGGACGTGCCCGGCGATCAGTTCGACCGTACGGTCGATCAGCTCACCGGCCTCGGCCTGCTCGGCGAGCGCGCCCCGCACCAGGCCGTGCAGACTGGCCAGCGACTCCTCCACCAGGACCACGCCCAGCTCGGCCAGATCCCGGAAGTGCCGGTAGAAACCGGCCGGCGACATGCCCGCCTCCCGGGTGACCTCGCGTACGCCGAGACCGCTGAGGTTCTGATGCTCCAGCAGGCGCAGCCCGGCATCGAGGAGCGCGCGGCGGCTCTGCTGCTTCTGGGCCTGTCTGACCCCCACGGTGTGACTCACATCATTCAGTAAACAACTGTTTGCTGACTCGCGCCAGCGTAGAGTGGAGAAGTCAGCGAACAGTTGTTAGCTGACTCCGGATCCGCCGACCATCCGTGAAGGGCTGGCCATGCTCCTCGCCGTCATCGTCGCCATGGGCCTCCTGGCCGGCGCCGCCATCCACACCTCGCTGCCGGTCTTCCTGAGCGCCTCCACCGCGATCACCGCATGGCTGCTCGTCTTCGCCGCCCGGGAACACCTCGCCCGCACCCGACTCACCCGCGCGCACCGGAGCTGAACGAGTAGCCGATCGGGCGACGCGCCCGCACACCGGAACCGCCGCTCACCCGAGCCCGGGCAGGCGCAACGGACGCGGCCCACCCGCGCACACCGGAAACCGCCTCTCCCGCAGGAGAACCGCCTTGAAGCAGCTCACCGCCCGCCCCCCGGCCGCCACCGCGAACTCCGAGCGCACCGAGAACGCCGACCAGATGGCCGTCGCCTCCTTCATCCTCGGCCTGCCCGGACTGCTGATCTTCAACCTGGTGCTCGGCCCGCTCGCCGCCACCCTCGCCGTCCTCGCCCTGGCCCGACAGACCCGCCGCCGGGGCCGCGCCCTGCTCGGACTGGTCCTCGGCATCGCCGATCTGGCCGTGCTCGCGGCTACCGTACTGGCCGGTCACGGCACCATCTGGCAACTCGGATCCTGACGTCCGGCCCCTCGTGGACCGAATGGGCGAAGCGTTCACCCGTGGCTACCGTTCGAGTATCAGGTAGGACAAGGCGTCAATAATCTGTTCCGGTACGGATCTCATATTCATGAGCACCTGATCAGCCATTCGACGGGACAGCAGGCTCGGGCCGCCGCGGAACGCGCGACCCCAGAGCGGTCGGCCTCCGGGGGACCGACGCCCCGTCCGGTCCGACCACGAGGACGCCGATGCTCAGCCCCCTCCGCCTGACTTCGACCCTTGCGCCGATCGCCCTGGCGGTCGGAACCCTGCTCGCCGGTGCCGCACCCGGCCACGCCGACGCCGCTCCCGGCCCCGGCTTCCCGTCCCACTACACCGCCCCGTACCTGGAGACCTGGCGCTCCCCCGAGAAGCTGACCGAGCTCCACCGCACCACCGGGCTCAAGTACTTCACCCTGGCCTTCGTGATCAGTGGCGGCGGCTGCAACGGCGCCTTCGACGGCACCATCCCGGTCGAGCACCGGGGCTGGCAGTCGGCCGTGAACGGCCTGCGGGCGGCCGGTGGCGACGTGATCACCTCCTTCGGCGGTGGTTCCGGCACCGAACTCGCCCGGGCCTGCGACTCGGTGGCCGCGCTGAAGGTGGAGTACCGCAGAGTGGTCGACGCCCTCAACCTGACCAGGATCGACTTCGACATCGAGGGCGCCTCCCTGGACGACACCGCGGCCAACGAGCGCCGCAACCAGGCGCTGGCCGAGCTCCAGCGGGAGTTCGCGGCCGCCGGGCGGCGGCTGGCCGTGCACTACACCCTCCCGGTCAACCCCAATGGCCTCTCACCCAACGCGATCGCGCTGCTGGAGAACGCCAGGGACCGGGGTGTGCAGGTCAGCGTGGTCAACATCATGACCATGAACTACGGCCCCGACCTCGACATGGGAAGGATCGCCATCACGGCCGCCGAAGGGCTCCACCGCCAGATGGCCGCCATCTGGCCGCACAAGACCCCCGAGGAACTCTGGCGCATGCAGGGCAACACCCCGATGATCGGCGTCAACGACCACACCAACGAGGTCTTCTCACTGGCGGACGCCACCACCCTGGCGGACTTCGCCGACGACAAGGGCATCCAGCTGATCGCCTACTGGTCGATGGGCCGCGACAACGCCTGCCCCGCCGACGGCGTGCGCATCGCCGACTGCAGCGGCACCCCGCAGGGCCCGCACGACTTCTCCCGCATCCTCGGCCGCAGGGGCCCGCTCCGGCGCGCGGCGCCGGACGCACGGTCACCACGCTGCTTCAGCTGGTTCGTCAGGACATGCGATTGGCAGAGCAGTTGGCAGAGCGGAGTCTCCTGAGCCGCGCCCGGTCGCCCCGCCGGAAAGCCTCCGCCCCGACCGGGTCGGCCGGCGCCGAAGCGGCCGGATCGGACCGGCTCCGGTCAGACCGCGCTGTCCCCCGTCACCGCCGAGCATCTCGCCGCCGCGCCCGAGCTGGAGGTGGTCCAGTGCGCCAGCCACGGCTACGACTACATCGATCTTGCCGGGGCACGGGAGCGGAAGATCACGGTCTGCACCATCGGCTCCAGTGACGCCGAACGCAAGAACGTCGCCGAGCAGACCTTCGCCCTGATGCTGGCCCTGGCCAAGCAGTTGATCCCCGCCCACACCGCGCTCACCCGGGCCGACCGGGCACTGCCCCGGCTCCAGCCGTCCATCACCGAACTCTCCGGCAAGACCCTCGGCATCATCGGCCTCGGCGCGATCGGCCGCGAAGTCGCCCGGCGCGCGGCCGCGTTCGACATGACCATCCTGTACGCCGGGCCCAGGCCCGCCCCCGCCGAGGTCGAACTCCAGCTCGGTGCGCGGCGAATGGAGCTGGACGAACTGCTGCGGACCAGCGACCACGTCTCCCTGCACGCGCCGCTCACCGAGGAGACCCGCCATCTGCTCGACGCCGAGCGGCTAGCCCTTCTCAAGCCCACCGCCTTCGTGGTCGACACCGCGCGCGGCGCGCTGATGGACCAGGAGGCGCTGGCCGACGCCCTCACGGCCGGCGCACTCGCCGGGGCGGGCCTGGACGTCTTCGAACCCGAACCGCCCACCACCGGCCTGCGGCTGCTGCGGGCCCCCGGAGTCGTACTGTCCCCGCACGTGGGCGGCGTCACCAGGGAGACCGTGGTCCGGATCGCGCTGGCCGCCGTCCGGAACGTGACCGAGTACCTGGCCGGCCGCCCGCCCCGGGACGCCGTCACCGGCTGACGCCCCGGTGCGGCGTGAGGCGTACGGCGGCGCGCGGAGCCGCACGACCGGACGCCCGAACGGCGGAACGCTCGGCAGGAATCGGGAGCCGCACGGTTGGATGCCCACACGGCGGAACGCTCGGCGGGCGCGGGCCCGACCGGTGTGTTTGTGTGGACAGCATCGGCCCCGGCCGTCCCGCGAACTCCCTCCCGGGAGAGGTGATCCTCCGTGACAATGCCTCCGTTCGGCTCCGACGACCCGTTCTCCGACCTGCTGAGCCGGTTCTTCGGCATGAGCCCGCTCTCCTCGCCGCCCGCCGTGCAGCGCGTGCCGATCGGCCGGATGCTGAGCGACTCCGCCAGGACCCTGCTGGGGGTCGCCTCCGACCGGGCCACCGCCGACGGCAGCAGCGATCTCGACACCGCCCACCTGCTCTGGGCCGCCACCCAGGTGGAGCAGTCCCGTCACCTGCTGGAACGCGCCGGGATCGACCCCGGCCAGCTCGCCGAGGACCTCCGGGACGCGCTCCCCACCGGCCCCGGTACGGGCGGCGAGCCCGGCGGGGAGCCCTCCCTCACCCCCGCCGCCAAGCGCGCCCTGCTCGCCGCCCACGCCCGCTCACAGCGCACCGGCGCTTCCTACATCGGCCCCGAGCACATCCTCGGCGCCCTGTTCGGGGAGGACCGCTCGGGCGCCGGCCAGGCGCTGCGCAACGCCGCGCCGTCCGAGGCGGCGCTGCGTACCGCGATGGAGAGCCGCGGCCCGGGCGGCGAACGGGCGCCCGGCTCCGGCGGGAGCGACACCCCGGCCCTGGACGAGTACGGCCGCGACCTCACCGAGGAGGCCCGCGCGGGCCGGCTGGACCCAGTGGTCGGACGTGCCCGGGAGATCGAGCAGACCATCGAGATCCTCTCCCGCCGCACCAAGAACAACCCCGTGCTGATCGGCGAACCCGGCGTCGGCAAGACCGCCATCGTGGAGGGCCTGGCCCAGCGGATCGTCTCCGGCGACGTCCCCAGCAGCCTCAAGGACAGGCGGGTCGTCGCCCTCGACCTGACCGGCCTGGTGGCCGGCTCCAAGTACCGGGGCGACTTCGAGGAACGGCTGAAGAACGTCATCGACGAGGTGATCGGCACCGAGCAGAGCATCATCCTCTTCCTGGACGAACTGCACACCGTGGTCGGTGCCGGCGCGGGCGGCGAGGGCTCGATGGACGCCGGCAACATCCTCAAACCGGCGCTCGCCCGGGGCGAGCTGAGCCTGGTCGGGGCGAGCACGCTGGACGAGTACCGCAAGCACATCGAGAAGGACGCCGCGCTGGAGCGCCGCTTCCAGCCCGTCCTGGTGCCCGAACCGTCGGTCGAGGAGACCGTCCAGATCCTGCACGGCCTGCGGGACGCGTACGAGGCACACCACCAGGTCCGGTTCACCGACGAGGCGCTGGACGCCGCGGCCGCCCTCTCCGACCGCTACATCAGCGACCGGTTCCTGCCCGACAAGGCGATCGACCTGCTCGACCAGGCCGGCGCCCGGGTACGGCTGCGCAGCCTCTCCGGCAGCGGCGAGGCCGTCGAGGCCCAGGAGCGACGCACCAAGCTGCGCCGCGAGCTGGACGAGGCGGTCGCCGACGAGGACTACGTCCGGGCAGCCAACCTGAAGAAGGAACTGACGCAGGTCGAGGACGAGTTGGCGGCGGTCGCCGAGCGGCGCGAGGGCGTGGTCGAGGTGACCGTGGACGACATCGCCCAGGTGCTCTCCGCGCGCACCGGCATCCCGGTCACCCAGCTCAACGAGACCGAACGGGACCGGCTGCTGAAGCTGGAGGAGCACCTGCACCAGCGGGTCATCGGCCAGGACCAGGCGGTCACCGCCGTCGCCCAGGCCGTCCGCCGCAGCCGGGCCGGCATGGGCGACCCGCAGCGTCCCACCGGCAGCTTCCTCTTCCTCGGCCCGACCGGCGTCGGGAAGACCGAACTCGCCAAGGCCCTGGCCGAGTTGCTGTTCGGCGACCCGGACCGGATGATCCGCTTCGACATGAGCGAGTTCCAGGAGAAGCACACCGTCTCCCGCCTGGTCGGCTCCCCGCCCGGCTACGTCGGCTACGAGGAGGCCGGCCAGCTCACCGAGGCAGTCCGCCGGAGACCGTACAGCGTGCTGCTGTTCGACGAGGTGGAGAAGGCACACCCCGACGTCTTCAACATCCTGCTCCAGGTGCTGGACGACGGCCGGCTGACCGACGCCCAGGGCCGCACGGTCGACTTCCGCAACACCGTGGTCATCCTGACCAGCAACATCGGCTCACAGCGGATCCTGGAGCACAAGGGCGACGTGGACGAGATCCACGAGGACCTGATGCGCGACCTGCGGCTCCAGTTCAAGCCCGAGTTCCTCAACCGGATCGACGAGATCATCGTCTTCCACGCGCTGAGCCGGGACGAACTGCTCAAGGTGGTCGACCTGTTGCTGGCCCGCAGCAAACGCCTGCTCAAGGCCCAGGGGATCGGCCTGGAGGTGACGGCACAGGCCAAGCAGTGGCTGGTCGACAGGGGCTACCGACCCGAGTTCGGCGCCCGGCCGCTGCGCCGCACCATCCAGTCCGAGCTGGACAACCGGATCTCCAACCTGCTGCTCGACGGCACCGCCCAGGAGGGCGACACCCTTCGCGCCGATGTCGCGGACGGCGAACTCACGGTCGCACTCGCCGGGCCCGCCCGGAAGGACGAGCCGACGCAGGATGCCGCCCGGTCGAGTTGAGCCGGCAACGCCTCGCCCTCGGGTCCCCGCAGGTCCGCACCACCACCGGAACGGTCCGCGGCGAGCGGAGGAACGGTCTCGCCGTCTTCCGCGGCATCCCCTACGCGGCACTCAACGTCTGGTCCCCCGACCTGGGCGACGCCGGGCTGCCGGTGCCGGTGTGGATCCACGCTCCCACCAACCGGGGGCTGCTCGACCAGCTCGCCGCGCTGGAGTGGGTCAGGGAGAACATCCGCGGCTCCGGCGGTGACCCGGACCGGGTCACGGTCTGCGGGCAGTCGGCCGGTTCCGGTTCCATCGCGACCCTGCTTCCGATGGAGTGCGCCGCCGGACCCAGCTGCGGCGGATGGTGTCGGCCATGAGGAGGCCTCCTTGCGCATCTGGTCGGGACAGCCGTTGGAGCCCTTCGACCTGCCGCCGGCCTGACGACCTGGCCCGGGCCGGCTCAGGGGACGGCGTGGGCCTCCGCTCAGCCTGCGGTCTCGGCCGCCACCCAGCCCAGGTACGTCTCGCTCCCGGTGACCACGGGAACACCGATGACCTCCGGCGTCTCGTAGTCATGCTGCTCGCCGATGAACTCCGCCAGCCGCTCCCCGAGATCCGCCCGAGTCTTGAAATCCACCCGCCACTCCGCCGATTCCTGCACCTCCCCCTCCCACCAGTACACCGACCGCACCGGATACACCTGCGCACAAGCCGCCAGCCGCCCCCGCACCACCTTCGCGGCCAACTCCCGCGCCTTGCCTTCGTCGTCGTGGGTGGTGGTCACCACGATGAACTCCTGCTTCGCCATACCGGAAGCTTAGGGCCGTCCTGACGGTCTCCTTGCGGATGTCCACCGCACGGATGATCCCGACCCGTCACACCTGCGACCAGAACCTGGCGGAGGTCACCTCTGCGGCAGTGACGGCTGCCTGGCAACCGCCCACCACTTGCTGAAGATGAGGATGGTGGTTCCCATCCAGAAGAAGAAGAGTGAAACCCACAGGAGCGTCTCGACGCCGGTGCAGTCGAGTGCAAGAGCCGCGAGGAAGGCGAGGATTCCGGTGACGGAGACGGAGATGCCCCATCGTCTGACGTACTGCGCACGAGGCCCGATGGGGTGGCGCACGGGAGCTGCCGCAACCGCCACGAAAGTCAGTAACTGCAGGATCGCAAAACCGATGGTGATCATTCCACCTTCTCCACTCTTGCCCTCCCCCTCGGAAGCCGGGGCACCACAGGGGCTCAACTCTCCCACAACGCCCTGAACTGCGCCGCCTACGACCGGAAGAGGTGAACGAGGTCGCCCGCTATTCGCGCGCTCCCGCTACAACTTCTGCCTGTCGGAGTGCCGCCCTTGCCCTGATGAAACATATTCACACGAATGATTCCGATGTGCAGCAAATTTGAGCGGAATATGATCCTCCCCCTTAAAGCCCCACCCCGGGACTGAAATGCCCCAAACAGTCCCACTTGCGGAGCTGAAGCCACAGAAGAGACTGCCTACACTGCCCACGACGAGGTTGATACGACGGCGGAGCCGCCCGGCTCCGGGTGGGTCGAACCCTGCGCGAGGTCGGCGAGACGCTTGGCGGCCCGTCACCCGCGCAGTTGGATCAGATCCTCAACAGCACGTATTCGACGAGTTATTGATTGTCAGTCAGACGACCCATGCCGGCTCGGTCGCACCCCTGGCACGATGCCAAGGGGTTCCCTTACTCAGTGCTGGTTGGTCGCTCGCTCGGGGCGGCGGGTGCGGTCCTCTCCGCCCCGGGCCGTGCAGGCGGGTCAGGCGGCCGGGGTGACCCGGCAATGGACCACGCTCGTGGACGCCGGGACAGCGCGCTGCATCGTTCTTCGTGTGACCGTGCTGTCGGGGCAGAACGCGGGCGGTCATCCGCTGCTCGCCCTTGAGCGCCTGGCGCACCCCGCTGGGGGCGTGCCGGCAGATGGCGATGTCGCGCAGATGATTCAGTCCATGCGGACGTGAGGCACCCCGACTGACCTCGGCCTCTCCCACCTTGGGCCAGTCACAAGCCTCTACCTCTCAACACCCCTGAGCGACCGTCATGTACCGCGCGATCTGGCACGGCTGCAGCACGCCGTCTACCTCTAACGCTTCAGCGACCTGTACCGCTTGAGAAGCGCGGTGATCTTACGCCTTTGGCCTGATGCGGTCCGAATTGCCTCCGAGGCCGAGATTCCCCCGTGGCTCCCCGCTCGATCGGGCACCGCTCGGGGCACGGACAGCACCAGATGGGGCCCCGGACAAGCCGAGGCCCCAATGGCACCTATGCTTCGTGGCAGCCAGGACTACCGGTCGAACTCGCCACTACGCACACCATGTGTGAAGGCAATCCACTCGGCCTTGGTGAAGCGGAGCGGCGGACGCTTCTGGTCCTTCGAGTCGCGCACAGCGACCGCGTCATCCCCGAAGAACGCGACCTCCACGGAATAAGGTGCGGTAGCGCTCTTGCTGCTCTTCTTCCAGTGGACCTTGGACAGGTCCACTGCGTAAAGGTCGTGCTCGTTAGTCATCGTTGCTGTTCCTTCCAGTTGCCCCCTGCTTTGTGCCAGCGTCACCCGGCAGGGCCCGGTCTGCGCGTCGGCGTACTCCAGCGGGCTGGCTCACCCGGAGTGACCGCGCCCTGGCCGCAGATCGTGGGCGGAGAGCGAACGTGTGAACGGCAGCGTTGGCGCGATCTTCGGCCGGGTGTCGTCGTGGGCCTTGCCTCGGGGCCAGCGCCGGACTTCGGCGTCACCGAGTTCAGCGGCTCGGACTTCCCGGATCAGAGCGATGGGCCCGTGTTCGCGCTTCAACGCCTGGCCCCAGTTGGCGAGATGGAACCGCTCGACCAGCCGCATGGCGCCGTCACTGAGCATGGTGAAGCCCGCGAGGTCACTTCGACTGCGGGGGCGGACTTCACGACCTTTCCGAGCAACCGGTTCGGCAGGCCCTGCGGGTGCTGACCAATGAATGCCTGATCGAAGGGCGCCCGGGATCGGGCACGTACGTGCGGAATCCTCGGCCACCAGGGTGGCCGAGGACGTCACGGCCCGGCCCGTGCTCGAAGCGGAGGCCGGCCAGCTCGGCGTCCCGCTGGGATCAACCGTGCTGGCCATCGAACGCACCCACTGGGCAGGCGAACTCGCAGTCGAGACAGCCGACATCGTGCTCTCGGCCGTACTTGACCAGGATGGCCTCATGGGCTCGCGGCCGATCCCACCGGCACCTCGGCCACCCCGCTACCCGCCGAGGTGAAGCCATAGCGAGTGCTGAGCATGTTTGCCTTGCTTTGCGGATTGACACCCTCCTCGCCTTCCGAGGCCACGGTCGTCGCAACGTAAGGATAATGCTCTGGATCAGGCATCACCATCCAGGTAGTCACATGCTTGGGCTTCCTTGTTGATGCCAACAGCGAGTTACTCTCCTTGAAATTGATATCCTGTCGAATAAAGTCCCTCCCAGGGTCGTTGGACACCCATGCGGGAGCGCTCCTTTGATGCTGAAGAGTCTTTCTATCCCAGGATATTTGCGGAGCCCCGATGACCCCGAGCGTCACGCGATCCCTTCTGATCATGAATACTTGCGCTTCGGCCGCCAGAACCTGATACGGATACGATTTCGGCAACTGGATAATCTGTTTCGTGACGGCAGTCTGCCCAGCTTCGATCCATCGACCAGCGGAAGCAAAGACACCTGAATCGATCAAGTGTCTCTGGCGACTGTCAAAGTTTTTCATGAAATCTGCTTCACCATTCTCGGCATCCCTCTTCCAATCAGCCCCAAGCCGCTCGCGCCCACTCGGCTGCACAGTCTCTCCCCACACGACGAAGAGGCTGTGAACGAAATACATGCCAATCTTCCCATCATTTTTCACAGTCAGCCGCAACGGAACTGCAGTACCGCCGGTTGCCGAGCTTCCAACCGGCTTCTCAAATTCGGCATCGACCGTAACGAGGACAGGTTCGGCGTAGGGCTTATAGATCTCCGAATATGCGAAATTTCCAATGGCGATAAGTGTCGTCGCCAGAACGCCGATCGCGAACGTTCGAGGGGCCCTGATGTCCTTCCACACCTTCTTGCAGTGCAGCAGTATCCACAAAGCCCACACCGACCAGGCCGTCAAGCCGGCCCAGACGATCAGATAAGGCGTGAGCTCGTGCCCCTCCGCCTGTACTGCCAACAATGCCAGGTTGGTAATCAGCACCGTCATGGCGCCAAGCAGAACAACAATGCCCGATATCCTGATGTTCTTCTCTCGCCAGTAGTCCACCACCGCAAGTGCGGCCACGAATGAGATCAAAGCGACGGCAAGCGCGATAAAGCCGCTCAGGCGGCCAGCATAAGTCAGCGCCTCACTCACGACGCCGAATCCAAGCGAGCCGAGCACGGCACCATTGACCACCAGGCCCAAAGTCATCAAAGTCGGCGTGAGCCAACTTCTTAACTTATTGCTCCGAAGTCGCTTCTCCCCTTCCGACGGAAGGCTCTGTGACGAATCCTGAGCGGCCATGCCGCCAGTAATACACGTCGTTCAGGCGCCTGCTACCCGGGACGGGCGAACGGGCGTTGCCAGTCGGCGGCAACGGGCGTCCGACCTCGCCCGGCTTCACACCCTTCTCGTAGCGCCACCCGAGCAGGTGGGGTCCGTCATGGATACCGACTCCGAACTCAGCGCGGATCTTCACCATTGCCTGGATCTTGTGCCCACTGACAGCCCGGATCAAGATCCTCGTTCGACATGGCTGCAGTCTGGCACCCATCGCATGCCCGAGTGACCCCTGGCGATCTTGCGCAAGGCCCTACTGGGTATCGAACCTGGCGGTGGCTCAGGACCGGGCGGAGCTGGTGCCGAGCTTTCCTGTGGCCGGGGTGCAGTTGTGCGGAGTCTTGGCGACAACGACTGCGTCGACCCGGCTGGTCGGGACCAGTGTCAGCACCGTGCCGGTCACCTGTCCCTCGCCGTTGACGTAGTACCCCCCCCAAGTAGGTCCAGTCGCTGGCCGCGCCAATGTAACGGGCATCCACCTCATAACCTGTCCCGCAGACTCGGGCGTAAAGCAGGGGGAGGCTCGCGGCTCCAACCACCGCTCCGGGCACAGCCACCAGCACTATTGCGGCAGTGAGCGCCGCAATCCAGACACCGCGATGCTTCTCCCGGTAGCGCCACATCCACCGAACTGCGGCGCCGAGCACGACCGCGTACGCGACGAAGACGATCGCCGCTACGGTGAGCACCCACACATGGGGCGCGTGACCGTGGTGGAGGCGCCAGGAGACGATGCCGGGCACTGTGAGCACCATGGCCAGCAGGAGAAAGGCAAGTCTGGGGAACTGGTCGTAGAACGCCCTGAGTTTCTGGTGCAGCTTCCCCTGCTTCCCCGCCAAGAGAGTCTGCGGGAGCAGGTAGCCAAGCCCGGCGAAGAGCACAGCGGGCAGAAGGACCGATGAAACCGCGATCTCCTGCAACACCTCACGTGGCATCTGGCTGATCACCAGCCCCCACCAGAAGCCACTTGCTTGCATCCGAGCAGCAAGCGCCACCCCACCTGCGAAATAGATCAGTACAGCAATCAGTGTGAGCGCGGCGGCTGCGCCAGCCAGCAGCCCTTGCCAAGTAACCCGCGCCTCGGTGGGTTTTTCGGGGTCTGTCATGGTTCACGAGATACACCAACCGATTCAGGCGCATACCTACGAATTTCAGATACGCCCGATTGGCGGTGGGTGTGCGGGGCGGCCCAGGCGCTGCCCGGCGGCTGACGCCGGCCCGCCGTTCCACGGGGACAGCGCGGGCCTCCTCGGTTCGGAGTCCCGCGCTGTCGTCGCCGTCGTGGTGGGCTAGGTGCTGGTTCCCTCAGTGGTGGTGATCGCAGTACGGCCACCAGTGGCCGTGGTCGCAGTGGTGCCATCCCGAGCCGCGAACGACCGTGGTGGGGTCGGTGGCGGTGTGCGTGGCGGTGTCGCCGCCTCCGGTGACGGTGGCGGTATTGATGACGTGCGGTGCGGCGGAGCCCAGGGCGCGGACGGTCAGTGAGATGGGCGGGTAGCTACTCCCGTTGGCCAGGACGTCGCTGCGGGTGCAGGTCAGGCTGGACAAGGTGCAGGTCCATCCGGAACCGCTGATGCTGAGGGCGGTGAGTCCCCTCGGAAGCGTGTCGTGGACGGTGACTCTGGTGCCGTCGGTGGGGCCAGACCCGTTGTTGCCGACGGTGATGGTGTAGGTGCCCGGCCTTCCCACCACGAAGTTCCCGGTGTGGGTCTTGGTGATGGTCAAGGAAGGCGCCAGGCTGATCGGGTTGACCGCGACACCGGTCGGGCTGACGCCGACGCCGACGGTGGCGGTGACCGTGTTGGAAGCGGTCTCGATCACCGACACGCTGTTCGAGCTCACATTGGTTACGTAGACGTGCGCGCCGTCCGGGGTGACCGCGACGCCCAGCGGATTGGCACCGACGCCGACGGTGGCGATGACCGTGTTGGTGGCGGTCTCGATCACCGACACGGTGTTCGAACCCTCGTTGCTGACGTAGGCGTGCGCGCCGTCCGGAGTGATGGCCACGCCAGCCGGGCTGGTGCCGACGCCAATGGTGGCGATGACCGTGTTGGTGGCGGTTTCGATCACCGAGACGACGGTTGAGCCTGCGTCGGTAACGTAGACGTGCGCGCCGTCCGGGGTGACCGCGACACCCTCCGGGTTGGCGCCGACGCCGACGGTGGCGATGACCGTATTGGTGGCGGTCTCGATCACCGATACCGTGTTCGACTGCGCGTTGGTGACGTAGACGTGCGCGCCGTCCGGGGTGACCGCGACGCCGGTCGGGGCGGCGCCGACGCCGACGGTGGCGATGACCGTGTTGGAAGCGGTCTCGATCACCGACACCGTGTTGTCGCTCTGGTTGGCGACGTAGACGTGCGCGCCGTCCGGGGTGACCGCGACACCCCTAGGCCCGCCACCGACTCCGACGGTGGCGATGACCGTGTTGGTGGTGCTGTCGATCACCGACACATTGTTCGATCCGAAGTCGGCGACGTAGACGTGCATCCCGTCCGGGGTGACCGCTACACCGAAGGGGGAGCTGCCGACGCCGACGGTGGCGATGACCGTGTTGGTGCCGGTATTGATCACCGACACGCTGTTCGACTCGAAGTTGGCGACGTACGCGTTCGGGCCTGGCGCGGCCCAGGCCGGGGACGAGACGGCGGCCGGCAAGGCCACTCCCGCCAGCACGGCCAGCCCCGCCATGCTGATCCGCACCCACGCCCAGGTCCATGGCCGCGGTCGATGTGCCTCCTCGGGCCCCGCATCGCGATGCGAGCCGGTCTGCTGTCTCCCCTGCCTGAGCACTGGTACCTCCACCTCACGTAAGGAGCAGCCTGCGCCAGCCGCATCGACGGCGGAGGCGACAAGCCAGAGATCACTTAGCGTGATCCCATTGGTACCGTATGTAGCGCATGGCGGTTCTGGTGACCTCGACACGCTTCGATCCAGCACGGCTGGCATCGCCGCCGACTGCGTACCGCGTCAACGACACCTCGGGGCACGACCCGGAGGGATCTCTGCCGTTGGTGGTCAACAGCCCGCACGGAGGCATACCGGCCCGCTGAGCGGCCCCCTCGCCATCACCAGCACCGCCGGCCCCGGCACCTTCCTCGCCAACGGCGTGCTGTCCACCACGCTGGACGGCCACCAGCGCTCCGCCGTCCAGCGTATTTTCAGCACCGGCATGCAGCCCGACCGGATCACCCTCGGAGCCCGCACCGGCCGCCACGCCCAGGCCGCCGATCACACCGCCATGGGACGCCATGCGCGAGGAGGCGTACAGCGCGCTGTCGCCCTACAGCGCCCTCGGCACCCGGGCACCGCTCGACCCGTACTACCTGCCCATGCTCGATCGAGCCATCGCCGAAGTCTCCACCCAGCGCACCCGCATCACTCCCGCTGCCGAACAGACCCGCGACGCCCTCATCCGCCGCCCATCGCCCGCCCGCAGAAGGGCGGGCTCAAGCAGGACTGCAAGTTCATCGTCTGGGGCAGCAACGGCCCCATGAGCACGGAGAACAACCCGGTCTACCTGCCCGGCCACTTCGAAGGCTCGCAACCTCGAGGACCCGAACGGCGGCACATCACCCAGAAGCCGCTCCACCTCATGCGCGAACTCGTACGCATCGTCCCGCCCGGCGGCACCGTGCTCGACCCGTTCGCCGGATCCGGCACCACCGGCGTCGCCGCCCTCACCGAAGGGCGCCAGTTCATCGGCTGCGAGATCACCCAGACCTACGCGGCAATCGCCCGCGAACGGCTCGCCGCAGCCTCGTAGACCAGCGGGGCCGCCACCTGCCCCGGTGGCGGCCCGCTCTCAACTCGACAGCATCCCCACCCAAAAAATTGCCGAGATGATCAGCAACGTGACACCTCCGGGCCAAGTGGTAACCCGTCTCCCTGGAGAGACACGGTTGAAGAACCTGTCCGCCATGCCACGGGGGTTGAAGAGCAGGATGACCCCCACCGCGCCGGTCAGCAGAGCAAAGATCACGGGTCCGACGTACTTCATCCAATCTCCGTCTCTTCGGTTGACACAGTCGCGCCGGTCTTCTTGGCGAGTGCCGCAGGCCGCGACCTTCCTGGTCACGGACTGGCAGCGGCTTCACATGCTGGCCCAACTGGTCAAGCAGTACTGGCAGGAGCCGAAGAACGAGGCCGCGCTCGGCGCGACCGCGGTGGACCGGGCCCGGCTGCGGTGGACGGTGGCCGAGGCCGAGGACGCCACGGAGCGTCGGCCGGCCGCGCAGAGCCGGGCGGCGTCGTCCCGGCGGGACCGGGTGTTGAAGGTCGTCGATGGCCAGGCGGAAGGCTGAGCCGAAAGCGTTCGTCTCGCTGGGGTTCACCGCGATCGATTGGATCGAGGCCTACCTGTCCCACGGACCCGGTGACGTCCAGGGTCAGCCCCTGGTCATCGATGACGGGATGGCCGCCTTCATCGTCCGGGCTTACCAGCTCGACCCGGTGACTGGCCGACGCAGGGTGAACCGCGCGTTTCGAGCGCGCTCGGCCCTTGGCCGGTGCGCGTCGGATCTGATCGGACACTCGCTCTTGAATTCAGGAGTGATCCCCCCCTTCGGCCGTAGTGGGGGCGTGTCATGCTGACTCTTCGTCAATGCGTCGTATACATCGCTTGTCCCTGATTCTTCACTGCTCACGGTTTTGCTGATCCCAGACCTTGCAGCTCGCTGTTGGGGCGCGGGACCGTGGCGCCGGTTGCAAGGAGAGAGCGATGCGTCTGGCCGGTCAACACGACTTCGCGGGTGAGTCCGCACGGTGCGGCCCGGAGGCCGAAAGCAGTGGGCCTCGGCACAGGCCGTGGGCACGGGTGCGGGCCTTGGCGGCGGGACTGGTCCTGACGGCCGGGTTGGCCTTGCCGGTGCTGGCTTCGTCCCCTGCGATGGCCGCTACGGGCCAGCAGGGCTACGTCGACAGCATCGGTACCAACACGGTGGCGGTGTTCGATACCGCCACCAACACCGTCACCACGAGCATCCCCGTCGGCACCACCCCGTCGGACGTCAAGGTCACCCCGGACGGCCAGCACGTCTACGTCGCCAACCGCAACTCGCACAACGTGTCGGTGATCAACACCGCCACCAACACCGTCACCACCACCATCCCGCTGCCCGTCGGTGACGACCCGCAGGCTTTGGCGATCACCCCGGACGGCCTGCACGTCTACGTCGCCTCCTTCACGAACGACCTGTCGGTGATCGACACCACCACCAACACCGTCACCGCCGACATCCCCCTTCCCACCGGCAGCGATCCGCGGTTCCTCGCGGTCACCCCGGACGGCGCGCACGTCTACGTCACCGAACTCGGGCTCGGCCAGGTGCAGGTGGTCGACACCAGCAGCAACACCATCACCGCCACCATCACCGGCTTCGTAGCGCCATCGGGTATCACGATCACCCCGGACGGCCTTCACGCCTACGTCGACGACTTCGCCACGAACACCGTGTCGGTGATCGACACCAGCACCAACACCGTGGTGGGCCCCCCGATCTCCGTCGGCAACAGCCCGTACGGCAACGCGATCACCCCGGACGGCCACCAGCTCTACGTCGGCAACGTCGCCGATGGCACCGTGTCGGTGATCGACACCACCAGCAACACCGTCACCACCACCATCACCGTTGGGACCAGCCCCTACAAGCTCGGGATGAACCCCGACGGCAAGCATGTCTACGTCACCAACTTCTCCTCGAACAGTGTGTCGGTGATCGACACCAGCACCAACACCGTCACCACCAGCATCCCCGTCACCGGCCCGTTCGGTGTCGCGATCAGCCCGGTCAGCCTGGTGCCTTCCTTGACCATCACCAAGAGCCACACCGGGAACTTCGCGGTAGGAAGGCCGGGCACCTACACCATCACCGTCGGCAACAACGGCACTGGCCCCACCGACGGCACCAGAGTCACCGTCCACGACACGCTTCCGAGAGGACTCACCGCCCTCAGCATCAGCGGTCCCGGATGGACCTGCACCTTGTCCAGCCTGACCTGCACCCGCAGCGACGTCCTGGCCAACGGGAGTAGCTACCCGCCCATCTCACTGACCGTCCGCGCCCTGGGCTCCGCCGCACCGCACGTCATCAATACCGCCACCGTCACCGGAGGCGGCGACACCGCCACGCACACCGCCACCGACCCCACCACGGTCGTTCGCGGCTCGGGATGGCACCACTGCGACCACGGCCACTGGTGGCCGCACTGCGACCACCACCACTGAGGGAACCAGCACCTAGCCCACCACGACGGCGACGACAGCGCGGGACTCCGAACCGAGGAGGCCCGCGCTGTCCCCTGGAACGGCGGGCCGGCGCCAGCCGCCGGGCAGCCTCGGCCGCAGTTGCCTCGCACCCACGTTGTGATCTACGCCGAGGGGGATGTGCGAGATCGCAAAGTCACACTCGAGTACTAAGCTTGGCGTTTAACCCCGCGGGTCACCCGACCTGCTGATCTGCGGTTCTTCCCGGGACAGCGGAGGCGGCCGTTCTCCACGCTTCGAGATGTCTGGTCACGAAGCACGAGAGAACGGCCGCTGCCTATGAGTCTCCGGGTGGATGCGCCCGAAAGTGCGGCATTGGATGTCTTGTCCCGCTTTCGGGTCGAGTTCTACGACTGCATTTACGCCCGCCAGGACGCGCTCTTCGAGCTCACCGACGCGGTGCTGTGTACGGACGGGCCGGTGAAGACGCTGGTCGAACTGTCGCTGGCCCTCGAGCACCGGCGCGGGCACGGAGCCCTGTACGCCGCGCTGGACCGGGGTTGGTGCGAGCCCGCCCGCCTGCGCCGCACCCTGGCCGACCTGCCGCTGCCCCGCGCGGCCGATGGGCGGATCGTGCTGGCCGTTGACGTGAGCAACTGGCTCCGGCCCGACGCCCCCACCAGCGACGACCGGCTGTTCTGCCACGTCTACGGGCGCGGGGACCGCAGCAAGGACCAGTTCGTGCCCGGCTGGCCGTACTCCTTCGTCGCGGCCCTGGAGACCGGCCGGACCTCCTGGACCGCCCTGCTGGACGCCGTGCGCCTGGGGCGGGCGTACGACGCGACCACGGTCACCGTCGACCAACTCCGCGACGTGGTAGCCAGGTTGGTGCAGGCCGGGCAGTGGCACGATGGCGATCCGGAGATCTGGGTCGTCATGGACTCCGGCTACGACGTCGCCTACCTCTCCCATGCCCTGGCGGACCTGCCGGTCGTGCTGGTCGGCAGACTGCGCTCGGACCGCGTGATGCTCCGCGACGCCGGGCCTGCCCGCTCCGGTCCGAAGGG